>JASHRJ010000001.1 GCA_030037395.1 Thermoplasmata archaeon
AGCGTCATCACGATCGACTTCTTGGCGTCCAGCGTGTCCATGACGCTCTGGGTGAACGCGTCGCTGTCGACCTCCATCTTGCCGACCTCGTCGATCACGATGACGTCGGCCGACTCGCGCGCCTCGGCCAGCGCCCGGGTCCCGAGGCCCTCGAGCGCCTGGAGGTTCACCCCGTAGCGCCCGGAGTGCACGCGGGACTTCAGCCCCTCGTGCGCGAACACCTCCTGTTCCTTCGTGAGCCAGTTGGTGATGCGGAAGCCGGCGCGGCGGTGGCGCTCCACGATCGGCTCGGTGACCATGCCGCCGACGCGGACCCCCTCCTCCTCGAGCAGCTGGATGATCCGAAGCAGGGTCTGGGTCTTCCCGGAGCCCGGGAGCCCGGTGATGCCGATCTTCACCGGAGCCGACAGACCTCGAGGCATCTACGAGAGGAGACCAAGGACACTCGTTTAGGCCCCCGGCGGTTAAGAGCCCATCCCCCGGAGCATGCCGTCCGGTCGCAGTTCCCCTCGGGCGTCGCGGCCGGACGACGCGGCGCTCACGTATCCGGCGCGCGAGGATACCGAGCTGCTCGTGCCGTTCGCCCGGCGCGCCCGAGGCCGGACGGTACTGGAGATCGGGACCGGGGCGGGCCGGATCGCGGTGGAGGCGGCGCGGCACGGCGCTGCCCGGGTCGTCGCGACGGACCTGAACCCGCACGCGCTCCGCGTCGCCCGCGCGCTCGCCCGCGCGCGGCGGGTGCGGGTCGACCTCGTTCGCGCCGACCTTGGCCGAGGCCTCGGGCGGTTCGAGGTCGTGCTCGCGAACCCGCCCTACCTGCCGACCCGGCCGCACGAGCGGGACCGCTCGCGCTGGGTGAACCTTGCGCTCGACGGAGGGGCCGACGGCTGTCGGACGCTGGCCCGGATTCTCGCCCGGCTGCCCGCGCACCTCGCGCCCGCCGGCGTGGCGTACGTCCTGGTCTCCTCGCGGCAGGACCCCGGGCGCCGCGCCCGGCTCTGGAGCGGCTGGAACGCCGGCGGAGGTGCGGTCCGCGTCGTAGCCTCCCGCCGGCTCGAGGGGGAGCGCCTGGACGTCTGGGAGCTGCGGCGGCCGAGCGGGAGGCGTCCGCGACCTACCGGTTCCGCTCGGCGTAGCCGACGACGCGCTCGAGGAACGCCCGGCCGTCGCCGAAGCCGTCCGGCGCGCCGCCGCGGGTCCAGTCCGGCGCCTGGGCGCGGAAGAACGAGCGTTCCGGGTGCGGCATCAGGCCGAAGACGTTCCCGTCCGGGTTCGTGAGCCCCGCGACATCCCCCGCGGAGCCGTTGGGGTTCCACGGATACGCCGCGGGACCTCCGTCCGGAGCGACCCAGCGGAAGAGGATCTGGCCCGCCCGCTCGAGCTCGGTCACCTGGGAGCTGCCGCCCGGCAGCACGAGCTTTCCTTCCCCGTGGGCCGACGGGAACAGGTAGCGCCGGCCGGCGGGGACGTCGGCGAGCGGCGGGAAGCGACCCCCGGTCCAGGCCACGAAGGTCGGCCGGCACTCGAACCGGCCGGAGTCGTTGGCGACCAGGGCCGCCCCCGCGGGGCCGAGCTTGCCGTCGGCCCGCCCGGGCAGGAGCCCGAGCTCGATCGCGACCTGAAAGCCGTTACAGATCCCCGCGACCAGCCGCCCCGACTGTACGAACGCCTCGAGCTCGGGGCCGAGGGCGGCGCGCACGCGCGCCGCAAGGATCGCCCCGGCTCGGACGTAGTCCCCCGCGGAGAATCCGCCCGGTAGGAAGAGCGCTCGGTAGTCGTCGAGCCGGCGACGCCGGGCGGGAGCGACCTCGTCGCGGGCGAGCTGCTTGAGGAGGACGATCTCCGGCCGCGCGCCGAGGGCCCGGAGGGCGACGGCCAGTTCCCGGTCGCAGTTGGTCCCCTCGATGGCCAGGATCGCGATCGGGAGGCCGTCCGCGGCCACGTTCCCGGCAGGGGAGACGGGCGTTAAACGTTCGGCGACGCGGCGAGCCCTGGCTCCAGGGCGAAGACGGTCAGCGTCCCTCCGGCCCGGATCCCCGGAGCCCCCGCCGGCAGCAGGGCGAACGCGGTCGCGGCCGTAAGGCTCGTGATCGCCGCGGATCCCCGCCACGTCGGCCAGACCCGGTCCCCCAGCCGGCGGAGCGGCACGACCCGCGCGAGGCCCTGCCCCGGCGGCGGGATCGCCCGGACGACGCGCGCTCGCCGCGAGGTCCATCCCGGACCGGGCTGTCGGGCGAGCCGGCGCAGCGCGGGGGCCCCCAGCCAGAACATGTTGAGCAGGCACGAGGACGGGTGGCCGGGCAGGCCGAGCAGGACCTTCCGGCCGGCGGTCGCCGCGAGCGTCGGCTTCCCCGGTCGCACGGCGATCCCGTGGAACAGGAGCCGGCCGATCTTCGGAAAGAGGCGCGGCAGATGGTCGCGCTCGCCGACGGAGCTCCCTCCCGTGGCGACGACGAGGTCCGACGCCGCGAGGGCGGCCCGGAGCGCCCGCTCGAGGGCCCGGGGGTCGTCCGGGACCGGCGCGAGCGGCCGAGGCTCCGCGCCGCACGCGGCGATCGCCGCGACGAGGGAGGCGTTGTTGCTCTCGTAGATCTCGCCCGCGCGGAGCCGCGCTCCCGGGCTCCGCAGTTCGGTGCCGTTCGGCAGCACGGTCACGATCGGCCGGGCGAACGCCCGTACCGACCCCCGGCCCGTGGCGGCGATCGCCCCGAGGAGGGCCGGGCCGAGAAGCGTGCCGGGCCGGACCAGCGTCTCCCCTCGGGCGATGTCGCTCCCGACGGCGGCGACCCGGTCGCCCGGGCGGGCCGGGGCGTACATCCGGACCGTTGCTCCGCTCCGCTCCGACTCCTCGAAGATCACGACCGAGTCGCTCCCTCGAGGCAGCGCGCCGCCGGTGGCGATCGCGACCGCCTCCCCGGGCCGGAGGCGTCCGCGGAAGCGGCTCTCGGCAAACACCTCGCCGACGACCCGAAGGGCGACCGGGCGATCGGCACGCGCCGACCGCACGTCGGCGCTCCGGATCGCGTAACCGTCCCAGTCCGCCCGCGCGAACCCGGGGACCGCGGCCGGCGCGCGCACCGTCTCCGCGGCCACACGGCCGGCGGCCCGCTCGACCGCGATCTCCTCGGTCCGCTCGATCGGGCGGACGGCCTCCAGCAGCCGACGACGCGCCGCGAGCGCCGGGGTCAGTCGGCCGAAAAGATGGGCTTGCATCTCCGGCCTACCCCCGGAACGCTCCGCCGATCCATCGCGCGGCGGCCCGGTTCCCTGCCTCGAGGCAACCGTCGATAGGGAGCCCATGAAACCACGCCGCGTAGAATCCCGCCCGGAACGCATCGCCGGCGCCGACCAGCGTACGACGGTGCGCTGACCGAAGGCCGGGGGCGTGGACGGTGCCCCGTCGGGAGAACGCGGAGGCGCCGCGCGGGCCCTCGGTGCGAACGATCAACGGAACTCGGGCGAGGAGGGTCGCGAGGCGGCCGCCCGACCAGCCTACGGCCTGGGCGATCTCGGCCCGGTTCCCGAAGAGGACCTCGGCCGAGGCGAGCGCCGTACGGAACCGCTCGCGGTCCCAGCGGTAGAAGATCTCCTGGGCCGGGTCCAGCGCGACGCGGAGCCCGACGGCCCGCGCCGCGGCCGCGAGCCGGAGGTAGTAGGACGGGTCTCCGGTGGACAGGTGCAGCCATCGGTACTCGCGCCACCACCGGCCGGGAAGGGCGTCGCGGCGCCGGTCGGCCATCGGCCCCTGCTGGATCAGCGTCCGGCTCGTGCCCCCCGGCTCCTCGACGATCGTGCAGGTGGGGGTGGGCAGGCCGCGCCGTACCTGCAGGCCGCGGAGGTCGATCCGCTCGCGCCGCAGCCGCCGGCGGAACTCCTCGGGGAAGCCGTCGCCGACGGACGCCAGGAGTCCCGCCCGGAGCCCCAGGCGGCGGGCGACGAGCGCCAGGTTCGTCGCCGTTCCTCCGAGCTCCGTCCGCTCGGCCCGGACCGGCACGGTGCGGTCGGCCCGCGGGAACCTCGCCACGGCGAGGAAGCGGTCGACGTTCACGTGACCGGCGACCAGGAGGTCGCGCTCGGGCTCGGTCCCGGACATCTCGCCGTCGCCCGAGGCAGGGAACCGGTCGGATAGCAGTTCGGACGGGGCCCACGGCCCCTTAAGGCGCCCGGGGGCTCGGCCGCGGACAGGCGATGCTGGTCGAGGGAGCAATCGTCGACGCCGATGGGGCGCGGCCGGGGTACGTCCGGTTCCGCCGGGGCGAAGTCGCCGAGGTGGGCGCGCGGGGCACGGCGTCGGTCCACGGCCGGGGGCGTCGGCTCCGGGGGATCGTGGTCCCCGCGCCGGTGAACGGCCACACGCACCTTGCGGACGGGGTGTCGGTCCGCGAGCCGCCCCCCGGTCCGGTGGCCGCGCTCGTCGCCTCCCCGTCGGGCTACAAGTTCCGACTCCTGGCCGAGAGCTCCGCGGCGCGGAAGGCCGCGGCGATCCGCGCTGGCCTCCGCGAGATGATCCGCGACGGCGTCGGGGCGACCCTCGACTTCCGCGAGGAGGGTCTCGCAGGGGTGCAGCACTTCCGCGAGGCCGCCCGCGGTCTGCCGATCCGCGCCTTCGTCTTCGGCCGGCCCCTCCGGCGACCGATCGACCCCGCCGAGCTTCGTGCCGTGCTCCGCGCCGCCGACGGCATCGGGCTCTCCAGCGCCCGGGAGGAGGACGACCAGAGCCGACGCGCCGTGGCGCGCGCCTGCCGTGCGGCGGGCCGCAGGTACGGCCTGCACGCCAGCGAGGCGGTCCGCGAGCCGACGGACCGCTATCTGGATCCGCGGCCCGACCTCCTCGTGCACCTCGCGAAGGCGAGCCGGGCCGATCTGCTCGCCGTCCGCGACGCCGGGGTCTCGGTAGCCGTCTGCGCGAGGTCGAACGCCCTGTTCGGCCGGCAGCCGCCCCTCGAGACGATGGAACGGCTCGGCCTCCGGGTGCTCCTCGGTACCGACAACGCGATGTTCCACCCGCCGTCGATCTGGGCCGAGCTGCAGTTCGCCTACGACGTGAGCCGGCTGGTCCGGCGGCCCGTGTCCGCAGGGTTTCTCGCCCGGGCCGCCCTGGTCGAGCCGTGGCGGTGGCTGGGGCTTCCTGAGCGCGCGGCCGTCGCCCCGGGGATGCCCGGTCGGCCGCTCGTGCTGCGGCTCCCGCCGGAGGACCCGGAGTACCAGGTGGTGACCCGCACGACCGAACAGCTTATCGTGCGGGGGAGGCCCCGGCCCGCGCGTCCGCCCCGATGAAGATCGACGAGCTGTACGCCCTCCTGCGGCGCCGAGGCTTCCTCTGGCCCACCGCGGAGATCTACGGCGGGGCCCAGGGCCTGTACGACTACGGCCCGCTCGGCCGCGCGCTCAAGCGACGCCTCGAGGAGGCGTGGTCGGCCTGGTTCGTCGGCCGGTCGTGGGACTACTATCGGATCGAGCCGACCGAGATCGTGCCGGAGGCGGTCGTGCGGGCCTCCGGACACCTCGAGAACTTCACCGACCCGGAGGTGACGTGCGCCACCTGCCACGGGGCGTTCCGGGCGGAGACGGTTCTCGAGAAGGTACGGCCCGACGGGATCGACGGCCTCACGCCGCCCCAGATCGAGGAGATCGTCCGGAGCTCGCACGTCCGCTGCCCGAACTGCGGCGCGTCGACGCTGTCGGTTCCGGAGCCGTTCCACCTGATGTTCGACCTCCCGTTCGGGGTCCGGGGCGGGGAGCGCGCGTACCTCCTCCCCGAGACCGCCCAGTCGAGCTACCTCGCCTTCGCCCGGATGCGGGAGGTGGGCCGAAAGGCGCTGCCGCTCGGGATCGCGGTGGTCGGCCGAGCCTACCGCAACGAGATCGCACCGCGCCAGGTGCTGTTCCGGATGCGGGCGTTCACGCAGGCCGAGCTGCAGATCTTCTTCGACCCGGCCGAGCCGCCCGGCGCGCCGGGCGCGTCCGCCTCCGAGACGATCCCGGTGCTGAGGGCGGACCGGCGGGCCCGGGGCGAGGGGTCGACCGAGCGGCTCAGCGCGGCGGAGCTGGTCGCCTCTGGCCTCCCGGCGTTCTACGTCGACCACCTCGTCCACTACTACCAGTTCCTTCGGGACGTCCTGGGGTACCCGGCCGAGCGGCTGCGGTTCCTGGAGAAGTCCGAGCGCGAGCGGGCGTTCTACAACCGCCTCCAGTTCGACGCCGAGCTCCACCTCGAGAGCCTTGCCGGCGCGAAAGAGATCGGGGCGGTCCACTACCGGGGCGACTACGACCTCACGCGCCACGGCGCCGCCTCGGGCCGGGACCTCAGCGTCGTGCGGGCGGACGGGCAGCGAGTCGTCCCGCATGTCCTAGAGCTGACGTTCGGGATCGACCGGAACCTCTGGGCGCTCGCCGACGCCCTGCTCGGCGTCGAGGGGGATCGGACCGTCTGGCGGCTTCCTCCGTACCTTGCACCGATCGCGGTCGGCGTCTTTCCCCTGATCGCCAAGGAGCACCGTCCGTTCGCCCAGCACCTTGCCGAGGAGCTGCGGTCGGCGGGGATCCCCACGGAGTACGACGAGGCGAGCTCGATCGGGCGGCGCTACGCGCGCATGGACGAGGTCGGCACGCCGTACTGCGTCACGGTCGACGCGGGAACCGTCGGCGACGGGCCCGAGCGCGGCACCGTGACGCTCCGCGCTCGCGACTCCAAGGCGCAGGAGCGGGTCCCGGCCGCGGAGGTCGCCGCGCGCATCTCGGCCGCGCTGCGGCCCCCCTGGCCCCCGTCCCGCTAGTCCGGCCGGCGGTGCGTTCGGCGCGAACCGATATATCTCAAGAGCCCCGTGCTCACTACGACGATGTCCGGAGGGGGGTCGACGCCGCCGGGCTCGGCGGGTTCTCCGACGGTCGTCCAGATCCGCCGCTCCCGCTTCCTCGGTCAGCAGTACGCCGACGTGACCAAGCTGCGGGAGATCGCCGCCCGCCACGAGCAGCTCGCCTCCCGCTATCAGCAGAGGATCTCCCGGTTGAACACGAAGATCGAACGGCTGCGGCACCAGGCGACGCTCCTCCGGGAAAAGAGCCAGCGGGTCCTCGCGGAGATCCCCGCGATCGAGCAGGAGATCCATCAGCATCAGCGGAACGCCGACGCCGCAGCGGCCCGGGGGGGCGGGGGGTCGCTGACGAGCGACGTGACCGCGCTCCACTACCGCATCCGCAAGCTCCAGCAGAAGGTGGTCGACCGCCAGCAGAAGTCGCGGGCGCTTGAGCTCCGGGCCGCGCAGAAGACCCAGAAGACCTCCGAGCTCAAGGTCAAGGCCGACCGCTACCTCGAGGCGGCGCACCTCGCGGGCCAAGAGGCGGACCAGCACCGCCGCCGGGCCGACCGACTCCAGCTCGCGACCGAACAGGACGCCTCCGGCGGCGGCCCGGCGGGGGCCGCGCCGCCCGCGTCGGAGCCGCCGGCGCCCCCGCCGCCATGAAGCTCATCGTCACGGTCGGGATGCCCGGCTCGGGCAAGGACGAACTGGTCGGGGTCGCCCGCTCGATCGGCCTCGCGACGCTCAAGATGGGCGACCTGGTCCGGGCGGAGGCGTCCCGTCGGGGGATCGCCCCGAACGGCTCGGCCCTCTCCCGGCTCGCGGCCGAGGAGCGCGACAAGCACGGCGCGGCGGTCTGGGCGCAGCGGGCGCTCCCGAAGCTGACCGAGACCCGGATGCTCGTCGACGGCTGCCGGTCCGATACCGAGATCAACTGCTTCCGCCACCAGTTCGGCGACCTGTACGTCCTCGGGATCTACGCGTCCCCCGAAACCCGCTACGAGCGGATGCGGCGGCGCGGCCGGAGCGACGACGGCGCGAGCCTCCAGGAGTTCTTCGACCGCGACCAACGGGAGCTCAAGTTCGGGATCGGGGCCGCGTTCATCCTCGCCGACGGCATGCTCGTCAACGAAGGGGACCTCGGCGCGTTCCGCTCCTCGGCTCGCGAGGCGCTCCAGCGAGCGCTCGCCCGGGAAGAGTAGGCGGGACCGAGCCCGTCGCTACGCGCGACGGACGCCCGTCGCTCCGGAGGTCCCGGTCAGGAGGTCCCGCACCCGTTCGAACCGCTCGCGGTCCACCAGGACCGCGACGCGGCGCCGCCCCTGAGCGAGCCGGCGGGCGCCCTCCGCGAGGTGCCCGTCGCGGGCGGCGGCGAGGCGGCGGGAGCCCCGGCCCCCGGCGACCGTCCTGTCCCACGTGAGGGCGTAGGCGTCGGCCGACGACGGGGTCGGCGGCGAACGTCCCAGCCGGTGCTCGCGCAGGGTCCGACGGACCAGCTCCCAGTAGCCGATGTTCTCCCGGAACAGGTCCGCCGACCGCTCCTCGTCCGGGTCGAGCGGGGCGAAGGCGACCCCGCGATCCCGGCCCCAGGCGATCGCCTCGAGGAACGCCGGGTTCGGCACCCGGACCTCGCCGAACCGGCAGAGGCCGCGGACCTCAGAGAGCTCGGCCGTCGCGAGCGGGACGATCGGCTCGGCGGGCGCGTTCACGAAGTACGTGACGAGCCCGTCGAGCTCCTCGGCCGCGACCCCGGCCCCCACCACCTCCGGCCCGAAGGCGTCCAGCGAGGCGACCGCCGCCCGGGCCTCCTCCTCCAACCCCCGCACCGGAGCCAGGAGGAGCATCGACGCTCCCACCTCGAGGGTCGCCGAGATCACGCCCCCTCGCGGTCGGTGATCTCGTCCAGGAGCTCCGCCGGGTCGCGGTGGCGCTTCAATTCGGCGACGTCCAGGATCGGGAGGCCTGCGATCGTCGAGCGGTGCACCCGCTCGCGGACGACGAACATCGCGTGCCCCTCGGCCACCCGCGCGACGCCGTGCAGGATCTCGGCGCGCCGGGCGGCGGTGCGGAGGCTCCCCACGCCGGTGAGCAGGATCTCCTCGGCGCGCGCGAGCGCGTCGAACGGAGCCCGCACGGTCACCGTGACGTCGAGCCCGAGGCCTCCGAGCTGACGGAACACCCCGTCGCGCAGGGCGTCGCCCGTCGGCGCCGGCGCCGGCGACCGCTCGCCCGGCTCGCCGCGGTCGGTTCCCTCCGTGGGAGGAGCTCGGGGGGTCGGAGCATCGAACAGGACGATCGGCCGGACGACCGGCGCGTCGAAATGCGCCTCGATCCGCTCGACGACCGTCGCCTCCGCGCCCTGCCCGTCCTCGTACAGCTGGATCGCGCGCCGGGAGACCCCGGCGATCGTCGCGAGGCCGCCGAGGGACAGCCCCTCGGCGATCCGAAGTGCCCGAAGTCGGTCGCCGTCGATGCGGGCGAAGATCCCGCCCGGGCTGGCGTACAGGAACGGCGGCAGCGCCTTCTCGAGGTACTCCTGGAGCGTCGTCTCGTGGACGATCGGGACGCCGTAGCGGGTGTAGACAACCCCCTCCTCGAGCGGAGCGACCCCGGAGCGCTGGCCGAGGACCAGGACGATCGCCGGGAACAGCCGCCCGAGCTCGAGCAGCCGGGCCGCCTCGTCGGCGTCCAGCGCGTCGATGTTCTTCAGCGCCTTGACGAGGAGGAGGGTGCTGTCCCGCCGCGCGACCAGGTCGAAGCTCGACGGGCGCCCCCCGGTCGTCGCCGCGACGTAGAAGCCGGCCCGCTCGAGCAGTTGCCGAAGGCGATCGATCCAGCGGTCCCGGGGTCGGCTCATCGCAGTCCTCTGCCCTCGAATTCAGTTACCGCTACTATATGAACCTCCGCCGAGGGCGCTGTCGGAGGTTGGCCTCGTCGCGGCCGCCGAGAACGTTCTTGGCCCGGCCGAGGCTCGCGCGGTCCGTGCGCGGGCTCGTGCGGCCGGTCGCCCACGCCCCCGCGCTGGTCGTCCGCGCCGGGAGGGGCGGGGCTTCGATCCTCGTCCTCGCCGACCTCCACCTCGGGCTCGCCGCAACGCCGGCCGCCCCCGGTGGCCCCCCCGGCGCGAGCGGGCCCGAGCTGGCCGAGGCGGTCCTGCGCGCGTGCCGCGACGCGCGGGCCCGTCGGCTCGTGGTCGCCGGCGACGTGAAGCATCCGATCGTCGGGGCCCCGCACGGCCTTCGTCCGGTGATCTTTGACTTCTTCGGGACCCTTCTTTCCGAGGGGATCGCCCCGGAGGTCGTGCTCGGCAACCACGACGTCGGCCTGGCACGCCACCTCCCGCGCGAGGTCGAGGTGCACGGGCCCGAGGGGATCGTTCGGGAAGGGGTCGGCATCTTCCACGGGCACCGGTGGCCGTCGCGCGAGGTCCTCGCGTCGCGCACCCTGGTCGCCGGCCACCTCCATCCGGGGTACCGGCTCGCCGCGACCGTCGACGCCCCGGAGGGAAAGCGCCGGTGCTGGGTCCGCGTCAGGTTCGAGGTCGCTCCCGCGCCGCCGAGGGCGCGCGGGTTCCGGGGAGGAGCGCGGGAGCTGATCGTCCTCCCGGCCTTCCACCCGCTCGCCGGGGTCGAGGCGCTCAACCGCGAACGGCCCGAGCGGGGCCGCTCGTTCCTGTACGCGCGGTTCCTTTCCCTCGGCGCGGCGCGCGCCTACCTGCTCGACGGGACCGACCTCGGGACGCTGGTCACGCCGGGGCCGGCCGCCCCGCCCGGATCCGTTCGGCGAGCGCCGCCGGCGCGGTGATCGGCGGGACGCAGCTCGAGCCGAAGCAGACGAGGGCTCGGGGCTCCGAGGACCCCCGGGCCGCCCTCGCCTCCTCCGGGAGGGAGAACGGCTCGGGCGGCGTGCCCCGGAAGACGGAGAGCCCCGGATGCCAGGCGCGCCGGGCGACCCGCTCGAGGGCGTCCGCCGCGGGGCCGCTCCCTTCGACCACCACGCGCACGGGGGACGTCTCCAGCAGGGCGGCCCCGAGCGCGCTCCCGGCCGCGAAGAGGCCGGTGCCGTCCAGGCGGCGGGCGAGGGCGCCGAGCAGGCCGCGCGCCGCCTCCGTCCACGCCGGCTCGTTCACGAGCGCTCCGAGGCGGACGAACGCGAGCGCCGCCGCGGCGTTCGCGCTGAGGTGGGGAGCGTCCTCCAGCGAATACGCCGCCGCCGTCGCGCCCCCGATCTCGGGGCCCTCGTACAGCGTCGGCGCGACGTCGCGCAGGAGCCCGTCGTCCCCGGCGAACTCCCGGCGGGTCAGCTCGAGGAGGGAGGTCGCGGCGCGCAGGTACGCCGGTTCCGCGCGCCCGACGGCCAGTTCCAGCAGGCCCCGGGCGAAGCTCACCTGGTCGTCGAGCAGCCCGTACCCCGAGGCGGCCGTCCCGTCCAGCCGGTGGGCGACGCCACGCTCGGGAGCGTACGCGTGCGCGAGCCAGCGCTCCGCCGCCGCTCGGGCGCGGTCGATCCACGTCGGCTCGGCGAGTGCCGCGCCGGCCTCGGCGTACGCCCCCACGAACCGGCCGTTGATCGACGCGTAGAGGGCGCGGTCGACCGTCGGTGTCGGCCGCCGGTCCCGGGCCGCCCGCAGCCGCGCGCAGGCCCGCGCGAGCGCCGCGCCGGGGTCCCCGGCGCTCGGCAGTCCCTCCGCGGCCTCGGCCGGCGTCAGCAGGCGGAACAGGACGTTCCGATCCGGATCGTGCGGCATGCGGGCGTCGGTCCCGACGCCGAACGCCCGGGTGACCAGGCGGGCCTCCTCCGGCCCGAGCACGTCGCGGATCTCCGCGCGGGTCCAGGTGAAGTAGCTCCCGTCGTCGCCGGGGGCGTTGTCGGCGTCCTGACTCGCCCCCCAGCCGCCCGCCGGATCGCCGAGGATCTCGGTGCTCCACCCGACGATGCCCCGCACGACCTCCTCGAAGCGGGGATCGCCGAACCGCCGGAGCCCGTCGACGTAGGCTTCGAGGAGCTCGGCGTTGTCGACCCCCATCTTCTCGAAGTGCGGCACGTGCCAGCCCTCGTCGACCGAGTAGCGGTGGAAGCCGCCGCCGAGCTGGTCGTACAAGCCCCCGTCCGCCATCTGCACCAGCGTATCGCGGGCCTTCTCGCCGCTCGCGGCCCGCTCCGCGCGCGCCTCGTCCCAGAGCAGGAGCCGCACCGCCGCCGGGTGAGGGAACTTGGGCGCTCCGCCGAACCCCGCGTGGGCCGGATCGAAGGCGCGGTCGAGGTCTCGCAGGACGCCGTCGACGAACCGGCCCAGCTCGACCGGGGGCGGCGCGGCGGCCGGGCCCTGACGCACCAACGCATCACGCACGAGCTCGGCGTTCGCGCGGACGCGGCCGGGCTCCTCGCTCCAGAGCCGCCCGATCTCCCGGAGCAGGCGGCGAAACCCCGGCCGGCCGTGGCCGTCGGTCGGCGGGAAGTACGTCCCGCCGTAGAACGCCTCGCCGTCCGCGGTGAGGAAGGCGGTGAGGGGCCACCCGCCCTCTCCCGTGAGGGCGTTGACCTGCCGCTGGAACCGCCGGTCGATCTCCGGGTGCTCGTCGCGATCGACCTTGACGGCGACGAACTGCTGGGCAAGGAGGCGGGCCACCTCGGGGTCGGAGTACGTCCCCTCGTCCATGACGTGGCACCAGTGGCACCAGGAGGCGCCGATGTCGAGCAGCACCGGCCGGCCCGTGCGCCGGGCCAGCTCGAACGGTTCCCGGCCCCACGGATGCCAGTCGATCGCCTGCTCGGCGGCGGAGCGGAGGTACGCCGACCGGGCGCGGGCAAGCCGGGACGCCCGGGCGGGCTCAGGATCGCCCATCGGCCGCTCCGGCCCGGCGAGGCAGATACGCTTGTCGACCCGAGGCGCCCCGCCGGCCCGGACGACGGGTAATCGGGTGGACGGAACGTTATCGAGCGCGCGGGCGTTATAAGGGGGTCCTCGGTGGACCGCGCCGGACGTTCCGATGGAGATGCAACCCGGCCAGATGGCCTACGACCGGGCGATCACCGTCTTCTCGCCCGACGGGCGCCTATTCCAGGTGGAGTACGCGCGCGAAGCGGTGCGTCGGGGCGCCACGACCGCCGGCGTGGTGTACGCCAACGGCGTCGTCCTCATCGCCGACCGGAGGATCCCGAACCCCCGGCTGGCCGAGGCCTCGAGCCTCGAGAAGATCCACCAGATCGACGAGAACATCGGCTGCGCGACCGCGGGCCTCGTCGCGGACGCCCGGGTCCTGGTCGACTACGCGCGGCTGGCGGCCCAAGTGAACCGCGTGACGTACGCCGAGGCGATGAGCGTCGAGATGCTCGTCCGCCGGATCTGCGACTACAAGCAACAGTACACGCAGTTCGGCGGCGTGCGCCCGTTCGGCACCGCCCTCCTGGTCGGCGGGTACGACGACGGCGGGATCCACCTGTTCGAAACCGAGCCGTCCGGCTCGCTCACGAGCTTCCGGGCGGCGAGCACCGGCGGGAACAAGGGGCCGGTCATGGATCTTTTCGAGCAGAAGTACCGCCCCAACCTCGATCGGGACGCGGCGATCGGGCTCGCGCTCGAGGGCCTGCGGGCCGGCCTGGAGGAGAACGGCACCCTCGCCCAGGTCGAGGTCTGCACGGTGCAGGTCGGCGAGGGGATGAACCGGCTCGGGCCGGAGGAGATCCAGCGGTACGTCCAGCGACTCCCCGCCGCGGGCGGGACCGGAGGCTCGGGCCGACCCGGCCGCGGCTAGCGGCCGCGACGGGACCTTCCCATGGTGAAGGTCGAGGACGCGGTCATCGCCCGCTGGGAGGTCCAAGGCTCGCGGTTCGAGGTGCTGGTCGATCCCCAGGCCGTCCAGGACCTGAAGGACGGCAAGGAGGTCGACCTCGCCGACAAGCTCGCGCTCGACCAGGTCTTCAAGGACGCGAAGAAGGGGGACAAGATCTCCGAGGAACACCTCGAGAAGGTGTTCCATACGCGCAACCTGGCCGAGATCGCTCGGGAGATCGTCCGCAAGGGCGAGGTGCAGGTCACCACCGAGCAGCGTCACCGCCTGCAGGAGGCGAAGCGGCGCCAGATCGTCGCGACGATCGCGCGCAACGCGATGAACCCGCAGACCGGCGCCCCGCACCCCGCGGCCCGGATCGAGAGCGCCATGCAGGAGGCGAAGGTCCATGTCGACCCGTTCCGCCCGGTCGACGCGCAGGTCCAAGAGGTCCTCGCGAAGCTCCGCCCGCTCCTCCCGATCCGCCTCGATGTCGTGAAGGTCCGGCTGCGCGTGCCCGGCCAGCACTACCCTCGGGTCGTCGGGGAGGTCCGAGGGCTCGGCCGACTGCTCGAGGAAGCGTGGCTGTCGGACGGCTCCTGGAGCGCGGTCGTCGAGATCCCGGCCGGCGTGCAGACGGAGCTGTACGAGATGCTCAACGCGCGGACGAAGGGCGCCGCGGAGACCGCTTTGGTTAAATAGCGCCCTCCGGTCGCGCGGCCCGGTGCAGCACAGAAAATGCCCCGAGGTCATCGTCCGGGCCACCGATCGGGTGGCCGCGAGGAATCCTCCTCGCATCCCGTCCGGGATCGCGTACTAGTTCTTCCCGGCGAGGAGCTCCCGAGCCGGGGGTTGAAGCCCGGACCGGGAACCTATCGCGTCGGCGGCAAGGTCTACGCCAGCCAGCTGGGCCTGCTAGCTCCCCGGCCGCCGCTCCTCCAGGTCGTCCCGCTGTCCGGCCGGTACCTGCCGCGCGCCGGCGACACCGTCGTCGGCACGGTGACGGACGTCCAGAGCACCTTCTGGCTCCTCGACATCGGCGCCCCGCGTTGGGCGCCCCTCCACATGACCGGCGTCCCGTGGAAGGTCGACGTCGGCGAGACCGAGCAGTACCTCCGGGTCGGAGACGCTGTCGTCGTCCGGGTCGAGAACCTCGACCCGACCGGCCGGATCGGCGTCTCGATGCAGGGAGAGGGGCTCGGCAAGCTCGAGGGGGGCACGATCGTCCGGATCTCCCCGGCCCGTGTCCCTCGGCTCGTCGGGCGCGGCGGCTCGATGATCGAAACGATCGTTCGCCACACCTCGGCCGAGGTCGCGATCGGCCAGAACGGGCGGGTCTGGATCGGCGGGAGCGCGGAGGCGATCCGCCGGGTCGCCGACGTCCTTCGGATGATCGAGGAGAACGGCCCCCGGCCGGGGCTCACCGACCGGGTCGAGCGGTTCCTGGTCGCCTCGACCCCGACCGGGCCGGCGGCCGAGGGGGTCCCGGTGCGGGGCGTGCTGCACGACGAGGCGCCGCCCCCCGGGGGGGCGCCGGACGAGGAGGTCGGAGCGGATTCGACCGGGGCGCCGGAGGACGACTGACGGTTCAGGAGTTCAACACCATGGGGAACATCGGAGCGAAAGAGGTGCCGACCCTGCTCGACGCGGAGGGGCGGCGGATCGACGGACGCCGGCTCGACGAGCTGCGGCCGATCCAGATCCGCGCCGGCCCGCTCCGCCAGGCCGACGGTTCGGCGTTCGTCGAGTGGGGGGCCAACAAGGTCATGGCGGCGGTGTACGGGCCCCGGGAGGTCCACCCGCGCCACCTGCAGCAGAACACGAAGGCCGTGATCCAGTGCCGCTACAACATGGCGGCGTTCTCGGTCGACGAGCGGAAGCGGCCCGGCATCGATCGGCGCAGCCAGGAGATCTCGAAGGTGATCGCCGAGGCGCTCGACTCCGTGGTCTTCGCCGAGGAGTTCCCGCGGACCAGCATCGACGTCTACATCGAGGTGCTCCAGGCGAACGCGGGGACCCGCTGCGCGGGGCTCGTCGCCGCGTCGGTCGCCCTGGCCGACGCGGGGATCCCGATGGCGGATCTCCTGCCGGCGGTCGCCGTCGGGAAGGTCGGCGGCGCCATCGCCCTGGACCTGAAGAAGGAGGAGGACAACTTCGGCGAGGCCGACCTCCCGATGGCGCTCGTGCCGCAGTCCGGCCGCCTCGTCCTGCTCCAGATGGAGGGCCACATGACCGAGCCCGAGCTCGCGCAGGCGCTGGACCTCGGCGTCGGCGGCTGCCGGGTGATCTACGAGAAGATGAAGGCCGCGCTGCGGGAGCGCTACTCGGTGGCGCCCGCGGCGGAGGAGGCGGCGGCATGAGCGAGGAGGTCACGGCGGAGATCCTGCAGACGCACATCCTCGACCTGGCGGCGGACGGGCGCCGGATGGACGGGCGCGGGCCGGACGAGTACCGCGCGGTCTCGATCCAGCCGGGGTTCGTCGCCACCGCCGACGGGAGCGCGCTCGTGCGCCTCGGGGAGACGATGGTCCTCGCCGGGATCAAGCTCGAGCTCGGCAAGCCGTTCCCGGACACCCCGAACGCGGGGGTCCTGACCACGAACGCGGAGCTCGTGCCCCTCTCGAGCCCGACGTTCGAGCCGGGCCCCCCGACGCCGGGGGCCGTCGAGGTCTCCCGCGTCGTCGACCGTTCGATCCGCGCGGCCGAGGTCGTCGACCTCGCGAGCCTGTGCGTGACCCCGGGCGAGAAGACCTGGGTCTGCTACGTGGACGTGCACATGCTCGGGCATGCCGGCAACCTCATCGACGCCGCGCAGCTCGCCGCGGTCGCGGCGCTCTCGGGCGCGACGGTCCCGGCGAAGCGGTTCGGGGTCGCGGACGCCGACTACCCGCTGCCGATCCACCACCGCCCGGTCGAGTGCACGTTCGTCCGCCTCGGCGAGGCGATCGTCGTCGACCCGACGTTCGACGAGGAGCGCGCCGCCCAGGGCCGGCTGACGGTGGCCACGGACGAGGCCGGCCGGGTCGTCGCGATGCAGAAAGGCTCCGTCGGCGCGTTCTCGCCGGACGACGTGAAGTCGGTCGTCCGCCGCGCGTTCGTCCACGGCGACCGCCTGCGGGAGCGGCTCGCGGAGGCCGGCCGATGAGCCAGCGGACGAAGAAGGTGGGCCCGACCGGATGGATGGGCCCGCGCTACGGCATCCGGATCCGCCACCGGGTCGTCGAGATCGACCGGGTGCGGTCGGCGCCGTCGACCTGCCCGAGGTGCGCGACGGTCACGGTGCGCCGCGTCGCGAGCGGGATCTTCGAGTGCTCCCGGTGCGGCACCCGCTACGCCTCCAACGCCTACGCGTTCAGCGCGCCCCCGCCGGTCACCCGGACCGAGGCGACCGCGAAGGCCGCCGGCAACCGTTAAGCCCGGCCCTATCCTCGAGAGGCGAAGGCGATGTTCCGTTGCATCCGCTGCGGCGAGGCGCTCCCGTCGGACGCGAACCTGTTCGGGGTCCGGTGCGACAACTGCGGGGGGAAGATCTTCACCAAGGAACACCCGAACGTCAAGAAGACCCTGAAGGCCCGCTAGCGCCGCCGCGCGAAACGGCTTAGCCGCGCCGCCCCTCCGGCGCCCGTGACCGGCCCCACGGTGACGTTCCTCGGGGGGGTTCGCGAGATCGGAGGCAACAAGCTCCTCGTCCAGGACGGCCCCGATCGGATCCTCTTCGACTTCGGACCGTCGTTCTCGCCGCGCTGGGAGCAGTACTACGTCGACTTCCTCCAGCCGAGGTCCTCGAGCCCCGTCCAGGACCTGCTCGAGTTCGACCTCCTCCCGCGCCTCGAGGGGCTCTACTCCCAGGAGGCGCTCCGCGACTCCGACCTCGCCTGGCGGCCGCCCGAGGTCCACGGGGTGTTCGTGAGCCATGCGCACATGGACCACGCGGGCCACCTCGGCCTGATCGACCCGGCGATCCCGGTGCACGTCGGCGCGGGGACCCGCACCCTGCTCGAGACGATCGAGGCCTCGAGCCCGAGCGTCCGGTACGGCGAGCATCCGTGGAAGGTGTTCCGCGACCGATCCCCGGTGAAGGTCGGGCGCCTCGAGGTCGTCCCGTTCCCGGTCGACCACTCGGTCCCGTTCGCCTACGGCTTCCTCATCCGGACCTCGGAGGGAGCGATCGCCTACACCGGCGACTTCCGGCGGCACGGTCCCCGGGCGGCCGACACCGACGCGTTCCTCGAGGCCGCGGCGGCCGAGCACGCGAGGATGCTCGTCGTGGAGGGCACGCGGGCCGGCCCCGACCCGCGGAAGAGCTTCACCGAGGAGGGGGTCCGCCGGGGCGTCGATGGGGTGCTGGACGGCTGCCCGACCCTGGCGCTCGCCTGCACGTACCCCCGCGATGTGGACCGACTTCGGACCCTGTACGCCGCGGCGACCGCCGCCGACCGCACCCTTGTCGTCTCCCCCCGCACCGCCTACCTCCTCGGCGCGGTGGCCCCGCACTTCCCGGCCGGCGAGATCCCGCTCCCGGGAAAGGACCCCGGCCTGGCCGTCTACGCCCGCAAGAAGCGCCGGGTGTTCCGGTGGGAGGCGCCGCTGCTCGACGGGGCGCTCTCGGCGTCGGAGGTGCGCTCGCGGGGGGCCCGGATGCTGTTGGCGCTCGACCTCGCGCACTTCGCCGAATTGATCGACCTCAAGCCGCCGCGCGAGAGCCCGTTCGTCCACTCGATGAGCGAGCCGTTCAGCGAGGACGATGTGGACGACAAGGTCCTGCACAACTGGCTCGAGCACTTCGGGCTGAGGTTCCATCAGATGCACGCAAGCGGCCACGCCTCGGCGGCCGAGCTCCGGACGTTCGTCGCCGGGGTGGGCGCCGAGCGGGTGTACCCCGTCCACACGGAGCACCCGGAGGCGTTCCGGGCCGACGGGCAGTCGGTGGTCCTCCCCGAGCTCGGCCGGCCGTACCCGGTGCGCTAGGGTCCCGGGGAGCGCGCACGATTAAGGTCGGGTGCCTTCGCCCCGCGATGCCCCCGGATCGCCTCCCGACCGGCATCGCCTCGGTCGACCGGCTGCTCGGCGGCGGCCTCGAGACCGACGTCGTCACCGAGCTGTACGGCGAGGGCGGGAGCGGCAAGACGCTCTTCTGCCTCGACGTCGCCGCCCGCGTGGCCCGCGAGGGGCGGTGGGTCCTCTACGTCGACACGGAGGGGGTCAGCCTCGAGCGGCTGCGATCGGTCGGGGGAAGCGACCTCGACCGCCTCCTCGGCCGGTTCCTCCTGTCCGCGCCGAAGGACCTGGAGGAGCAGGGCCGCGCGATCGCCGCCGCCTGCGCCCTCGCCCGAGACGGACGGCGGCCGACCGGCCTGCTCGTGGTCGACTCGGCGACGAACTTCTACCGTCTTTCCCTCTCGAGCCCCGAGGAGGACGACGCGCGCGAGGCGCTCGCGCTCGAGCTCGCCGAGCTCGTCGCCACGGCGCGCGCTCGGGCGGTACCGGTCCTGCTGACGAACCAGGTCTGGAGGAGCCCGAAGGACGGGAGCCTCGAGCCGATCGGCGGCTCGTTCCTCAACCACGCCGCGAAGACGATCCTCCGGTTCGATCGCCGCGAGGGCCCGCTCCGCACCGTGGTCCTCGTGAAGCACCGGGCACGGCCCGAAGGCTCGGCGTCGTTCCGGATCACCTCGCGCGGGCTCGAGAGCGCGGACGGCGGTTGAAACCGAGATAAGCCCCCGCGCGGTCGCGCCCTCGATGGAGGCGCCGCTCGAGGTCGCGGACGTCCCCACGCCGATCGGGCTGTTCCGGCTCGCCTACCAAGGCTCCGTGGTCCGGGTCGTCGACCTGGTGGAGCCGGGGGCCCCCCAGACGGGGATCCCGCCGGGGGCCGTGCGCCGCCGGCCTCCGTTCCGGGCGGGAAGCCCCCCGCAGCGCCTGCGCGACTACTTCCGCGACGGGAGGCGGGCGCTGGACCTCCCGGTGGCCCCGGAGTCCCCTTCCGAGTTCGACCGGAAGGTCTGGAACGCCCTGCAGGCGGTGCCGGCCGGGCGAACCGTCACCTACGGGGAGCTCGCCCGTCGGGCGGGGTTCCCGGGGGCCGCCCGGGCCGTGGGCGGGGCGATGGCGCGCAACCCGATCCCGATCGTCATCCCGTGCCACCGGGTCGTCGGCAAGGGCGGGGCGATGCAGGGCTACGGGCTCGGACTGTGGCGGAAACGATGGCTGCTCGACCACGAGGGCTCCTGGCCGCTTCGCTCCCGGTCCGCGGAGGGCCCCCGCCCCGGCGGCCAGAGGACCCTGGACGCGGGGCCCCGTACCGCTCGACCCACCCCCCGAGGCCCGTAGCGCTCGCGCGTCGAGCCAGCACCGGTCGCCCCGGAGGGCCCCCTACTACAAGCGGTAGTAGCTTGGGCGCCGCGATCCCGGAGAACCTACTACCGTAGCCGTAGGTCCTGCCGCCCGATCCGCTGAGCTACTACGTCTCGTAGTAGGTAGTACGGCAGGCGTCAGCCGGAGTAGTAGCTCGCATCGTACGGCTCGGGCTTGAGCCCGCGCCGCTGCCGGACCTCGGCGACGACCTTCGGCTGCAGCTCGGAGGGGACCGGCTCGAACCCCATCGACTCGGTCGACCACAGGACCTTGCCGGCCGTCGCGCTGCGGATGTCCGAGGCGAAGCCGAACATCTCGGCGACCGGGACCTTGGCCACGACCGTCTGCAGGTCCCCGACGCTCGTCATGTCCAGGATCTCGCCCCGCCGCCGCTGCATCTCCCGCGTGGCGCCGGCCAGCACGTCCTGCGGCACGTTCACCGTCACTTTTTGGAACGGCTCGAGGAGGAGGCGGTCCCCGAGGCACATCGCGCCGTACATCCCCGAGCGCGCCGCCGGGATCGTCTGGGCCGGCCCGCGGTGGATCGAGTCCTCGTGAAGCTTCGCGTCGACGAGGCGGACCTTGAGACCGAACACCCGCTCGTTCGCGAGGGGGCCGCGGTTCATCGCCTCCTTGAACGCGTCGACGATGAGGTCCATCGTCTCGTTGAGGTACTGGATCCCCTTCGTCACGTCGAACAGGACGTTCGTTCCCTCGACCGCGATCAGCCCCCGGCCCTCGTCGCGGGAGATCCCGAGCTGCTCGAGCCGCGTGACGACGCTCTTGAGGTCCTTGAACGACTTGCCCTGGGGCAGCTCCCCTTCCTGGATCGCGCCGACGACGCCGGCCGGGAGCTGCTCTACTTCGAAGTAGAACCGGTTGTGTTTGTTCGGCGACTTCCCCTCGAACGGGCCGCCGGGGTGCTTCACGAGCTCCCGGTAGACCACGATCGGCTTGGACGACTCGATCTCGACCTTGTAGTCGTGGACGATCCGGTACTGCGTGATCTCAAGGTGCAGCTCGCCCATGCCCGAGAGCAGGTGCTCCCCGGTCTCGGGGTTGATCTCGACGCGGAGGCTCGCGTCCTCCTTGGCGACCTTCCGCATCACCTCGATCAACTTCGGCAGGTCGGCCATCCGCTTCGGCTCGATCGCGACCGTGACGACCGGCTCGGAGACGTGGCGGATCTCCTCGAACGGCACCATGTCCGGGGCCGTCGTGGTGGTGGTGCCGGCGAAGGCGTCCGACAGCCCGATCACCGCCGCGATGTTCCCCGCCGGCACGTCGTCGACCATCAGCCGCTCCGGTCCCATGAACAGCGAGACGTGCTGGACCCGGTTGCGGAGCTTCGTGCCGACGATCGCGAGCTCCATCCCCTTCTGCAGTCGCCCGGAGAACACCCGCCCCGTGGCGATCTCGCCCGCGCTCGGGTCCATGGTGATGTCGGTGACCATGAACGCGGTGGGACCCGCGGGGTCGGTGTGCACCATCGCCTGCCCGACCGACGAGCCGATCTCCCCCTTCCAGATGTTGGGGATGCGGTACTTCTGCGCGTCGCGAGGGCTCGGCAGGTGCCGCACGACCATGTCAAAGACGACGTCGTTGATCTTCGCCTTCTGGGCGATCTCCTTCGACCGCCCGGTAGAGACGTAGTCGATGATGTCCGGGAACTTCACGCCCGTGCGCTGCATGTACGGCACGCTGATCGCCCAGTTCTCGTAGCCCGAGCCAAAGGCGACCGAGCCGTCCCGGGGGTCCACCGACCAGGCATCGACGAACTCCTCCGGCGCCATCTTGCGGATCAGCTCGTTGACCTCCGCGATGATGCTCGTGAACCGCTTCTGCAGCGACTCGGGGGTCAGCTGCAGCTCCTTGATCGCGCGGTCGACCTTGTTGATGAACAGGACCGGCTTGACCTTCTCCCGAAGGGCCTGCCGGAGCACCGTCTCGGTCTGGGCCATGACCCCCTCGACCGCGCAGACGACGACGATCGCGCCGTCGACGGCGCGCATCGCCCGCGTCACGTCCCCGCCGAAATCGACGTGGCCCGGCGTGTCGATGAGGTTGATCAGGTACTGGCTGTTCTCGAACTCGTGGACGATCGTCACGTCCGCGTTGTTGATCGTCAGGAGGCGCGCCTGCTCCTGCTCGTCGAAGTTGAGGTACAGCTGCTTGCCGGCGAGCTCGTCCGAGATCATGCCGGCCGCCGCCAGGAGGTTGTCGGAGAGCGTCGTCTTCCCGTGATGGATGTGGGCGACGATCCCAATGTTGCGGATCCGCTCGATCTGGCGCATCATGTCGGGGATGGCCTTCGCCAACTCGCTCCGGATGTGCGTCATCGTGCCGGGGCCCTCCGCGCTAGCGCGCCGACTGGGCGACGCGCTCGACCTCTTCCTTGCGTCCGACCGAGAACGCGGTCAGGTCGCCCTTCGCCGCGAGACGGATCTCGTCGGCGAGGCAGCTCTCGATCGGCTTCGTGGACTTGCGGGACGCTTGGATGGCGCCGAGCGCGAGGTTGCGGATGGCGACGTTCAAGCGCCGCGCCGGCGAGGCGTCGACCGCCCGCGGGACCGAGATCCCGCCGAACTGGAGGCGGGTGACCTCCTCCCGCGGCGCCGCGTTCTCGACCGCGTCCACGAGCAGCTGCAGCGGGTTCTTGCCCTCCTTGGCCGCGAGCTCGTCGAACGCCTTGCGGACGGTCGCGAGCGCCTTCTGCTTCTTGCCCGTGAACCGCCCGCCCTTCATCAGGTGGTTCGCGAGCCGTTCCACGAGGTGCATCCGGGTCTTCTGGAACGGTCGTCCGCACAGGCGGCCCTCGGTGTGCGGCGCGTAGACCGGGTGCAGGTACAGGTACGGGAGGAGCCCCGGGTCGTGGACCTCGACCCCCTCGAACGGGTACTTCCCGAAGAGCGGCGGGATCGCGAACGGCGGCGGGGGGGGCGGCTGCGGGCGCTGGACGACCGGCCCGGGCTCCTCGCCGGAGGCGTCGAGCGCCGGGTTCGGGATCGGCTCGCTGCTCATCGCGCCGGCTTCTCCTTGCGCCCTCGCACCAGCTCGTCGAGCGAGACGCCGTTGACCTGGATCACCTTGTAGCGGACCCCGGGGATGTCGCCGTAGGAGCGCCCCATCCGTCCCCCGATCCCCTCCACCAGCACCTCGTCGTGCTCGTCAATGAAGTTGATGGCCCCGTCGCCCACCGCGAACGCGGTCACCTGGCGGCCGTTCTTGATGAGCTGGACCTTGATGCACTTGCGGATCGCGGAGTTCGGTTGCTTCGCCTCCACGCCAACCTTCTCGATCACGATCCCGCGGGCCTGCGGGGCGCCCTCGAGCGGATCGGACCGCTCCTTGAGGTGGAGGGTCCGGCGCTTGTAGTACCGGTCCGACCACCGGCGGCGTTGGCGCAGCCGCGCGAGGCGGCCGGCGGTGTTGAGCCCGGACGGCGGTGCCATAGCCTGAGAGGGGGAGGCGTCCACAGGGCCGCCCTATTTAAAGTCCCTCCCGGCTGAGCTGCCGGCGAGGACGGCGGGGACGTGACGACGGACCGGAAGCCCTCCCGGGCGGGCCCGCCGGCTCGGGGCCGTGGCCGACCGGCGGGTCCGCCCGGAGCCGGTTCCCGCCGGGTTGCCTTCGAGCGTCTCTCGGCGGAGATCCGCAGCTGCACGCGCTGCCCCCTCTCGAGGGGGCGTACCCAGGCGGTCGTCTACCGTGGCTCGCTCGCGCCGAGAACGGTGTTCGTCGGCGAGGCGCCCGGCGCGGAGGAGGACCGGCAGGGGGTCCCGTTCGTCGGCCGCTCCGGCCGCCTCCTCGACGCCGCGATCGCTCGGCTGGGCCCGGCGCTCGGGCCGTTCGGCGTCCTCAACCTCCTCAAGTGCCGTCCCCCCGAGAACCGGTTCGACCCGGCGGCGGCCCGGACCTGCCGGCCGTACCTGGACCGCCAACTCGAGCTCCTAGGCCCGACGCTCCTGATCTCGCTCGGGGCCCGCGCCCTGCGCAGCCTCGCCCCGGAGGCTCCGCCCGTCCTCGGCTGCGCGGGCGCCGCGCGCCGGCGCGGCGACGGGTGGCTGTTCCCGCTGGTGCACCCGGCGGCGGCCCTCCGAGCGCGGCGGTTTCGGGACCGCTGGGACCACGACCTCTCCGAGCTCGCGGCCTGGCTCGCCACGCGGGCTCGCTAAACGGCTTTAACTCGCCCCGGGCTCGAACCGGCGTGCGCTCGGTCGAGCTGTTCCTTCTGGACGGATCGTACCAGGCCGTCGACGAGGGCGTCGTGAT
The DNA here is from genome assembly GCA_030037395.1 of Thermoplasmata archaeon. Taxonomy (GTDB): domain Archaea; phylum Thermoplasmatota; class Thermoplasmata; order Lutacidiplasmatales; family UBA184; genus Lutacidiplasma. The sequence continues at coordinate 24,197 of JASHRJ010000001.1, forward strand.
CGAGCTGTTCGGCCGGAGCCGCGAGGGCGGAGCGCTCGTGGCCCGGTACTACGGCTTCCGGCCGTACTTCGTCCTGGTGGAGCCGACGGAGGAGGAGCGGCAGCGGCTCTCCGCGGACTCCGAGGTCGTCTCGGTCGAGCCGGTCGCCGTCTTCCACGGCGGCCGGGACCGGGCGGCCGTCCGGGTCACGATGCACCACCCGTGGCGGGTGCCCGAGTACCGCAAGGCGCTCCAGCGCGAGGGGCCGGAGGCGCGCGTGCTCTCCTGCGACATCCCGTTCGTCCACCGGTTCCTCTACGACAAGGGGCTCGGGCTCTGCCTCTCGTTCGAAGCGGAGGACGAGCCGGAGGAGATCCGGGCGCGCTACACGGTCGCCGAGGTCGTCCGGGTGGTGACCGACGGCGGACACGACGTCCGGCCGGGAGAGCCTTTCCGGCCTGCCCTACGCGTGCTGTCGTTCGACATCGAGAACGCGATCCGGGAGCGGACGATCTACACGATCTGCGGCGTCGCCGAAGGCGGGGGCCAGCCCCGACGTTCGTTCCGGCTCACGGCGGAGGACGAGGGAACGATCTTGCGCGAGTTCGCTCGGGTCGTCACGGAGGACGACCCGGACGTGCTGACCGGCTACAACATCGGAGGCTACGACTTCCCGCTGCTCGCCGAGCGGGCCGAGGCGCTCCACCTCGGACCGATCGCCCTCGGGCGCCAGCGAGCCGCGGCCGACGAGCTGGGCGAGCGGCTGTGGAAGATCACCGGTCGGATCGTCGCCGACGCCTGGTGGTCCGCCCGGCGGGACCTCCGCCCCAAGCAGGAGAGCCTGCAGTTCGTCGCGCGGACGCTGCTCGGGGACTCGAAGCTCGACGTCGACCGTCGGAACATCTCGGAGGAGTGGCGACGGGACCGGGAGCGCGTGATGGAGTACTGTGAGCACGACGCCGACCTCGCGCTGCGCATCCTCCTGCGGCTGCGGGCCCTCGAGAAGGCGGCGGACCTCGCGACGGTCTCCCGGATGCCGCTCGAGGAAGGACTGAACGGACGGACCTCGCAGTTCATCGATGCGATGCTGATCCCGCGCGCCGACGCGCGGGCGGTCGGCGTCCCCCCGAACCACCCCCGCTCCGGCGACAGCGCGATCGAGGGCGGCTACGTCCACGGGATCCGGCCCGGGCTGCACCGCTGGGTCGTCGTGCTCGACTTCAAGTCGATGTACCCGTCGATCATCATCGCGCGCAACCTCTGCTTCACCACCCTTTCCCCGGACGGCACGACGGTCGCCCCGTCCGGGGCGCGGTTCCTCGCCCCCGAGGTGCGCCGAGGGCTGATCCCGGAGATCCTGACCGAGCTGCTCCGCGACCGAGACCGGTTCCGCCAGGCGGCGCGGACCGCCCCGTCCCCGGAACTGACCGGCTACTACGACGGGCTCCAGAACGCGGTCAAGATCCTGATGAACTCGTTCTACGGGGTCCTCGCCTCCAGCTTCTACCGGTTCACGAACAAGGAGATCGGCGCGTCGATCACGGCGTTCGCCCGGGACGCGATCACCTCGATCATCCGCGAGCTGGAGGCGGGCGGGTTCGACGTGATCTACTCGGACACCGACTCCGTGTTCGTACGGTCCCCCACGCCGACGCTCGAAGGGGCCAAGGAGTGTGGGGAGACGCTGGCCCGCAGGTTCACGGCGGCGGGGGCGACGTTTGAGTTCCAGTCGGTCTACGAGACGTTCTTCTCTCACGGGGCGAAGAAGCGGTACGTCGGCCGCGCCGTCTGGCCGCGCGAGGAGACCGTCGTCCGCGGCTACGAGACCCGGCGGTCCGATGCGTTCGACTATCAGTCGGAGGCGCTCACCGAGGTCTTCGATCTGGTGCTCCGGGGCGACACGGAAGCGGCGGTCCGCCGTTCGCGGGAGCTCGTCCAGGCGGTCCAGGCGCACGAGGTCCCTCGCGAGCGCCTGGTGATCGCCCGGGCGGTCCGTGGCGAGGGGGAGTACAACGCGTCGACCCGCGACGCGCTGCCGTTCCTCCGGGTCTTTCGCCAGCTCCGGGCCGAAGGGTACGATGTCGTCCCTGGCATGCGGGTCGCCTGGATCGTCACCGGCTCGCATCGGAGCCCTCAGGAGGTCGAACCGTGGATCGACGGGCGCCCGTTCTCGAAGGAGCCGGACTGGGAGTACTACGCCGAGCGGGTCGCCCAGACGCTGGCCCGGGTGACCGAGGTGTTCGGATGGGACGCCGCGTCGCTGCTCCGCGGAAGCCACCAGCAGAAGCTCGGCCACGACGACGCCGAGACCCCCCCCGCGGGGCCGCCGGCGAGCCTCGACTCCTCGGTCGCGAGCCTCGGCTCGGGCCCGCGGCGCCGCAGCAGCACCCGGAGCCTCAGCGACTGGGAGTGACCGGGCCGGCCGGGCGTTCGACCCTGGCGCGCCGCGTGCCGGCCGCCAGCGCTAGGATGCCGCCGCCGACCGCGACCGGCACCCCGAGGAGACCGAGCGGCGGGGGCGATATGCCCAGGAACGCCGCGGAAAGGAACAGCGTGAACACCGGGATGCCCGTCATGAGCATCGGGGGCAGCAGCAGGCCGGCCCGGCCGATCGCGCGGAAGTAGAGGACCGGCGCCAGGAAGAAGCTGGTCACGCCGGTCGCGGCGAGGAGCCCGAGGGGGACGGCGCCGACGCGGAGGATCGCCGGAAGGCCGCCGGGCAGGAGCGGGGCGAGGACCAGGCATCCCACGGCGGCGGCGAGCATCGACTGTCCGACCACCGCGTCGGCCGGAGCCGCCACGGCCGCCCGCGCCGAGAGGACGAAGTAGAGCGCGACGGACGCGGGCACCCCGACGACGGTCAGCCACGCGGCGTCGTGCACCGCGCCGAGGGCGCGCCCGCCGGCGATCGCCAGCGAGCCGCCGGCCAGGCTGAGGATCAGCCCGACGACGAACGCCGGCGATCCAAGCTCCCGGCGGTGCGAGGCGAACAGCGCCGCGACGACGAGCGGCGTCCCGACGACGTCCCCGAGCAGCGAAAGGAGCGAGGCGTCGACCGGACCGGTGAGGTACGTCGCCGCCAGCACCGTGAGCTGCATCAGCAGCAGCAGCGCCGTCCGCAGGTACGCGCCCGGCGCGACGAACTGCCGGACGAGCGGCGCCCCCGCCCCCGAGCCCGCCGACATCAGGGCGAACGCCACGCCCCCGAAAGCGAACGGGTAGAACAGCACGGCGGACGGCGGGGTGCCGCCCCGCAGCTCGAGCACCAGCGGATAGTACGCCGCCCACAGGAACGCGGCGATCAGGGCGAGCGCGGCGGCGATCAGGCGTCCGCCCAGGCTGCGGTCCACGCCCCGCGGCCCCGCACCGACCCTAACCGTTTGCGGGCACGCGGCCGAACCCTCGGGACCCGGGCCGCTAGGTGTACCGGCCGTAGCGGAGCCCGAGCTCCGGCAGGGCGACCCCCCGGCCCGAGGCGACCGCGCCGATCTCGCGCACGTCGGCGGCCCCGGCCCGCCGCAGCGCCCGAACGACCTCGCGCACGGCCCGCGGCCGGACGATCACCGAGAAGCCGATCCCCATGTTGAACGTCTGGTACATCTCCCGGTCGGAGATCTCCCCGAGCCCCTGGAGCCAGGCGAAGAGCGGGGGCGGTGCTCCCGGGGTAAGGTCGAACCGGACCGCCGAGTTGAGCCGCAACAGGTTGCGGAACCCCGCGCCGCTGAGGTGGGCGAGCCCGACGACCCCCGGGAGGCCGGCGATCGCGTCGACCGCGCGCGTGTAGGTCCGGCTCGCGCGGAGCAGCTCGCGGCCGACCGGGCCCCGGCCCCCCGGGCGGGGACGGTCGAGCCGGACGCGGGCCTCGCCGAGCAGGCGGCGGACGAGGGTGAACCCGTTGGCGTGGACGCCGGTCGAGGCGAGCCCCAGGATCCGGTCCCCCGGGCGGATCTCGCCGCCCAGGATCGGGCGGCGTCGACCGGGGAAGAAGCCGATCGCCGTCGCCCCGAGGTCCACGTCGTGGATCAGCTCGCCGACGAGCGCCGTCTCCCCCCCGACCAGCGAGCAGCGAGCTTCGGCAAGGCCCCGCCGGATGCCGCGGCCGAGGGCCCGGAACACCGGGAGCTCGGCCCGGTCGCAGAGGATCGTGTCCACCACGGCGGCCGGCCGTGCCCCCACGGCCGCGAGGTCGTTCACGTTGATCGCAACCAGGTCCTCCCCCACCTCCTCCCATCGGCCGAGCTGGCGCGCGAGGAGTACCTTCGTGCCGACCGTGTCCGTGGTGACGGCGATCGTCTCGCGGCCGATCCGGATCAGCCCGGCAAAGTGGCCGGGAGCCGCGACCGGCCGTCCGTGGGAGGGCGGAGCCTGGTACCGCGCGCGCCGGAGCAGGGCGGCGAGCGCGGTTCCTCGGCTCGCGAGGTCGACGCCGCTCTCGGCGTAGGTCCGGGGGGGGCCGCGATGCGTCCGGGAGGCCACGCCGGGCGGAACCGGGCGGGCCGTTAACCGTTTGCCGGCACCGGGGTCGTCTTCTTTACGGGCCTCCGCGTCGGCGCCCCGGGTGGGCTCGCCCGTGCGACCCCGGGGCCGTCCGGCGAACAGGGAATCGGCGGAGCGGCCGGAGCTCGTCCTCGCCGGCCGCGCCTGGTACCACGGCCGTCTGCAGGCGATCGAACTAGGGATCGACGAGGCCGGGCGGATCTGCACGATCGGACGGGACCGTCGCGGGGCCCGGCGGCACGACGTCGGAGATCGCGTCCTCCTGCCCTCGGCGAGCGACCTGCACGTCCACCTGCGCGAGCCGGGGCCGCCGGACGCCGGCGAGACGATCGCCACCGGGACGGTCGCCGCCGCCGTCGGGGGGGTCGGGCTCGTGGGCGAGATGCCGAACACCGATCCCCCGGTCACCTCGGTGGACCGCCTCGAAGCGAAGGCGGCCCGGGTCCAGGGAAGAGCGGCCGTCGATGTCCTGCTGTACGCCGCGGCGCAGGAGAACGGCCCGCTCGCTCCGCTCGCACGGGGCGCGGGCGGCTTCAAGCTGTACATGAGCCCGACCCCGGGGATCGCCGCGGGGCCCGAAGGCCCGGCGCTCGCGCGCCTGCTCGAGGAGCTCGCCCGCTTCGACCTGCCGCTCGCCGTGCACGCGGAGGACCCGGGCCGCTTCGTCGGCGCGCGGCCCCCGGTCGATCCCGTAGGGTGGGACCGCGCCCGCCCCGCAGCGGCCGAGTCGGCGGCGATCGACCACCTGCTCGGCGCCCCGGACCTTCTGCGACTCCACGTGGCCCACGTCACCTCGGCCGCGGCGGCGGCCCGCCTCCGTGCCCGGGGGGTCTCCTGCGAGGTGACCCCGCACCACCTTCTGCTCGCCGCGCGGCGAGGCGCCGACGCCCGGTTCAAGGTCAACCCTCCGCTGCGGTCCGAGAGCGAGCGGGCGGCCCTGTGGGCGCGGTTCGCCTCGGGCGACATCGCCTGCGTCGCCAGCGACCACGCGCCGCACTCGGTGGCGAGCAAGAGCGAGCCGTTCGCCCGGGCCCCGAGCGGCGTCCCCGGCGTCGAGACGATGCTGCCGTTGCTCCTCGCGCGGGTCGGCTCGGGCGCGCTCGCCCTGCCGGTCCTGCTGCGGGCCGCCTGCGACCGCCCCGCGCGGATCCTGGGCCAGCCGGTGGGCCGACTGGCCGTAGGGCACCGGGCGAACCTTCTCGTGGTGGACTTCCGGGCCCGGACCCCGGTGCGGGCCGATCGGCTGCGCTCGGGGTGCGGCTGGAGCCCTTTCGAGGGGATGGCGGCGACCTTCCCTACCGAGCACTGGCGGGACGGGCGGCGGATCGTCCAGGACGGCGAGTACGTTGGGGTCCCCGACGGAGCGGTGGTGCGGCCCGAGTACGCCCCCGGCGAGACGGCCCCCCGCCCCCGGGACGACGGCCGGCGTTAGCTCGGCGGAACCTCCCCGGCGCGGGTCGGTGGACGCCTCGGCGGCCAACCGGGGAGGAGCTTCCCGCGCAGGACCAGGACGACGTAGACGAGCAGCCCCACGACGATCGCGGCGCCCGCGTAGTCGAACCAGCGGAAGAGCGGCTCGAGGCTCGACCAGCGCGACCTCAACAGCATTCCGGCGTACAGCAGGCCAACGGCGTACGGCGTCATGCCGAGCAGCGTGTACGCGCCGAACCTCGCCGGAGGCATCTCCGCCGTCCCCGCCGGGTAGCTGATGTAGCTGCGAACGATGGGAACGATCCGGGCAAGGGCAACGGTCGCCTCGCCGTGCTGTCGGAACCAGGTGTCCATCCGCTCGAGGTGCCGCGGCTCCAGCCGGAACGGGCCGAGGCCGATCCCTGCGATGCGGTGGCGCCACCAGCGGCCGATCGCGTAGGCGGCGAACGCCCCGACCAGGCCGCCCAGCAGGCAGGCGGCGAGGGCGCCCTCGAGCGAGAACGTCCCCTCCGCGACCAGGAACCCCGCGAACGGCAGGATCACCTCGCTCGGGAGCGGAGGGATCCCGAAGCTCTCCACCGTCATCAGCAGGAACAACCCGGGGAGGCCGATCGCCCCCAGGACGAAGACGATGAGGCCGACGACGGAGCCGACGACCGAGAACGACATCCGCTCGGGACGAGGCCCGCCTAGACGGCCGCCGGCCCGCCCGCGATCAAGCGGAACGGCACCTTGAGGTGAACGTTCGTCTCGGCCGGGATTCCGTCGACCTCGAGCGGGACCTGGCATCCCCCGCACGAGACCGACCCGCGCTGGCGGCCGAGCGCCACCGACAGTTCGATCCCCACTTCGACCCGGCGCGGCCGGACCGGCGCGCTCCGGATCGCCTTCCGTAGCTCGTCGAGCAGCCGATCGGTTGGGGCCGCGTCCGGGCCGTCGACCATCGGGGGGACCTCGGGCGGAGCGTCCCTCGTCCGGCGCGGCCCCGCGCTAGCTGCTCTCGTCCCCGGAGGTATCGGCCGGGGCCGAGGAGCCGTTCTTCTTCTTCGGGTTGCGCTTGAGGATCTCGCCGCTGATCTTCTCGAGCTCGGCCATGAGGGAGTCGATGTCCGGCTCGGCCTCCTCGGTCGACCCGGGGGCGACGGCGGCCGCCGGGGCCGCCGCGGCGACGGCCGCGGTC
>JASHRJ010000022.1 GCA_030037395.1 Thermoplasmata archaeon
TTCCCGTGGAACTGGGCGTGAGGGTTCGCGTTGGCGAACCGGTGGTTCTTCTCCGACACCCTCGCGAGCTGCTCGGCGGTCGTGCCGTGCTCGAGCATGTGGCGCTGGGCTACCATCGCGAAGAACGGCGGGGCGGTGGCCCCGGCCACGCCGTCCCACGGGCGGTCCATGACGCACGCCATCGCGGTGTTCGCCTCCGCCATCGACGGGAGGTTCATCTTCTCCACCCCGACCGCGACGGCGACGTCCGAGAGGCCCGAGGCGATCGCGGCGTACGCCGAACGGATCGCCGACTGGCCCGAGGCGCAGGCGAGCTCGGTCCGTTGCAGGAGCCGGGTCGGGCGGAGCCCCATCTGCTCCGCCGCGAGCGGCGCGACGTGGGACTGGAAGGCGAGTCGCTCCGGCATCGCCGCGCCGACGAACAGCGAGTCGACCTCCTCGGCGCGCAGCCCGGGGACCGCGCGGAACAGCGCTTCGCCGGCCTCCTGGGCCAGCTCGGGCCACGTGAGCGGGCGGACCCCGAAGTCGGTCGTCGCGCCGCCGACGATCGCCACGCGGCGTCCGGTCACGCCGGCTCCTGCCGGACGGCCGCCGCGACCCGGTCGCCCGCCGCGCTGGTCGTCGTGCTCCCGCCCTGGTCGTAGGTCCGGGCGGTGCCGCTCGCCAGCGTCGCCGCGACCGCGCGCTCGAGGCGGTCGGCCTGCGCGAGCACGGCGCGGTCGGCGTGCCGCTCGGCGAGCCAGCGCAGCATCTGCTCGACCGCGAAGAACGTCGCGAACGGGTTGACCTCGTTCTTGCCCGCGTGCTTGGGGGCGCTGCCGTGCACCGGCTCGAACATCGCGTGCTCCGCGCCGACGTTCGCGCCGCAGGCGAACCCCATGCCGCCCTGGAGGACCGCGGCAAGGTCCGTCACGATGTCGCCCATCATGTTCGGCGCGACCGCGACGTTGTAGTGCTCCGGGTTCCTCACGAGCCACTGGGTGAACGCGTCGACGTAGGCGTAGTCGCGCGCGAGCTCCGGGTACTCCGCGCCGACGCGGTCGAACGTCTCCCGGAAGAACCGGCACCCCTCGAGGACGTTAGACTTGTCGATGCACGTGACCCGGCGGACCCCGTCCTCCGGCGCCCCCCGGCCCCGGCGGCCGGCGAGTTCGTAGGCGTAGCGGACGATCCGCTCCGTCCCCCGCCGCGTGACGACGCGGGTGTCGATCGCGACCTCGGTCTCTCCGGCTCGGCGGAGGCGGCCCCGGGCCGGCGTGTAGAGGTCCTCGGTGTTCTCGCGGACGATCACGAGGTCGACGTTCTTCGGCTCCCAGACGGTCCGGTACGCGCCGCTGATGCGGTGGGTGACCCCCGGGTACAGCCGGCACGGCCGGACGTTGGCGTAGAGGTCGAGGCCCTCGCGCAGGCCCAGCACGAGCGCGCGGCCGGCGAGGTCGCCGTTCGGGAGGACCGCGCCGGGCCAGCCGACGGCCCCGACCACGATCGCGTCGGCCGCCCGGGCCGCGGCCTCTGCCTCCGGCTCCCACTCCTTGCCGCGCGCGAGGTAGTACTGGCCCCCGCCGGGGTAGCTCGTCGTCCGCCAGGGAGCCGGCCCGCCCTCGGCGAGCGCGTCCAGCACCTTGAGCCCCTCGCGGACCACCTCCGGGCCGGTGCCGTCCCCGGGGAAGACGGCGACCGCGTAGCCGGCGTCCCTCATGCGGTCCCCGGCGCCGGCGGGCTACCGGTGCGGGCCAGCTCGCGCCGGACCTTCTCGACCAGGCCGCCCGCCTCGAGCAGTTCGATCAGGTGGTGCGGCAGGGGCGGAAAGCTCACCGACGCGCCCGTGCTGACGTTCGTCACCCGGCCGCTCCCGAGGTCGACCCGGCCGCGCTCGCCGCTCGCGAAGATCGCGCGGACCCCGGGCGCCTCGATCGCCGGGATGCCGAGGTTGATCGCGTTGCGGAAGAAGATGCGCGCGAACGAGTCGGCGACGACCGCGCCGACCCCGATCGCCCGCATCGCCTGCGGGGCGTGCTCGCGGCTGGAGCCGGAGCCGAAATTCTCGCCCGCGACGATCAGGTCCCCCGGACGGGCCCCCGCGGCGAACTCCGGCAGCGCGATCTCGAAGACGTGCTTCTTCAGCTCGTTCGGGTCGATGACGGTGAGGTACTTGCCGCTGATGATCTGGTCGGTGTCGACGTCCCGTCCGAGCGTCCAGACCCGTCCCTCGATCACCCGCTCCATCGCCGGGACCTCTCAGGCGAGGGCGCGCGGGTCGGAGATCTCGCCCTCGACGGCGCTCGCGACGACCGCCGCCGGACTCATCAGGTAGATCCGGGCCTCCTTGGCGCCCATCCGCCCCGGGAAGTTGCGGTTCGAGGAGGAGGCGCACGCCTCCTCCGGCGCGAGGATGCCCATGTTGCCCCCGAAGCAGGCCGAACAGCTCGAGTTGGTGAACACCGCGCCGGCCTCGGTGAACACCTCGACGATCCCCTCGTGCAGGCACTGGTCGTAGATCTTCGTCGACGCCGGCGAGACGATGAACCGGACCCCCTTGGCGACCTTCCGGCCCTTCATGAGGGCGGCCCCCTCCCTCAGGTCCTCGATGCGGGCGTTCGTGCAGGATCCGAGGAACGCCTGATCGATCTTGACGTGCTCACGGACCACCTCCGGCAGCGGCCGCACGTTGTCCGGGGAGTACGGGCAGGCCACCATCGGCGGCATGCCGTCGACATCGACCTCGACCGTCCGCTCGTAGGCGGCGTCGCGGTCGGGCGCCAGCGGCCGCATCGGGTGCTTCGCGATCGGGGCGAGGAAGTCGAACGTCGTCTGGTCCGGTGCGACCATGCCGGTCTTCGCCCCCATCTCGGTGGTCATGTTGCAGATCGTGAACCGTTCCGGCATCGACAGGCGCTCGATCGTCGGGCCGGAGAACTCGACCGAGCGGTACTGCGCCCCCGTTGTCCGGATCTCGCCCAGGATGCGCAGCACGAGGTCCTTCGCGGTGACCGACGGACCGAAGCGGCCCTTCACGCGCACGGAGATCGTGGACGGGACCTTCAGCCAGAGCCGGCCGAGCGCGAGGACCGCCGCCATCTCGGTCGGCCCGATGCCGGTCGCGACCGCGCCCATGGCGCCGAGCATGTTGGTGTGCGAGTCGGTCCCGACCGCGAGGTCGCCGGGGACGACCCAGCCGTTCTCGGCGAGGATCTGGTGGCAGATGCCGTGCTGGCCGACGTCGTAGAAGTGCGGCAGGTGGACCTCCTCGGCGAACTTCCGTAGGATGCGGTGCAGGACCGCCGCCCCCTCCGTGGAGGCGGGGACCCAGTGGTCGATCGCGATCACCACGCGGTCCGGGTCCCAGACCCGGGTGGCGCCCATCTGGTGGAACGGGGCGACCGTCTGGGCCCCCTGCTCGTGCATCATGGCGAGGTCCACGGACCCCTCCACGATCTGGCCGGGGACGGTGCGGTCGACGCCGCCGGAGCGGGCGAGGATCTTCTCGGCGAGGGTCGCGCCGGAGCCCCGGGGATCGCTCATGCCCTCACCGCCCGGATGCCGGCCGCGTCCACGAGCTTCCAGAACTCCTCGTCGGTCACGCCCGGATCCTCGAACCGGGCCCGGTACTCGGCGAGGAACCGCGCGACGTCGTCCTTCGGGCGGGACTCCGCGGCGGTCTTGAGGCGGCCGAGCAGGTCGACGAGCCGGTCCTCGGGCGCTTCGAGGCCGCGCTCCTTGAGCTTCTCCAGGACGGCGGCCCGCCCCGAGTGCTTTCCGAGGATCATGGCCCGCCGTCGGCCGACCGACTCCGGCTGGAGCGGCTCGTAGGTGAGGGTATGCGCGAGGATCCCGTGCGCATGAATCCCCGCCTCGTGCGAGAACGCGTTGTAGCCCACGAGCGCCTTGTTCGGCGGCAGCGGGATCCCGGAGCACTCCTCGACCAGCCGCGAGAGCTCGTACAGGCGCTCGGTCCGGATCCCGGTGCGGTAGCCGTACAGCGTCTCGAGCGCGAGGACGAGCTCCTCCAGCGAGGCGTTGCCGGCCCGCTCGCCCAGTCCGTTCACGCAGACGTGGGGCGCGACGACGCCGAGCTCGACCGCCGTGAGCGTGTTCGCCGTCGCCATGCCGAAGTCGTTGTGGCAGTGCACCGAGAGCTCCCGCGGCCGGACCCGGCGAACGAACTCCTCAAGGTACCAGCGGAACGTGAGCGGCGTCATGACCCCCACGGTGTCCGCGACGACCAGCCGATCGGCCCCGGCCTCCTGGACGGCGGTGTAAAGCCGTTCCACGAAGTCGAACGGGGCCCGGACCGTGTCCTCCGTGACGAACGCGACGTGGAGGCCGGCGTCCTTCGCCCGGCGCACCGAGGCGATCGAGGCGGCCAGCACCTCGTCCGGCGTCATCTTGAGCTTGAACCGCAGGTGAACGCGGCTGGCCGCGACGAAGATCGCGATGTGGCTGACGCCGGAATCGATCACCGCCTCGACGTCCCGAGGCACCGTGCGCGCGGCGGCCAGGATCTTCGCCCGCAGGCCGGCCTCCGCGACCCGCCGGACCGCCCGGGCCTCGTCCGGCGAGACGACCGGGATCCCCGCGTTGATCACGGAGACGCCGACCTCGGACAGCAGCTCGGCGATCTGGAGCTTCTCCTCCGCCGAGAAGCGGACCCCCGGGGTCTGCTCGCCGTCGCGCAGCGTCTCGTCCCACAGGACCAGCCGTTCCGGCAGCCGGCGCTGCGCCGCCGTCACCGGATGGTAGTCCTCGACGAGATCGGCCTCCGCCACGACCGTTCGAGGGCGTGGACGGCCTAAAGCCTTCTCGGGCCGTCTCCCCCCGGACCCGGGGGCCTGTCGCGCGGGGGCGCGCGGGAGGCTCGGCCCGGGGCGGCGCGCGGCCCGGCGGGCCCGCCCGTTAAATACGCACCGAACCTCGAACTAACGGGTCCCGCGCGGACCCGCAGCACCGATGACAACTCCGGCCTCGCGGACGGTTCCCCTCGCCGGAGCGGCGACGCCGGACGCGGCGCACCGGCCCCTGGAGCTCGCCGACCTGTCGGTGATGATCGGAGGGCAGGGGGGCGACGGGACCCTCACGGTCAGCGACCTGCTCGGGCGGTACTTCCGCAAGCGCGGGCTCTACGTCTACACCTCCCGGAACGTCCTCTCGCGCATCCGCGGGGGCCATGCGGACGCCTCGGTGCGCGCCAGCCGAGACCCCATCTCCGCGGTGAAGGCCCAGGTCGATGTGCTCGTCGCGTTCGACCAGCAGGCGATCGACCTCGGCCGCGCCGAGCTCGCCCCCCACGGCTTCGTGCTGTACGACTCGACCTCGTTCCACGCCGATTTCCCCGAAGCGGCCGGGTTCCCGTTCGCGACCCTGGTCGGCGGCCCGCTCGGCCAGCCGATCTTCAAGAACACCGCGGCCTACGGCGCGCTCTCCGTCGTGTTCGGCTTCGACCCGGCGATGACCCGTGGGGTCATCGAGGACCGGTTCCGGCGCCGGGGCGGGGAGGCGCTCGAGAAGAACCTGAAGGCGCTCGAGATCGGCCGGAAGGCCGCCCTCGAGGCGACCGGGGTCGCGCACCGGTTCTCCGTGGTCGACGGCGACGCCCACGACCTGATCCTCACGACCGGCAACCAGGCCGTCGCGCTGGGCTTCGCCGTCGGCGGCGGCCGGTTCTTCGCTGGCTACCCGATCACCCCCGCGACGGAGGTCATGGAGTACCTGCAGCGGTACCTTCCTCCGCTCGGCGGCGTCGTCCGGCAGGCGGAGGACGAGCTCGCGGCGATCAACATGGTGATCGGCGCGTCCTACGCCGGGGCGCGCGCCATGACCAGCACCAGCGGTCCCGGCCTGTCGCTGATGACGGAGGGGATCGGCCACGCGGGGGCCGCCGAGATCCCGGTGCTCGTCGCCGACTGCCAGCGCGTCGGGCCGTCCACCGGCGAGCCGACCCGCCACGAACAGTCCGACCTCGCCCACCTCGCGCACCTCGGCCACGGGGAGTTCCCCCGGTTCATCGTCGCGCCGGCCGACCCGGTCGACGCCTTCGGGCTCACGATCGAGGCGCTGAACCTCGCCGACCGCTGGCGCGTGCCGGTGATCCTGCTGCTCGACCAGGCGCTCTGCCAGAACACGACGACCTCCCGGCGGTTCGATCTCTCGGCGGTCCGCATCGACCGCGGCTCGCGGCTCGGCGCCGAGGCGGTCGGCGGCCTCGAGGAGTACAAGGTCTACGGCCATACCGATACCGGGATCAGTCCGTGGGCGGCCCCCGGGACCCCCGGGGTCTGGTCGGAGGTCACCGGCAACGAGCACGACGAGTGGGGCCACGTCTCCGTCGACCCGACGAACCGCCGCAAGATGATGCGCAAGCGCATGGAGAAGATGGTCCGGGCGCGCGACGAGCTGCCGAGCGGCCGCCTCTACGGCCCGGCGGAGGCGAAGGTGGGGCTCGTCGGCTTCGGCAGCACCTCGGGCCCGATCTTCGAGGCCCAGCGGCTGCTCGAAAGCCGGGGCGTCGCCACGCGGTACTACCAGGCGCGCACCCTCTATCCGGTGCCGGCCCACGAGCTCGACCGGTTCCTCGCCCCCCTCGACGTCGCCTACGTGGTGGAGCACAACTACCTCGGCCAGTTCGCCGCGCTGCTGCGCGCGAGCCTGCCGTGGCACCACGCGAAGCTCCGCTCGATCCTCAAATACGACGGCGCGTCGTTCCGCGCCCCCGAGATCGTCGCCGAGATCCGGGAGGCCGCCTGATGCCGCCGCGCTCCGCGAAGCCGGTCCAGCCGATCTGGTGTCCCGGGTGCGGGGACTTCGGCGTGCTGGCGGCCGTCAAGCGCGCGGCGGCGAACCTGAAGATCCCGGTCCACGAGCTCGTGCTCGTCGGCGGCATCGGCTGCTCGGGGTCGATCCACAACTTCCTCGAGATCAACGGGATCCACGCCCTGCACGGCCGCCTCCTCGCGCAGGCGGTCGGGGTGAAGCTCGCGAACCCGGGGCTCACGGTCGTCGCCGCAGGGGGGGACGGGGACGGCTACGCGATCGGGATGGGCCACTTCGTCCACGCGTTCAAGAAGAACGCGTCGATCCTCTACCTCGTGATGAACAACGAGACGTACGGGCTCACCAAGGGCCAGGCGTCGCCCACGAGCCAGATCGGCTTCGAGGGGAACGTCGAGCCGCCGTTCCACGCGGTTCTCACCGCGCTGTCGGTCCCCGCGCCGAACTTCATCGCCCGGACCTTCTCGGGCGACCCGAAGGGGATGACCGCGATCCTCGAGGAGGCGCTCCGCTTCAACCGCGAGGGCCGCGGCTTCGCGTTCGTCGAGGACCTCTCGCCGTGCGTGACGTACAACGACACGTACAAGCTCTGGCGGGAGAAGGTCGTCGACGTCGCCACGCTCCCGGGCTACGACCCGACCGACCGGCGCAAGATGTTCGGCGCCTGCCTCGACCAGATCGATGCGGGGCGGATCCCGATCGGGGTGTTGCACCGCCCGGCCGCCGCCGACCGGGAGGGCCTCGAGGTGAAGCTCCTCGGCGACCGGCCCGGACCGGTGCGCGGTCCGATCGATCTCGAAGCGAACCGGGCGCACTACGAGAAGCTGCTCGCGGCGCTGGCCTAGCGGGCGGGGGCCGACGTCGGCCCCGGGGGCCTCCGTGTGGGTGGGGATCGACGACACCGACGGGCCCGACGGCGGCTGCACCACCTGGGTCCTCACGGAGGTCGTTCGCTGCGCCCGTCGCCACGCCCTCGACGTCCTGGGTGAACCCCGCCTCGTCCGGCTGAACCCGAACGTCCCGTGGAGGACCCGGGGGAACGGCGCCCTCGCGGTGCGGCTCGGCCGGGGCCGCGGTCCGTCGCGGGTCGTCGGCGCGGTGGACGGCGGGCCGTGCGTCGCCTACGCCCGCGGCGGAGAGGTCGACCCGCCGGCCGCGCAGCGGTTCGTGCGGGACGCGTGGCGCGCGGTCGATGCCGCCTC
>JASHRJ010000023.1 GCA_030037395.1 Thermoplasmata archaeon
GCCGGCCGCGAGCCCCGCGGGGAGCCGACCGCGGGCCGGGGAGCCGCGCCGCGGAGAGGGCGCACAGGACCCGCGCCCGCTGCCAGGCCGCCCGTTCGGACCGTTCGAAGCGGGAACGTTGGTGGGCGTTGGGGGCCGGGCGCGCGGGATCCCAGCGGACGGACGGGTGGAGCACCTCCCACAGGACCAGCCCCTCCGGCTCGGCCAATGGGAGCGTGAGCCGCGTGCGGCCGGCGACCGCCGAGGAGAGCTCGGCCACCGAGAGCCGGCCCGCATCCACCTCGCGGAGCGCCCCGACGATCTTCCGCACCATCCCCCAGACGAACGACCGGGCCCGGACCTCCACGACGTAGCCGGGGCCGAGCGGGCGGGCGACCACCGACGTCACCGGGACCTCTTGCGGCCCCCCCGCGGGGACCCCTCGGGCGAAGCTCCGGGCGTCCACGGACCCCCGGAAGAGGCGGGCCGCCCGGGCGTACCGTGCCGGGTCCTCGGGGCGTTGCGGCTCGAAGTACCGGTAGACCCGGCCGGCCGCGTGACGGACCCGGAACCGCTCGTCGACCGACGCCACGCGCTGGAAGAAGAGTTCCGGCGAGATCGCGTTCATGCGCCGCAGCAGCTCCGCCGGCGGCAGATCGGACCGCAGCACGAGGGCGTTGGCCCGGGCGCTGACGCCCCGGTCGGTCCGGCTCGCCACCTCCAGCCCGCTCTCCGCCGACGTTCGGGCGATCCCGAAGCGCGCGAGGCCGTCCCGGATCGTCCCCTCGATCGTCCGGAGCCCCGGCTGGCGGGCCCACCCTGCAAAGCCGCTGCCGTCGTAGCCGAACCGCAGCAGACGACGCGGGAGGGCGGTCGGGGCGGCTGCGGCGCCGGACCCCCTCGTCGCCGGCCTCCCGCGGTCCCCGTGAGACACCTTCCCTTTCACAGACCTACGAACTGGAATATAGTCTAAATTCACTTTCTATATAATCGAATCCGGCGTCGCGCCCCACGGAACGGACGGACCCCGCTCCGGCGGGGAACGGGGTTCCAGGACCACAAAGAGGTGGGGTAAGAGATGAGTGCGCAGAACCCAAGCGGAACGACGGCGGGCACGAGCCCGATGCCCGCGACCGAGTCGCTCTCCACGCCGGCGCGCAAGCGCTCCGGCCAGGTCACGACGGGGGTCGCGGTGGCGATCGCGGTGGTGCTCCTCGCGGTGGGGATCGGAGGCGGCTACTTCCTCGGGGTCTACCTGACGAAGACGAGCACGCCCACGATCGACATCACGGAGACCGGCTCGACCCTGCTCGAGCCGTTGATGGACATCTGGGGACCGAACTACACGAGCCTCGTGAACTCGCACGTCGTGCTGAGCCCGTCCGGCGGAGGCAGCGGCCAGGGCCAGAGCGAGTCGGAGGCCGGGACGATCGATATCGGCGCCTCGGACGCCTACACCGGTTCGAAGCTGGGCGTCGTCGACGTGCCGGTGGCGATCTCCTCGCAGCTGGTCGTCTACAACCTCGCCAGCGTCCCCCAGCTCGCCCACGTTCACCTCAACCTGAACGGGACGATCCTCGCGGAGATCTACGAGGGGACCATCAAGTCCTGGAACGCCACGCTGATCAAGAACGCGAACCCGACCGTGGCGAAGTACCTCCCGAACGCCTCGATCGAGCCGGTCGTGCGGTCCGACTCCAGCGGGGACACCTACATCTTCTCGGTGTACTGCGACATGTCGTACGCGGGCTGGACCTACGGGAACTCCACCAAGGCGTTCTCGAGCACGCCGCCGGCCGACGGGTTCGACTCGGGCAGCGGGAACAAGGGCGTTGTCGACGAGCTGGTGAACGTCTCGTACAGCATCGGGTACGTCGGCGTGAGCTACCTGTCGGACGTCAACTCCTCCGGCAAGCTCGGGTACGCCGCGCTGGGGGACAACAACGCGAACGGCGCGGGCGGGAACGTCAGCGCGAGCGCCGCGAACCAGAGGAACTACATCCTCTGGTCCCTGCAGAACGTCAGCTACGACGCCTCGCTCGGGCTCGCCAACCTCAACTACGCCACGGACGGCCTCGCGCTCAGCCTGATCCTCGGAGGCAGCCCGAACGGGCCGTCGAACCCGAACAACTGGACGGCCGGCGGGGGCGGCAAGAACAACACGACGGCCGACCCGAGCCCGTACCCGATCGTCAACCTCGAGTACGCGCTGATCAAGACGTCCCCCTCCGACCCGTCGCACCAGGCGTACGTGGTGGCGTTCGTCGAGTGGGCGATCTCGGCGGGCAACTACGGCTCGAACGGAACGCGGTCGGCGTACCTGGCCGACGTCAACTTCGTAGCCCTGACCCCGCAGCTGGAAGGCTACGACCTCCAGGCGCTGGCCAAGGTCACCACGTCGGGCTAGGCGGGCGGTCGTCGTGAGCTCCTCCCCGGTCCCTCAGGCGTCGGGGGACCGGGAACCCCTTCCCCGGCTTCTTCGCCTGCGGGCCGGGGTCGCGCGGGGATGGCCGTACGCCCCGGCGGCGATTCCCATCGTGCTCACGCTCGTCGTCGTGCTGACGCTGGTCGACGCGAGCCATCTCCAGAACTTCGGCTGGTCGTTCTTCTCGTTCAACACCGGGGCCTACGGGATCGGGGTCTTCGTCCTCGGCTCGTTCCTCACCAGCGTTCCGGCGCTGGCCCTCGCGATGGCGATCGGGCTCGGGGTCGCCATCTCGTCGACCACCTACCTTCCCCGCTGGCTCTCCGGGTGGCTGGATCCGTTCGTGGATCTCCTCGCGGGGATCCCCAGCATCATCTACGGCCTCTGGGGATGGCTGATCCTAGCGCCGTTCCTCGCCAGCAACGTCTACGCGTGGTCGACGGTCCACCTCGCGTGGATCCCGGGGCTCGAGCCGATCACCAGCGCGCCGGCGTCGCCCGCGGCGAACGGGGCCGGGCTGGCGTCGGGGATCGTGATCCTGACGTTGATGATCCTGCCGATCACCACGCTGCTGATGCGCGACGCGCTCCAGTCGGTCCCGCGGGACCTCTGGGAGAGCGGGCTGGCGCTGGGGGCGACCCGGTGGGAGGTCTCCCGCCGGGTGGCGATCCCGTACGCCAAGCGCGGGATCCTCGGGGCGGCGTTCCTCGGCTTCGGCCGGGCCATCGGCGAGACCGTCGCGGTCGCGATGGTGATCGGCCAGGCCGCCGTGGTCCCGACGAACGCCTACGCGCACACCACCACGATGGCGTCGTACATCATATCGACCTTCCAGACGGCGCTCGAGCCCGGGGTCGTGGGCCGGACCACCCTCCATTTCCTGGCCGAGCTCGGGCTCGTGCTCCTCGCCATCACGCTGCTGGTCAACCTCGCGGGCCGCTGGATGATCCGCCGAACGTTCGCCAACGTCGCGGGGCTGTAGGAGGCGGCGGCCGTGAGCCCCTCGGAACCGCTGATCTCGGTCCCTGCGATCGACGACCTGCGTCGCGACCGATCGGGCCATCTCGTCGGACGGACGGTCCTCGACCGCTCCGCGAAGTGGTTGCTCCCGCTCCTGTACCTGGTGGCCATCGGACCGATCCTGAGCCTCGTGTACTGGATCTCGGTGCGGGCGGTCCCCACGCTCTCCTGGCACGTCCTCACGACCAACCCGTCGGGGGAAGCCGGGGGGCTCTACGCCCCGCTGATGGGCTCGCTCGCCATCATCCTGCTCGCGACGGCGGTCGCGGTGGCGTTCGGCTTCCTGGGGGGCCTGGCGACCGCGGAGTACCTCTCCGACCGCGCCGCCGAGACGGTGCGGGTGTCGGCGAACGTCTTCGCCGGGACCCCGGCGATCATCCTCGGCCTCTTCGGCTACTTCGCTCTCGTCGAGTACCTCGGCTGGGGGCCTTCGCTCGCCGCGGCGTCGGTCACGCTCGGGATCTTCATGACGCCGTACGTCTTCCGGGCGACCGATCTCGCGTACGCCTCGATCCCCCGTCACATCCGGGAGGCGGCGGTGGGCTCGGGGGCCCGGCCGGTGCAGTACCTGCTGCGGATCGCCACGCCGATCGCGTTCCCGCAGGTCCTGACCGGCATCTTCCTCGCCATGGCGATCGGGGTCGGGGAGACCGCCCCGCTCGTGCTGACGACCAACCAGTACAGCCTGCCCCCCACGGGCCTCTTCTCGAAGGCCGGGGCCCTGCCGCTGGACATCTGGGGCGCCTACCAGAACCCGCTCCCCGGGATCGTCACGGCGGCGTTCCAATCGGCGTTCCTTTTGCTGGTGATCGTCGTGGGTCTGAACGTGATCGTCCGCGTCGTCGCGGTCCGCTCCCGCCGCCGGCTGGAGGGCCTGTACCGGTGAGCGGACCCCCGGCGGGGGTGGGCGAGACCGTCGTTGCCGTCGAGGACGTCTCCGTCCGGTCGAGGGACCGGCTCCTGCTCGACGGCATCTCCATCGACTTTGCCGCGCGCAGCCTCACGGCGGTGGTCGGGCCGTCCGGCTGCGGCAAGACCACGTTCATCCGGACCCTGAACCGGATGACCGAGCTCACCCCGGGTCTCAAGGTCCGGGGCACCATCCGCTACCTCGGCCAGAACATCTACGCGCCCGGGGTCAATCCGGTGGTGGTCCGGCGTCGGATGGGCATGGTCTTCCAGCGCCCGACCGTCTTCCCGATGTCCGTCTTCGAGAACGCGGCGTTCGGGCTGAGGATCGTCCACGCCCCCGAGGAGGAGGTCGACGCGGCGGTGACCGAGGCGCTCCAGCGGGCCGGCCTGTGGGAGGAGGTCAGGGCGGACCTCGACGGCTCGGCGCTCGCGCTCTCCGGAGGCCAGCAGCAGCGCCTCTGCATCGCCCGGGCCCTGGCCGTTCGGCCCCGGGTCCTGCTCCTGGACGAGCCGACGAGCGCGCTCGATCCGGCCGCGACCCAGCGGGTCGAATCCACCCTCGAGCGGCTCAAGGAGGACATCGTGCTGGTGCTCGTGACCCACAACGTGGGCCAGGCGGCCCGCATCTCGGATCGGATCGCCTTCTTGCACTCGGGCAAGCTCGTCGAGGTGGGCGCGACCGCCGACATCCTCGAGCGGCCCCGGGAGAAGCTCACGGAGCAGTTCATCACGGGGAGGTTCGAATGATCGAGCGAAAGGAGGACGCGCGGGCCGTAGCGTCGGAGGACCACCACCGGGCGATGGCTGCCCTCAAGCAGCATGTGGCCGAGATGACCGATCTCGCCGTCGGGATGGTGGCCGACGGGACGCGCGCGCTGCTGCAGGGGGATGCGGAGCTCGCCCGATCGATCGCGACCCGCGACGCGGCGCTCGACCGGTACGACCTCAACATCGAGATCGAGTCGATCCGCCTGGTCGCGGTGATGCAGCCGGAGGGACCGGACCTCCGCACGGCGGAGTCGATCCTCAAGATCGCCAACTGCGTCGACCGGATCGGCCGGCTCGGCTACGACCTCTCGCGCTTTCTCGTCCCCGGCCCGGAGAGCTCGGACGCGGACGTGCGCGAGCGTCTCCGCCGGATGGACGAGAAGGCGCGGGCGATGGTCGGCGAGGCGATCGAGGCGTTCCTCGCCGGGGACGCCGCTCGCGCGAAGGCGGTGTTCCCCATGGACGAGGCCGTGGACGAGCTGCACCGGCTCACCCAGCAGCGGCTGATCGAGCTCCTCCGCAAGGGGGGCCCCGAGAGCGACCGCCGGGCGTTCGAGCTGCTGGGAGCGCGTCACCTCGAGCGGGTGGCCGACAACGCCTGCAAGATCGCGGAGAAGGCGATCTATGCGATCACGGGCGAGCGGCGGACGGAGTACCTTCCTCGGCGCGCCCCCGCGCCGGCCCGCCCCCCGGGGCCCCCTCCCTCCCCGCCACCGGCCGACGCGAAACCGCCTTAGCCCGGGACCCTCGTCCCCGGGCGCCGGCCGCTCCCGTAGTCTAGTCCGGTCAAGGATCCGGGGCCTTCGACCCCGTAACGCGGGTTCGAATCCCGCCGGGAGCATCCGGCGTCTCTGGCGGACATCTCGCGACTTTCGGTGGGACTCCGACTTCTCTATAGGGTATAGTTTGAGACGTTAAGCCTCGGTAGCCGCTCGAGGGGTGGCGACCGGGATGGAGGGCCGAAAGCTCCAGCTGGCGGGGAAGTCGACGTTCCTCGTCTCGCTCCCGAAGCGGTGGGTGACGAGCGCCGGCCTGAAGGCCGGCGACACCCTGTTCGTCGACACGGAGTCCGACGGCTCGGTGTCGATCCGGCTCAGTTCAGGGACCCGGCCGCTGGTCCGCCGCAAGTCGTTCCACGAGCGCGGAGAGGAGACCCGGGAGCACCTCCTGCGCAAGCTGATCGGGGCGTACGTCTCGGGGTTCGGCCTGATCGACGTCCGCTTCTCCCCCCAGCGCGGCCCGTTCGTCCGCAAGGTCGCGCGCGAGTTCTGTAGGCTCGTCATCGGCCCGGAGGTGATCGAGGAGTCGCCGAACTCGATCCTGATCCAGGACCTCTCGGACCCCACGGAGCTCAGCTCGGAGAAGTGCCTTCGCCGGATGCACCTCACCGTCCGCGCCATGCTGGAGGACGCGGTCGCCACCCTCCGGGGGGACAACGAGACGCTCGCCCACGATGTCGTGCTCCGGGGGCAGGACGTCAACCGCCTCTACTGGATGGTCGCGAAGCAGTTCCACCTGTCGCAGGGACCGTCGACCGACGCCGTCTCCGCCCCCACGATCCACGGCCACCGCCTCATCGCGAAGCTCCTCGAGCGGATCGGCGACCATGCGCAGCGGATCGCGGCCGCCTCGAGCACCCTGGCGGGGGACAAGGCGCTCGATCCGAAGCTGCTGGAGCAGATCGGGGAGGCCCGGAGCTCCGCCGTGGCGATCCTCGACAAGGCGTTCAACGCGCTCGTGACCCGGAACATCGAGGCGGCGAACGAGGCGATCGATGCCCGGGTCGACCACCAGCGGCTGATCGACGGCCTCGCCCACCGGGTCGCCGGCCGGCGCGGCGAGGCGTTGCTCGCCCTCGGCTCCGTGGTGGACAGCCTCGGACGGACCGCGGTCTACGCGGCCGAGATCGCCGAGGAGGCGATCGACCTCGCGGTGTTCCTCAACCCGAGCGCCACCTGACCGCGCTATGGGGATCGGCTCCAGAGCGAGCGGCGCCCGGCGGGTTTTTCGCGCGCGGGGGCGGTCGCGCGCGCGGGAGGTCCGGCCGGCGGCGCGGGCTCCTGCCATGGCGGGGGCACGGCGGCGGGCGCCGGCTCCCGGGCGGCGAGCGTCGCCCGGACGAGCTCCCCGTCGACCTGGTAGGCCCGGAGAGCGACCGCGCGCTCCAGCACGAGATCGGCCAGTTCGAAGAACCTCCGGGGGTTCCCCCGGGCGATCCGATTGAGCTCCTGGACCGCCTCCCGGTCGAACGGGTACGTCGGCTCGAGCTCCTCGACGATCCGCTTGGCGAGCAGCTTCTTCGCGAGGACCAGCCGGGCCTCGTCGTCGGAGAGGCCCGAGAGCGCGATCGTCCGGTTGATCCGGGAGGCGAACGCCGGCTGCACGGCGGTCAGCCAGGCGACGTAGCTCGCGTAGCACGAGAACATGAGGAGGACCCCGGGACGGATGACGCCGGTGACCTCCTCGAGGGTCCGGGCGAAGATCTCGACGTCCCGAGCCTCGGCCAGGTTGTGCAGGTCGTTGAGCAGCAGGAACGACGGGGCGGTCGCGTTCAGCGCCTCGCCGATCCTGCGGCCGGCCTCCTTGGGGTCGTACGTCTCGGCCTTGGCCCGGGCGAGCCCGGCGACGCCGCGGAGCCAACCGGGCGCGCCGAGCACCTTCACCTGGCCCGCCGCCTTCGCCGCCCTCTGGAACTCCTCCGCCAGCCCCGTCAGCACCCACGGGGTCTTGGTGGTCACGTCGAAGTAGACGACGAACGCCTTCCGCTCCCTCGCCTCCGCCGCCGTGACCAGGAGCCGGTGGGTCTTGCCGACGCCCTGCGGACCGGTGACGGCGACGACCGCCCGGTTCTCCCGGTCCAGGACCTCCTCCCGGATCGTGCGGAGCGCGGCGTCCGCCGCCTGGTCCACATGGTAGATCGCGACGTCCTCCAGGTTCTCGCTGGCGAGCTCGCGGAACGGATTGCCGGTGAGGCCGTACCGCTCGTAGCTCCCGCTCGGCATCCTCCCCCCTACAGCACCCGGCTCCTCAGGTCGATCGCGATCCGCTTACCGTCGAACTCGTAGTAGATGTTCCGGTCGACGAACCGGCCGTCCATCCACTTCGGTACGCGAAGGAACCGGACCGCTCCCTCCGGCCCCTCCCGGGTGTGGAACTGCAGGAGGCCGTCGGAGAGGTGGACCGCCACCGCCTCGGCCCTCGGTTCGAACATCCCGCGATCGGTGGCGAGCACGGCCGTCGTGCCCTTCCGGCGGCACTGGGTGCGGAGGGCCCGCAGCGCCTGGGCCAGCTGGTCCGGCGAGAGGTCGAGCGTCAGGAACGAGAACGAGTCGACGGCCAGCAGGCCTCCGTCCTTCCCGAACTCCTCGAGGTCGCTGACGGCGTCCCGCTCCTGGATGCGGACCCACCCGTCCGGCAGCGGAGCGGTCCCCCGCTCGGAGGCGAGCTGGACCTGGAGCTCGTCCCGGTCCCGGGAGGTCACGAAGGTGACCGGCCAGCCGACCCTCCCCGCGGTGAGGCTGAGGCGGCGGACGAAGAAGCTCTTCGCCGCGTCGGCCCCGCTCTCCACCAGCACGACACGGCCCTCTGCCAGCTCCGGGAGGATCGTGTCGAGGCCAGGGACCTCGATCGGGATGCTCATCGCCCCGCGAAGAGCCCGCTTCGCATAACTCCGCGGCCGCGAACGGCGCGTTCGGCCTACAGAGGCGCCGAGGTACTACGGAATGTCCGGGGGGCCTCCCTATGGCGAGCGGCCCCGGTTTCCGGGCGCATGCGCTTCTCCCGGCGGGACCGCCGCGGCCTGGCCGAGATCGTCGGGACCCTGATGCTCGTGGTGATCGTGGTCGCGGCGGCGACCGCGTTCTCGTTCTTCGTGGCCGCCTATCAGAAGCAGGTCCAGGCCCAGGAGACCCTCACCCACGATCGAGCCCTCGAGGACGTGAAGGTGCTCGGCGTGGAGGAGGTGACGTGCTCGACCGCAGGGACCTTCCCCAACCTTTCGCCGGAGGATGCCTGCGAGACCGGCGCGCCCGGCGGTTCGTTTTGGAGCGTCACCGTCCTGATCTCGAGCTTGGACGTGAACAACATCGGGATCGCCGGGCTCGCCCTCGACGGCCACCCGATCCTCAACTACACCGTTACGACCGGCGGACGGACCCCGACCAGTCCGTGCTACAACGACTCGGTGACCGGCTGGTTCCCCGGGATCGTGCCCTGCTCGGCCTGGGTCCTCCCACCGAATTCGATGGTTTCCATCAACCTCACCCTGGACACCACGTTCGTGCCGGGAGAAAGCAGCACGGCGTGGGTGCCGGCGTTCGGCCTGCCGTTCTATTCTCTCTCTCCTTCCTCGGACATCACGTTCGAGGTGATCACGGAGCTGACCAACGTGTTTACTGAGACGTTCTCGCCGCCGGATGCCATTGCGTCCGTCTTCTTTGTTTCGAACGGAAGCGGGTCGGTGCCGGTCTTCGACGGACTCTCCTCGTATCAGCCGGCCGGGGCCGTCAACGCTTCCATTCTGTGGTACAACTGGACCATTGCGAACAGCACGGGGGTAGTACTACCGCCGCAGACGGGAGCCGAGTTTGAGTGCTCCGGCCTCGCGGCCGGTAGCTACGACGTCACGCTCACGGTAACCAACACCGAGGGCCTTACCGGGACCAGCTCGTTCGAGTACGTCCAACCCGCGCCGGCCTAGCGGAGGCCGCGTTGGCCCGTCGTCCGGTCCCTGCCCTCCCGCTTGGCTGGCGCCCCTACGTCCGAGGAAGCCGCCCGGTACGACGGAGACGGAGGTCGTCTCCTCAGGCTACTCCCTCTCCGGCGCTTCGCCGGGTCCGGCCGCCCCCTCTCGCCCCGGAGCGTTCCCTTCGGGGGGCGCGCCCTCGAGCATTTCGGGGGGAGCGAGTCCCCACCGGGCGAGCTCGGGCGCGACGCCGAGGTCCACGGCGAGGGGCGGCTGGGCCCCGGGGCCCTCGAGCTGCCGCGAGTACGCGACGCAGAGCACCAACAGGCCGCTGAGCACGGCGCGTGGACCGTCGGTCGTCTTCGCCACCAGACACGGGCTGGCCGGCAGCTTCCCTGGGCTCAGATGCCGCTTGAGAAAGCGATAGTCTCCTGAGAGTTCCCCGTCTTGGGTGTCGTGTCCCATCTCAAGGGCCCGGGTCAGGGAAGGAAGGGTAAGGCTGGGGGCCAGGGCTGCGAGACTCGGGGTGGAGGGCAGGCGTACGCTCTCGAGTTCTTCCGATTCGAGGGTACCGGCATACCACAGGACCTTCAGCCCGAGCAGCGGATCGAGGGTGGACCCATGGAGTTGCCGGACCGCTCGGAGTCCCGCGTCGCGGTCCTCCTGAGTCCACTCGCCCTCCGGCAGGTACCGTAGGTGCTCCGCTGCCCTCGCGGGAAGGCTCCCCCCGAGCCGGCCGGCCCACCGGGGGTACAGTCGCTCCACCCCGACGAACCTCAGGAGCACCTCCCGCTCGGTGGTGGGAACCAGTTCCCGCATCGGAACGGCAGCGTTGCGGCTACGGAAACAGGATCAGGAACGCGATGGCCGTGGCCGCGACCAGCCCCAGCGAGTGGAGAATGCCGTAGCGGGCCTTGCCCTCGGTGAAGGCACCGATGATCGCTCCGGTTCCGAGGGCGTTGATCAGCATCAGCTCGAAGAACCGCTCCTTCATCGTTCCGACGGTCAGTTTCGGGACCTGGGTCGCCGGGGCCGCCCCGCCCGAGCTGATCGGACTGCCGAGCCCGAGGAACGAGACGTTCAGGGTGCCCAGGGTCGGGGCGATGTAGAGCAGGGCGAAGAGGACCGCCATCAGCACGGCGAAGGCGATGTAGATGACCGCCACGGGCAGCATGAGCTGCTGCTCGCGCTCCTCCTCGATCTTCACGAAGTCGTCCATGTCCTTGGCGGCCCGGTACACGACGGTCGCCGTTTCTCCGCCGATCGTGGAGGCGTCCGCGATCAGGCCGGCGTAGCGGCTGATCAGGCGGCTGCGCATCGGCGCCACCATCTCCCGGAGGATCGCCTGGAAGGGCCGGCCGAGGCGGACGCTGTCGGCGGCGATGCGCAGCTGCCTGGCGAGGATGTTCGTGTGCGTCTTCGCGAGCTCCACGAGCGCCTTGGCCGGGTCGAGGCCGCCGCGCATCGCGTCGGCCATCTCGAAAAGGAACTGCGCGAACGCCCGTTCGTACGCCCGCGTTCGGATGAGGTCCTGGCGCGCGTCGATCCCAAAGGCGGTGAGGCCGATGAAGACCGCGATGATCAGGACGTAGTCGACGGCGTTGGACGGAAGGCCGGGCGTGCTGAAGACATAGGACAGGCCCACGAGGACGAAGACGAAGGCCGCGGCCAGCGGGAGGTACAGATCGAGGTAGGTCCGCTGAACCGGATGGGTCGCGAAGTAGCGCCGGAGGGTGAACCGGCTGGTCTGTCGTAGGTAGAGGATGTACCCGCCCACGGCACCGCCGGAGATCGCCGCGGCCAGACCCAGGTAGAGCAGAATCGTCGTCGGTTTCAGGCCGCCGAAGGGGCTCGACGCAGGACCGGCCCCGGGGACGATCGTGAAGTTCCAGGAGATCGACGCCCTGTTCCCGGCGGTGTCGGACGCCTGGACCGTCACGTTGTTCGCGCCGTTCGGAAGCTTGAGGATCGACGGGACCGTGTAGGAGATGTCGTGCGCCCCGACCTCGACCAGGTCGGTGGCGGTAACGTTCACCCCGTCGACCAGCATGACCACCGACGACGGGTCGAGGGCCGCGGCGGAATCCGAGTACGCGGCCTCGATCGTCGGCGTGTTGGTGCCGACCGTGCCGTTCGGGGCCGGGGTCACCGGCGTCAGCACCAACGCCCCCGCCGGCCGAGCGAGCGCGCCGGCCGAAGCCCCCGGCACCCCGAGGAGCAGAAGCCCCACCAAGAGCCCGAGGACCAGTACCGTCACCGCGGCGGGTCCCTTCATTCCGCCCTCGCGTAGGCGACCGACACCAGGATGATCGTCATGGCGACCGCGACCGGTACCAGGCCGAACGTCAGGAGGAGCAGGAGCTCGTTGGCGTTCAGTCCCGCGGCGGTGCTCCCGAGAGCGTTGAGGAGGAACGCCCCGACGGCGATCATCAGCACGCCGACGAGGACGAGGCTGACGTACATGTCGAGGAACGTCGACAGCCGCTCGATGAACTCCTTCTGAACGAGGCGCTTGAACCGCATGACGTCGTCCGACTTGCTCCGGAGGTACTCGTCCAGGTTCCCGCCCTGATGGATCATGTTCGCGAGGTCCCAGAGCGTATCGCGGACCGACGTGGAGGGGCTCTCCTTGGCAGTCTCCGCGAGCGCCGTGATCAGGTCCTTGCCCTGGACGTCCGCCTTGTAGGCGATCTCCCGGAACGTCGCGGTGAGGGCAGGATCGTGGTCGCGTTGCGCCATGTGCCGGATCAGTCGGATCGGCGAAGTGCCGGTGCTCGCGAGGACGGAGAGCTCGCTGAGGCTGAACGGGAGCTCGCGATCGAGCTGGTCCTTACGGTTGGCGATACGGCTGGCCACGAGGAAGCGGAACCCGCCGGCGACCGAGACCACGGCGACGCCGGCGAGTAGGGGCACGAAGAGAAACCACTCCGCGTTGTCCAGGACTACCCGGAACAGCAGCAGGGCCACCACCCCGGTGACCGCGCCGGCGATGAGGGCGGTCATCAGCAGCAGGGCGGTGAACATCGCCGGCGGGAGGTTCATCCCCGCCCGCTTCAGCCGCTCGGCGAGGATCTCGGACCCCTCGGACCGTTCGAACCGGGAGCCGAACACCCGGAAGCTGAACGTCCGGAACCTCTCGGAGAAGTCGGGGGTCCTCGCCTTCGGGGGTGGGTCGCTACCGCCGACGCCCCGCGCGGTCTCCCCGGCCGGCATCCCGCACCATCACGCGGCTCGCTGCTGGAGCCGACGATACGCCTCGGCCGGGTCGACGTAGTAGGCCGCGATGGCGCGGCTGACGTCCCGGAAGTAGGTCATGTGGAGTTTGTCCATCAGGCGGAGGTACTCCTCCTTGCGGCGCAGCTCCTCCGTCATCGCGTCGATGCCGAGGCCGGCGCGCTGGCCGATCTCCTCCAAGACGAAGCTCCGGCCCAGGTAGGTGAACGCGTCCGTGGTGGGCTCCCATCGGAAGGTGTCGTTCGTCAGCAGCTCCTTGGTCCCCGGATCGATCGCCAGGATCTCGGTCACGCCAGTCACCCGGCGGACCCGGTTCTGGTGGACCGTGACCTGGGCCGGGAAGGCGACGGCGTCGAGCGCCTGGAATAGGACCCGCGGGATGTTCATCGGTTCGTTCTCGACCCGATGCAGCAGCTCGGCGATGCTCCCGGCGTGGATGGTGGACAGCGACGCGTGACCGACGGAGATCGCCTGGAACAGCGTGAACGACTCCACCCCCCGCACTTCCCCGACGATGACGTACTCCGGGCGCTGCCGTAGCGCCGTGACGAGCAGGTCGAACAGCGTGACGCTCCCGGACGGCTTCGCGGCCGCCGCGCTGACGCCGGAGACCCCCGAGGCGCCGCTGCTGCCTCCCATCCCGTAGCCGGTCCGGGCCACCGACTGGATCCAGTTCTGGTGGTCGATCTGGATCTCGGGCGTGTCCTCGATCGAGACGATCTTGTCCTCCGGGCGGATGAACATGCAGATCGCGTTCAGGAACGTCGTCTTGCCGGCGGCCGTCCCGCCCGAAATCAGCAGGGATCGGTGGTTCTCGACGAGCGTCCAGAAGTACGCCAGCTCGAACGCCGAGACGGAGCCGAACCTCAGCAGGTCGATCGGCGAGACAGGATCGTGGGAGAACTTCCGGACGCTGAACGTCGATCCCTTCCGGGTCACCTCCGTGCCGAGGGTGAGGTTGATCCGGCTCCCGTCCTGGAGCGTGGCGTCGAGGATCGGCTGGTAGATCGAGACGTGCTTCCCCGCGATCTGGGCGAGGCGGAAGATGTAGCGGTTCAGCTCGAGCTCGTTCTCGTAGCGGATGTTGGTTCGCATCGAGCCGAACACCCGGTGGAAGACGTAGAGCGGGACCCCCGGGCCGAGGCAGCTGATGTCCTCCAGGAACGGGTCGTGCAGCACCGCGTCGGTGCGCCCCAGGCCCACGAACTCCCGACGCAGGTAGTACTGGAGGACCGGACGCCGCCGCTCGGGTACGGTGATGTCGTACAGGTCGAGGACGTACAGGAACTTCTGCCGCAGGTACTCCTGCAGCGCGGGGGACTCCTCGAGGCTCTGTCCGTCCCCGAGCGGCAGCTCCTCCTGGGCCATCGAGGCCTCCATCTTCTGGCGGATCTCGGTGATGCGCTCGGCCTCGCCGGTGCGCAGGGTCGGCTCCAGGATGTGGTACAGGAGCTCGCCGTCGTCCGGACTGAAGAGGATGCGGACGAAGGCGTACGGCGGGCGGACCGGGTAGGTGAGGTCGATCGCCTTGCGGTCCGACAGGAGCTGGCGCCGCATGTAGCCGAGCTCCCCCTGCACAAGGAGCTTCTCGGAGATCGTCTCGACCGGCCTCAGCTTGGCATCGAGGGCTTGGGCTTGCCGACGGAGCGTCGCCCGGTCCTTCGGCTTCGCGGGACCCGCCGGGTGCGCCGTGGCCAGGGCTCTCCGCGGCTCCGACGGACCGCCCGGCCGGCGGGCCGCGGCGTCCGGGGAGGCCATCGACCTCGAAGCCGGTCCCCTTGGGTTAAGGGACCCACACGGAGTTGCCGTAGTCTCTGTAGCCCTCCGCTCTGACCGGTCGGGCCCGGACGGCTACGCCGCGTACCGACCTTCCGACGCGCTACGGCTTCTCGTTCGACCCCGAATATCAACGCCCCCGGGCTCGTCGGCCCGCGGAGCGGCCTCGGCGAGGCCAGGGGTCGCCCCGCGCCCAAGGAAGGAGGAAACGAAGGGGAAGATGAGCGACAAGAGAGCGACCTTGAGAGAACGCGCCCAGAGGTTCCGCCGGCGGATGCGCGGGCAGGACCGGGCGGTGTCGCCTGTCGTGGCGACGCTGATCCTGATCCTGATCGCCGTCGCGGCCGCGGCGGCGCTCTACCTTTGGTTGGTTGCCTGGCAGGGCAACATCACGGGCGGCATCGGCAACACGCAGGTGCAGGCCACGTTCACCATCGGTGGGAGCACGTCGGTCT
>JASHRJ010000002.1 GCA_030037395.1 Thermoplasmata archaeon
ACCCCGGCGGACGAGGAGCACCGCCGCGACCGCGACGGCGGCCCCGGCGGCCCCGATCCCCACGTACAGCCACGGGAACGACGACGAGGCGGAGGAGGAGCCCGTGCTCCCGAAGTCGATCGACTGGACGTACGTGCTGCCGGTCCAGTCGATCGTCCCGTGCGACGGGTTCGGAGGGTACCCGGGCACGGGGGCGACCGTGAACCGGTACGCGGCGGGCGCGAGCACCCACCCCGGGATGTAGAGCGCCGAGACGTTGGTGAGATAGCCGACCTGCAGCGGCAGGTCGACCGACCACGACGTGTCGGCGGGAAGGCCGTGCTCCACGAACTCGAGGTTCGTCGAGATGAACGACGCCTGGGGGGTCAGGTCCCGGACCTGGGGCGAGGCGTCCGACGAGATGTTGATCGGGTAGGCGCCCCCGCCGGACCGGTCGGCCCAGTAGTTCGCGTGGACGGTGATGGCGCTCGAGTTGTTCTGGACCGACGCCTGGTCGTGCGTCAGGTTGAACGGCCCGCCGACGCTCGAACCGTTGTTGCCGACGAAGTTGTTGTCCTCGATCGTGTCGTGGGTGCCGTTGTAGACCTCCACCCCCACGCTCCCGGCGAGCTCGAGGGTGCTCGTGTCCAGCGTCGTGCCCGAGCAGTTCTCGAGGTCGACGCCCAGGTAGTTGCCGAAGGAGAACACCTGGGCGACCGTCGAGTTGTTGGTGAAGTTGAAGGCGACCGTCTCGTTGCCGTACCAATCGACCACCGTCGTGACGCTCACCTCGGTCGAGGTGTTCGCCCAGACCGCGAACGGGTAGCGGAGCGCGGTGACGTTCTCGACCGAGGCGGACGAGTCGTTCAGCAGGCCGACCGCGGCGATCGGGAAGATCGCCGGGCCCGCGAACGTCGTGAAGTACGCCGCCCCGCCGTACGTCAGGTTCGACGTGTTCGTCGCGTCGGCGGAGTCGACGGAGAGGTCGGTGACGTTCTCGACGAACGCCCCGATCGACTGGTCGGAGGCGGCCAGCGAGGAGAGCGAGCCGTTCGTGCCGAAGTTCCAGAACACGCCGACCGAGAGGTTCGAGCTGGTGATCCCGCTCGCGTCCACGTCGGTCGAGTTGTTCAGCCACACCCCGAGGCTGCCGTTCGCCGCCGTGATCTCCGCGAACGTCAGGCCCGTGGAGGCGGAGGCGTTGGCCGCGACGGCGCCGTCCTCCGCCGCGAGGTCGGAGAACCTTCCGCCGGAGGAGTCGTTGAAGCTCTCCACCACCGACGCGCCGAAGCCGAGCGCCGTCCCGGAGGAGACGGTGACGTCGAGATCGGCGGCGAAGTCCAGGCCGGAGCCGTTGACGTAGAGGTTCGACAGCGAGATGTCGGAGCTGTTCGTCCACAGGCCGGCGTACGCCTCGAGCCCCCCCTTGACGGTCAGGCCGCTGAGCGTCGAGTCGTTGGTGTCGTTCGCGAGGAGCCCCGTGCCGTTCGGCGCGATCTCGAAGGTCGTGACGGCGAGCTGGGATACCGTCTGGGTGAACAGGCCGTACGCCTCGTCGCTGACGCTCAGGTTGGAGAGGTCCACGGCCTCGATCGACTCGAGGCTCGCGAGGCCGGAGGCGGCGAACAGCGGGTCGGTCCCGCTCGCGTTGGCGGCGTTCAGGGTCAGCCCGCGGCCGCCGAGCGCGACGACCCCGAACGCGCCCGTCCGCACCGTGAGGTGCTCGATCGTGGTGTCGACCGAGTTCAGGACCGTGATCGCGTCGGAGTCGTCCGTGCCGGTGACGTTGGCGACGGTCGCGGCGGTCGTTCCGAACAGCTCGATCGTTGCGGGCGGATACGTCGGGTTCGCCGCGTGGTACAACGCGGGCACCCCGGAGATCGTGGTGTTGGCGACCGAGAAATGCCCCCGTCCGAAGAAGAAGAAGTACCCCTGCGTCCACCCCGGGTACGTGTGCGACGGCCCGGTCTCGCCGGTGTAGGTGAACGTGGCCGGGTCCTGGACGAAGCCGTTCACGAGCACCGAGGCGTTCGTCCCGAGGCTTGCCAGCAGCTGGAAGGTGGGATACCCGTAGTCGTTGACCCGGAGGAACGGCGGCGCCAGCGCGTCCTCGGAGGTGTTCAGCCAGAGCGTATCGGAGCTAGCCTGGTAGCCGGTGTCCACGACGTCGGCGGCTCCGAAGGCGGGGGCCTGGGCCGGTCCGGCGAGATAGACCGGGGCGTCGACCGTCGTGCGCGAGGCCGCCAGTCCCAAGGTCCGATTCCCGGTGGTGTTGTTCGTGACGGTGACGGAGGCGTTGGCGAAGCCGTCCGCCCAGGCCCGGAAGACGTAGGCGACGCCGTCGAGCGGCGGGGGAAGCTCGGCGACGATCTGACCGCGGTCGTTCGACGGGGCGTACGACAGGTTCTGCTCGGCGAGCGGGCTCGCGTTGAGCGTCGCGTTGGTCGCGAACGCCAGCGCGTAGTCGGGGTCGGTCGTGAGGTTGATGTTGATCCACCCCGCCTCGGCCGCGGGCGCGACCGAGCTCGACGCGGTGTTCCAGAGACCCTCGAGGAACGACGGCCCTTGCGTGAGGTCCGCGCTCGTCCCCTTGTAGTGGGTCGCCACCCCGAGCGCCGTCTCCGAGGAGTCGGCGCCGAAGTCGTAGGCGGACGGGACCGATTGGTAGGCGGCCGCCGTGGCGTTCCAGCGGTCGAGGGTGAGGTTGGCGCTGAGCGCGAGGAAGTTCGCGTTCGAGCCCCCGCCGTTCCCGCCGAGCAGCATCTCCGCGTCGTACAGGAGGCCCGCCGGCGTGTAGGCCGACCCGTCCACCTTCAGCTGGGAGGGCGAGGCCGGAGCGGTCGTGCCGTTGAACGCGACGGTGTCGTAGGTGTCGGACTGGCTCCCCGCCGGGTCCGTGAACGCGTAGCTGAAGCTGACGACGGTGTGGTTGTCGACCACCGAGACGTTGTCGAACAGGTGGATCGTCAGCGGGAGGGTGACCGAGAGCAGCGGGCCGACGGAGAGGTAGACCTCCCCGCGCACGAACTCCCCGTGGCTGCCGTTGAGCGTCGCCGGGCCGAGGCTCGCGTCCGGCGCGCTGAAGTTCCAGATGTTGTCCTCGAACTGGAGCGCGGTGCCGTTGAAGTGCGCCCCGTTCTGCAGCCAGAACGTCCCGTTCGACGAGCCGGGGAAGCTCACGTTCACCGCGACCGTGTTGAGCTGGAGCAGCGTCCAGTTCGCCGCCGTGTACGGCGGGCCGTTCACGTAGCCGGGCGAGAACGCGTCGTACGACCGGATCGTGATCGTTCCCTCGAAGCTGGTCGTCGTGTACGTATAGGCGCCTCCCGCGCCCAGGCCGAGGTCCGAGAGTCCCATGGGGGCCGGCGTCGTCGGGAACGACGGGACCACCGTCCCGGCGGGAGAGAGCGCCGTGGCACGATGCGGGTTCGGCGGGAAGATCAGCGCCGACGGGGCGAGCGCGGAGCCGTCGGGACGGGCCGGGCTGGCCCGGCTGGAAGGGAGGCCGGCGTCTCGGGTTGCGCCGGAGGACGAAGCGGTCGGAGCGCCGAGGGAGCCGGTGCGCGCCTTCCCGGCGTGGCTCGCGCCGGGGTTCTGAGCGGCGGGGCCCGCGGCGTGCGCGGATGCCCCGGAGGCGGAGGCGAGGCCAGCGAGGCTGCTGAGGAGCAGGACCCCCATCGCGGCGAACGTCGCCAGCGCTAGGAGAGCGCGACCGCGTCGCCGTGGCATGCAGAGAACGTCGGAGCCGGCCGCGCCTATATACCCCTTGGGCCGGCCGTCCGGTCCGCCGTCTCGGGCGCCGTCGGCGGATGGGGCACGACCGCCCGGAGCCGACGGCGCTCGGCGAGGAACGAGCGAGTCTTCTCGCGGTGGCACGGGCGACAGACCGTCCGCAGGTTGCCGTAGTCCAGCGACGCCCCGCCCGCCGCGATCTCGACCTCGTGGTCGACCTCGAGCTCGCGCGCGCGTCGGCGCCGCCCGCAGAGCTGGCACGTGTAGCGGTCGCGGAGCAGGACGTAGCTCCGGGCCGAGTCCCAGAAGTAGTGGCCGTGGAACTTCCACTGGCACCGGCGGGAGCAGTACGGGGTCCGCCCGCTGGCGAGCCCCTTGCCGCATTCGACACATCGCCGGCCGGCCCGGGCCTCGGCGCGCCTCCGGGCGCCGTCCGAGAACCACGCGGCCGAAAGCGCGATCACGCGCCCGCCGGCATCGAGCCGAACGCTGGGCCGGTGGACCATCGACCGGACGGGCCGGCCGCCGCGCTTGAGCGTTCGCCTGCACCGGCGAGGTTTCAAAGGTAGCCCGGGTCCGCGGCCGGCGGGGCTGCGCCACGAACCTCGTTGCCGCCGCCGTCTTCCTGACGGTCTTCGGGCTGATCATCGCCCGGCAGGTGTGGGGCCGCGGCCCGCCGGTGTGGGGTCTGTTCGTCGTGGGCGGGGTCGCGACGGTGGCGGTCGGCGGGCTCCCCGCGGGCGCCGCCGCCTCCGCGCTGGCGAGCGCAGCGCCGGTGCTGTTGTTCCTCGCCGCGCTGTTCGTCCTCGCCGGCGCCCTCGAGCAATCCGGGGCGCTCCGCCACCTCGCCCGCTGGCTCGTCGGGCGCGCCCGCCGCCCGGAGGAGCTTCCCGCGGTGATCTTCGTCGGGTTCGGCCTCGCCTCCGCGTTCCTCGTGAACGATGCGCTGGTGGTGATCGGGGTGCCGGTCCTCTTGGCGGTCGCGCGGGACCGGGGCCTCCCGTCGCGTCCGCTGCTGTTGAGCCTCGCCTTTGCCGTGACGGTTGGCAGCGTGCTCACCCCGTTCGGGAACCCCCAGAACCTCCTGGTCTCGATCGACTCCGGTATCCGGGCGCCGGTGACCACGTTCCTGCGCTGGCTCCTCGTCCCGACCCTGATCAACCTCGGGCTCGGGGCCCTGTACGTGAGGTGGCGGTACCGTCGCGATCTCCGCGTCCCGGATCCGTCCGCCGGCCCGCGGCCCCGCGCGGTGCCGCGGCTGCTGCCGCGATCCGGCTGGGGCGCCCGGCTCCGGAAGAACCCGGTTCTCGCGGTCTTCCCCGCGACGGTGCTCGCGCTGATCGGCACGGACGTCGCCTCGGCGGTCGCCGGGGTCCCCGAGGTGCCGATCTGGATCACCGCCGCGGTCGGAGCCGCCGTGCTGCTCGCGGCCTCGCCGCACCGCGGGGCGGTGATCCGTCGGGCCAACGGGCGGATCCTGCTGTTGTTCGCGGGCCTCTTCGTGGTCGTGGCGGGAGCGGTCCACGGCGGTCTGGTCTCCGCGGCGACCTCCGCGGTCCGGCTGCCCGGGCCGTCGCAACCGGTCCCCAGCCTGCTCGCGATCACCGGGACCTCCGTCGTGGGGGCGCAGCTCGTCAGCAACGTTCCGTGGGTGGGGTTGGAGATCCCGGCGCTCGTGGCGGCCGGCTTCGGGCCCGGGACCCCGGTCGCGTGGGTCGCGCTCGCCGGCGCGAGCACGCTCGCCGGCAACGTGACGCTGCTCGGCGCGGCCAGCAACCTGATCGTCGCCGACCTGGGGGAGCGCGCGGGCGTGCCGATCGGGCTGCGCGCGTTCGTTCGGGACGGGCTGCCGCTCGCCGCGCTCTGCCTCGCGGTCCTGCTCGCCTGCCTCGTCGTGGGCCTTTAACCCCGCCGCCGCTCCCCCGCGGTGGACGGAGCGCGCCGTGCGGTTCCCTCTCGCAGACTGGATCGACGCCCATGCCGACTGCCGGCACAACCTCGGCGTGAGCGGCATGAAGGTCGCCCTGCCGCCCCCGCGGCCGCCGGCGACCGCGCCACCCGAGGGGGTCGACGAGGAGCTCCGCGCCGCCCTGGCACGCCACCTCGGCGTCGCCACCGACCGCCTCTTCCTCACCCACGGCGCGACCGAGGCGAACGCCTGGGTGCTCGTCTACCTCTCCCGCCGCACCCGGCCCGGGCGCTGCCTTGCGCGCATCCGCTTTCCAGAGTACCCACCCCTCCTCGATGCCGCCCGAGCGGCCGGCTTCGCGGTCACCGACCGGGGGAGCGCCGCCGCGGTAGCGATCGTATCGCAGCCCCGCAACCCGGGCGGGGACCTCTGGTCGGACGCGGAGCTCACCCGCTGGTCGACCGGCGCGCGCCACTTGCTGGTCGACGAGACGTTCCGGGAGTTCGCCGGGACCCCGTCCCGGGCGCGGGCCGGGCGGCGCGGGCGGTGGGCGACCGGCTCGTTCACGAAGTACTTCGGCGGCGACGAGCTCCGCGTCGGCTTCGCCGTCGCACCCCCCGAAGAGGCGCAGGGGTTCGGTCGGTGCGTCGGGGTCCTCTCCGACGAGGTCTCCTCATGGTCGGCGGACGCGGCCTTGCGGACGCTGCGCGCGCTGCCGAGCTACCGGAGGGCGGTGGGGGCGATCGTCCGACGCAACCTCGCCG
>JASHRJ010000024.1 GCA_030037395.1 Thermoplasmata archaeon
CCCCCCGGCGGGAGCCGGCCCGCCGCCGTGGGCACCCCCTACGCGGTCACCGCGACGGCGGCGGTCGGATCGGACCCGGTGGCGGTGGCGGCGGCCGGGGGCCAGGCGTTCGTCGTGAACGAGGGCTCGGACTCGGTGACCGTCGTCTCCGAGGCCAACGGGACGGTGCTCGCGACCGTGCCCGTCGGCTCGGCGCCGGACGGGATCGCGTACGCCTCGTCGGTCTACGACATGTACGTGGCGAACTCCGGCTCCGGCAACGTCAGCGTGATCTCCACCGGTAACGACACCGTCGTGGCGACCGTCGAGCTTCCGTACGCCGAGCCCACCGCGGCCGTGACGTACAACCCGGCCCTCGAGGAGGTGATCGTCGGGGAGGCGGGGGTCGACGGGGACCAGCTGGCCGTGATCTGTGTCGCGAAGTTCAGCCCGTGCTACCCGGGGATGGGGACCCCGCCGGAGCTGGTGGCGTACGCCGTCCTAGGCTCGGGCCGCGCGCAGCTGCCCACGGCGGCCCAGTACGACGCGTGGGACGGCCAGGTGTTCGTCGTGGAGGGCGGTTCCGACAGCGTCGCCGTAGTCTCGCTCGCCAACGAGACGCTGCTGACGACGCTCTCGGTAGGCAGCTCGCCCGCCGGCGTCGCCTACGACGAGACGACCGGCGAAGTGTTCGTCGCCAACTCGGGATCGGACAACCTGAGCGTGATCGCCAACTCCACCGACACCGTCGTCGGCGCGATCGCCGACCCCGGGGATCCGACGGGGGTCGCGGTGGACCCGGCGTTGGGGGAGGTGTTCGTCACGGATCGGGCCACCGGCAACGTGAGCGATCTCGCGGAGTCGGGCGCGGGCTCGGCGAGCGTCGTCCCCGTCGGCTACCTGCCGTCGGCGGTGGCCTTCGACAGCAGCACCGGGGCCTGGGTCGTGGCGAACTCCGGCTCGGACACGGCGAGCGTGATCACCCTCGCGAGCGCCGTCGTGACCGGGACGGTCGCCGTTCCCCTCGATCCGTGGGGGGTCGCCTACGATCCCAGCGCGGGGCAGGTCTTCGTCACCAACCGGGGGAACGCGCCGGACAACGTCACGGTGATCTCGGAGGCGAACGACACCGCCGTCGCGACGATCGCGGTCGGGGACTCGCCCGCCGGCCTGGCGTACGACAGCGGCCGACAGGAGCTGTTCGTGGCCAACTCCGCGGACGGAACGGTGAGCGTGATCTCGATCGCCCACGCGGACGTCGTGGCGACGATCCCGGTGGGGGACGTGCCGCTGGGCGTGGCGTACGACCCGGGCCAGGGGGAGATCTTCGTCACGAACGACTACTCGTTCACCGTGAGCGTCATCAACGACACGAACGACACGGTCGTCGCGACGATCCCGGTCGGGGAGAACCCCCAGGGGATCGCCTACGACCCTGCCGCCGGGGAGGTGTTCGTCGTCAACTACGAGGGGGGCAACGTGAGCGTGATCTCCGACCGGACCGACCGCGTGCTCGAGTCGATCCCGGTCGGCAGCAACCCGGTCGGGGCGGCGTACGACGCCGGCCTCGGCGAGGTGTTCGTCACGAACGCGGGGGCGGACAACGTGAGCGTGATCTCGGGGACGGGCTCCGTGGTCGGCTCGGTGGCGGTCGGCGCCTCCCCGGGCGCCGCGGCGTACGACCCGGCGACCGGCGAGGTGTTCGTCTCCGACAGCGGCGCCGACAACGTCAGCGTGATCTGGGACGCTACGGACACGGTGGTGGCGACGGTGCCGGTCGGGCTGTACCCGGAGGGGATCGCCTACGACCCCGAGCAGGGCCGCCTGTTCGTCGCGAACGAGGGCTCGAGCAACCTTAGCGTGCTCTCCGCACCCGCCCCCACCTCCTCGGTCACCTTCCAGGAGACCGGGCTCCCCGGCGGCAGCCGGTGGACCGTCGCCATCTCGGGAGGTCCCGAGTTCAACTCCACCACCAACGCCCTTAGCTTCCAGGTGGCCGCGGGGAACCTTTCGTTCGCGATCGCGCCGGTCGCCAGCCTCGTGCCGAACACGACGGCGGGCGAGATCCGCGCGGCCGGCTGGGCCGTGGTGATCCTGGTCGGCTTCGCCGCTCCTCGCTACCCCGTGACGTTCGTGGAGTCGGTGCTCCCGCCCGGGACCGAGTGGTGGGCGAACATCTCGGGGCAGCCGTCCCAGAACACGACGGCGAGCCGCCTCGTCACGACGTTGCCCAACGGCAGCTACACCTTCTCCGTCGCCGCGGTGGGTCCGAACTTCACGGACACCGGCGTCGGGGCGTTCACGGTATCGGGCGAAGCCGTCGAGGTAGAGCCGGAGTTCGTCACGACCCTGTACTTCGCCGTGCGCTTCACCGAAACGGGGCTGCCGTCGTCTACCGCGTGGTGGATCAACGTGACCGGCCGTGCGCCCGAGACCTCCACCGCCGCGTCGATCACGATCAGCCTCGCGAACGGGAGCTACTCGTTCCAGGCCAGCGCGGCGAACTGGCAGTACGTCGTGGAGGGCAGCCCGCTCGTGCCGTTGACCGTGGCGGGGAGCGCGCTGTCGGTCGGGGTGCCGTTCGGCTTCGAGCCGTACACGGTCTACTTCACCGAGGAAGGCCTGACCTTGGGCACCGCGTGGTCCGTCTCGGTGGCCGGTTCGTCGCAGACCAGCCGGACCGCGGCGATGGCGTTCGCGGAGGAGAGCGGCAGCTACCCGTACACGGTCGGCCCGGTCGCGGGGTTCTCGGCCGTCCCGTCGGCGGGGACCGCGAGCGTCGGCTCCGCCAACCTGACGGTCGCCGTCACCTTCTCCGCGATCTCCGACCTGAGCGTCGAGCTCGTCGCGAGCCCGAACGCGTCGTCCGGGCCGGAGCCGGCCCCGCTCAACGTCTCCCTC
Organism: Thermoplasmata archaeon; assembly: GCA_030037395.1. Taxonomy (GTDB): domain Archaea; phylum Thermoplasmatota; class Thermoplasmata; order Lutacidiplasmatales; family UBA184; genus Lutacidiplasma. Next base: position 2,881 of record JASHRJ010000024.1, read on the forward strand.
TCGGCCTCGGTGACGGGAGGAACCCCCCCGTACTCGTACGCCTGGAGCCTAGGGGACAACGGGACGGCCACCGGCCCGCCGCCGACCTACCACGTGTACTACCTGCCGGGAACGTACCTGGTGAGCCTGACGGTGACGGATGCCGTCGGGGCTTCGCGCACCGCGACCGCGCTGGTGTCCGTAGGGACCCCGGGGGAGGTGAGCGGCTGGGTGCCGGCCTGGGACGCGTACAGCTTCGGCAACCTCGGCAGCTTGTGGTCGGCCGTGGGGAACTGCTACGGCCTCTCGTCGACCGAGGTCCTGTACTACGACCGGAGCGAGCTGGGGGTCGCAACCTACCCGTACCTTCCGGACGACGCGGCGTACTATCCGGCGCCGCTGCCGAACCTTTCGAGCGCCGCCGCACCTCCCGTCAACTCCGGAGGCTACTGGGACTCTTTCGACAACGTCAGCCTCGCGATCTATCTCCACCAGGTGTCTGCGCTCAACCGGGTCGACGCCGCCTGGAACAACACCCTCGCCGAGTCCGGGGTCCTGAACGCGTTGCAGCAGCACCACGAGCCGGTGGTCGTCGCGCTCGGGCCGACCAACCTGCACGCGGTGGTGATCTACGGCGCGCAGACCTACTCGAACGGCTCCGTGGAGTTCGCCATCTCCGATCCGAACTCGGGCCTCTCTAGCAACGGCGGGGGGGTGGGGGTGACCTCCCACGCTTGGTTCGTCCCCCCGAGCACCTTCTCCTACCATTACTACGACCGCTGGTCGGACTTCGGCGAGGTCTCGATCGGTCCGTTCTGGACGGGAGCGCCGGTCTCGGGGGCTCCCGACCCGTGGGCCGTAAGCACCCTGACCGGAGGCTGGCAGCTGGTCGAGTCGACGGCGGCGGTCACGGTCTCCTCCCACGGGACCGATTCGTTCTCGGACGACGACGGCGGCGACTCGCAGACGTTCGTCCAGGGGATCCACGGGTCGGCCGGGATCGAGGAGCTGGGACCGGCGGGCCAGGCCGAGCAGGCGTACCTCGTTCCGCCGGGAGATCCCGCCGTCACGATCGACCCGCCGTCGTCGTCGGTCCTGCGGGTCGTCTACGGCGCGAACGACACGGGGGTCCCCGCGCTCGAAGGAGTGCAGCTGAACGTCTCCTCCGCGTCCGCGGCCCCGTACACCCTCGAGCGGACCGCCGACGGCGTCCGCCTGGAGACCAACGCGTCCGCGATCGCGGTGGACCTCACGGTCTTCTTCGAGAACGCCACCGCCTGGGACCTGCTGAACGCGTCGGAGCTCGCCGTGGGAGCCCATCAGGTGGCCGTGCTCCACGTGGAGAGCTGGACCGGCCTGAACGCCACGGCGACCGCCTCGGCGACCCTGGAGATCGGGAACGCGAGCGGCACGGGCCCCCAGCTCACGTACGACCTTCGGAACGGCCAGACCGGCCTCGGCGCGCCGGTCGGCGCCGGCGGCTCCTCCTCCACATCGTCGCTCTTCGGCGGGGCACCGTGGGCGACGTACGCGGTCGGAGGCGCCATGGTGTCCGCGACGGTGCTCGGGGTCGTGCTCGTGCTCCGATCGAGGTCCCGGCGTCCGCCGGCCCCCCCGCGGCCGGTCCTCACGCCGACGCGGCCCCCGCCGTAGGCGCCCGACCTCCGGCCGGCGCGGGGAACTCGCTCCCGTGCGCTCTCCCGGCGGCGGAGCGGCGGGGGCCTCGCGACCTCGGAGCGCCGCGGCACGGGCCTCCCTTGAGGCCGCCGGCCTCCCTCGGGCGGAGGCGAGGCCCCCTCCCCGCCTGCGCGCAGGCGACCCCGCCCGGCCTACCCCGGCCGCGGGGTCGGCGAGAAAGGCTACGCCGAGGGCGAGGGGCGTCGCGCCGGGACCCGGGGAACGTCGGTATGGGACTTGACCAGGTCGATCGCGGCCAGGAGGGCGGCGTAGGCGGCGTTCGCCTCGTGGCCGAGCTCGGCGGCGGATCGCGCGCCGGCTCGGTCCAGGACGGCCAGGGTCGCCCGGATCAGCTCCTCGGCGGTCGCGAGGCTCGCGGGGTCGCGCACGGCTCCGCGCGGACGCAGGACCAGCTCCAGGGTCTCCTCGAGGTCCCCGCGCAGCGAGCGGTGCAGCTCCTCCAAAAGGTCGCGCGGTAGGCGCTCGGGGTCGAGGACGAGCGGCACCGACGGCTCACCGCAGCTTGGTGTCGAACCGCCACTCGGGGGAGGTCTCGGTCCCGCGCACCTCGAGCTCGGGGAGGAGGCGGTCGCCGCCCGGCGTCCACGGGAGCGCCTCGCCGTTCCAGCGAGCCTCGAGCGCGGGGAACAGGACGTCCCGCAGCCCGGGGATCGGGGCGCGCTCCAGCACGTAGGCGAGGAACCCCTCCCCGATCATCCGCACGGCGTCCGGGCCGCCAATCCCCCTCGACGCGAGGTAGAAGACCTGCTCCGGGTCCACCGGATGCACCGAGGTGGAGTGCGTGGCCTTGACGTCGCGGCAGAGGATCTCGAGGATCGGGATCGTGTCCGACCGGGCGCCGGGCGACAGCAGCATCGCGTGCTCGGAGATGAAGCTCAGCGTCTTCGCCGCCTCCTTCTCGATGCGGACGAGCCCCCGGCTCATCCCGCGGGCCCGGTCGGTGAAGACGCCGCGGGTGATCGACTGCCCGTGGGTGTCGGTCCCGACGTGGGTGAGGTTGACGGAGCTGTCGTACGACTGGTCCCCCGAGCCGTAGAACAGTTGGAGGTCGTCGACGAAAGAACCTCGGCCGATCAGCCGCGTGTGGTTGCGCACCTTCGAGCGGAACCCTCCGAGCCCGGTCCAGAGCCAGCCCAAGCGGGAGGCGGCCCCGGTGCTGCCGGTCCGCTGGTAGGCGGACACCGTCTCGAGGTCCGGAGCGTGGAGGGTCAGGCAGATCGCCTTGGCCTCGTCGCCGAGCTCGAGCGCGGTCGTCGACGCGTGGAACCGCTGGCCCGCCGGGGCGTCGGTCGTGCTGTACACCTCTTCTGTCAGCAGGAGCTGCGACGCGGCGCCGGCCAGGACGCGGCGGCGGATCGACAGCGCCTCGTGCGGGCGGGAGAGTATCGTGAGGTCTTGGACGCGCAGCGGAGCCGGGAGGTGCGGGGGGACCTCGAGGAGGTAGCCGCGGTTCCACAGCGAGCTCGCCAGCGCGGAGAGACGGTCGGCCGGTTCGTCGGTCTCCCAAGAGGACAGCTGCCCGTCCGCAGCGGAGGCGGTCGTCGGACCGAACGGCACGACCTTCACGCCGGCCGCGGCCAACTCGGGGGCCACGTCCGCCCGGGTCCCTGCCGCGTCGTGTACCACGCGGAGCGTCCCCGCGGGGGGCCGCGGCAGCGCGACCGCCGGGCCGGTCGCCGTGGCGTCGACCCCGGCAAGGTTCACGTTCGAGAAGTAGCCGTACCCTCGGTAGAGCGGGTTCGGCTCGATCGGCAGCTCCTGGAACCGGTCGTACGCCTCGAGCCTCCGTCGGCGGAGCTCGGGGGTCTCCCCCAGCGCGCGAGAGAGCTCGTCGACCTGCGCCGGGGACACCCACTCGGCGGGCCGGGCCACGGCGGTCGCCATCGAATTTACTCACCGCTACGTGCTTATTAGATGCGCGACGACCGCGGCTCTGCGCCGTGAAGGCAGGGACGCTCCCAGCGGCCCCGTCGGCCCCTCGCGAGGGAAGCCGGCCTTAGCCCGGGCCGGTACCATTCACCGATATTCTACGATATCGATATGTATACGGAGACGGGTTTCACGGTGGGCTGTCCGGGACAGCCCAGGAACCGGGAACGTCGCCATGGAGAAGCGTAGCGCTAGCCAGTTCGCCCTCGTCGGATTGATCGTCGTGGTCATGGGACTCGGCGGAGTCACGGCCGTGCTGCCGGGCTCGCTCGGGGTCACGAGCGGAGCGCACGGTGGGAGTCCCTCCGCCCCGCAGAGCGCGGTGATCGCCCCGCTGGGCGGGCCGTCGGTGGGCGAGATCACCATCAGCGCGGTCGGCGTCTCAAGCGACCCGTCGGTGGTCTCGGTCGCCGGGACCGCCGCCACGCTCCTCTCGAGCTTCGCGGGCAACCTCACGGACTACTATGCCGGCAGCACGATCGACGGCGGGGGATACCTCGTCGACGCCCTCAACTACTCGGGCGATGCGGCGGCCGTCAGCCTCGACGCCAACGGCATCGTCGTGAGCGGGGTGCAGACCCTTGCCTCGGGCTCCACGGTCGGCATCCAAGTCGCCTCGACGGTGACGTCGGCGACGATCGAGAACTGCACGGTGAACTCGACGTCGGCGGACGGGACGCCGACGACGGGGATCTGGG
>JASHRJ010000025.1 GCA_030037395.1 Thermoplasmata archaeon
GCCTCCTCCACCAGCTGGTCGAGGATCAGGCGTCGGTACGGGTCGTTGGCGCGCTCGATCGGGCAGTTCGAGTACCGCTCGGCCATCGCGATCGGCACCGAGGCGAGCCAGGGGTAGAACTGCTTGACCCAGGCCCGGACGAGGGGCCGGGGCACCTCGCCTCGCTCCAGGCGAGCGAAGAACGGGTGCGTCTTGAACGGATGGTTCTCCATCTTGTAACGCGTCAGCTCGTCCCGGAACGCCGCTCCCTCGAGCCGCTCCCACGGCCGTTCGGTCATCGGCCGCCGAGGCGGCCGGCGGTATTTGGACGCCGAGGTTCCCGGGTGAACCTCGGCGGTTAATGCGCCGGCGTCGGCTGGCCGACCGTGCCCGGCGCGGCCCCTCCGGATCCGGTGGTCCCCCCGTTCGGCCCGCTCGCCGGCGTCCGGGTCCTGGACTCCGCCCGGTTCGTCGCCGGTCCGTGGGCGGCGACGTACCTCGGCGAGTTCGGGGCCCGGGTCGTCCACGTCGAGGGACCGCCGTTCGCCGCGCCGTACGCGGACCCTACCCGGACGCTCGCCCCCCTTCTCGAGGGTCCGGCCGGCGCCGGGAAGGTCTCGGAGTCCTGGGTGCAGTACTCCCGGAACAAGCTGTCGGTCGGCCTGGACGTCCGGCAGGCGGCCGGCCGGGCCGTGTTCCTCGACCTGCTCCGGGCCTCCGACATCTGGATCGAGTCGTCCCGGCCCGGCACCTACGACCGGCTGGGCCTGTCGGACGCGGAGGTCTGGCGCGCCAACCCCCGGCTCACGATCGTGCACATCTCCGGCTACGGCCAGACCGGTCGCCCCGAGCGGGTCGCCGCGCCGTCCTACGACCTCACGGCGCAGGCGTTCAGCGGGTTCCTCTCGCTGCAGGGGGCGCCGGATCCGCAGCCGCCGATGCGCGCCGGTACCGCCTTGAACGACACCGTCACCGGGCTCGCCTCGGCGACCGCCGCGCTGATGGGCTACCTCTCCGCGCAGCGCACGGGCCGGGGCCAGGCGGTCGACGTCGCCCAGTACGAGATCTTCTTCGTGCTGCTCGAGAACCTCGCGCTCGACTTCTTCGCCCGAGGCGTCGTCCGCGGCCGCCACGGCACCGCGCACCCGCGCCTCCATCCGTACGACGTGCACCGCGCGCGGGACGGCTGGGTGGTGGTGGCGGCGCCGACGCCGGACGCCTTCCGGCGCCTCCGAGAGGCGATCGGGCTGCGGGAGCCGGCGTACGACGACACCGCCTACCGCCTGGCGCACCGCGAGCCCGTGGACCGGGCGATCGCCGAGTTCTGCGCGGGCCGCGCGCGCGACGAGCTGGAGGCGATCGGCCGGGCGCACGACGTGTCGATCGTCCGCGTCCTCGACATCGCCGACATCGCCGGCGAGCCGCACTACCGGGAGCGGGGGATGTTCGCCGAGTGGAACGACCCGATCGCCGGGCCGGTGCGGGGGGCCGGCGTCGCGCCCAGGTTCTCGGAGACGCCGGGCCGCGTCTGGCGCGGCGCCCCGTGGCTCGGCCAGGACAACGAGGCGGTGCTCTGCGGGATCCTCGGATACCCGCGCGCCCGCCTCGACGAGCTGCGGCAGGCGGGGATCGTCGGCGAGGAGCCGCCGGCGGGACGCGCGGGAGCCCGCGGCGGCCCGGAGGCGCAACCGTGACGGAGCTCTGGGAGAAGCCGCACGACCCCCTCGTGCCGGAGGTCGAGCGCGTCGCCGCGCGACTGCGGCTCGCGGCCCGGAGCGTCGAGCTCGACCGCGCGCCGGCGTTCCCGGCGCACGAGTTCCGGGAGCTCGGCGCCGCCGGCCTCCTCGGGCTGACGGTGCCTCCCGCGCGCGGGGGCCGGGGGCTGCCGCCGGCCCGGGCCGCGGTGCTGCTGTTCCACCTCGCGTACCTCGGCGGGACCGCGTTCGCCAAGCTCGCGCTCCAGCCCGAGTTCTCGTCGGTGCTCGGGGAGCAGGGCGGGCCGGAGCTGATCGACCGGTGGTACCGCCCCCTCGTCCGGGGCGAGCTCCTCGTCGGCAACCAGATCACGGAACCGGCCGCAGGCTCCGACGCCTCGGCGATCGCCCTCGAGGCGAAACCGGCCGGCGGGGGCTACGAGCTCTCCGGTACGAAGTCCGAGGCGGCGTTCGCCGTCGACGCCGAGGCGGCGGTCGTCTACGGACGCCGGCCCGGCGCGGCGCGGGCGGAGGGGGTCTCCGCGTTCCTCGTCCCCCAGGACCTGCCGGGGGTCCGCCGGACCCAGGGTCCCGCCGACCTCGGGGAGCGGTGGCAGCGGCGGGGCTCGATCGTCTACGACCGCGTGCAGATCCCGGCATCGTTCCGATTGGGCGAGGAGGGTCGGGGGTTCGACTATCTGCGGGGTGAGCTCGCGCGGGAGCGCGGCCTCCTCGCCGCGATCTATCTCGGGGTCGCCCGGGCCTCGTGGGAGGAGACGGTCCGCCACGTCGGCGAGCGGACGGCGTTCGGCCGGCGGCTCGCCGACCAGCAGGCGGTGGCGTTCCCCCTGGTGGGCGCCGGGGCCGACCTCGAGGCCGCTTGGCTGTTCACCGCGCGGGCGCTCGACCGCCTCGAGCCGGGCGCCGCCGGCTCGGCGGACACGGCGCTCGCGAAGGTGCTCGCCACGCGCGCGGCCCTCTCCGCCCTCGACCTCGCGATCCAGTTCCACGGGGGCTCGGGATACTCCGGGAGCGCCCCGCACGAGCGTCGGTGGCGGGACGTGCGGAGCGGTCCCATCGCCCACGGCCCGACCGAGGTCCTCCTCGGGGTCGCGGCGCGGCGCCTCTGGCCGGCCTCGCGCGAAAGATAACCCTTATTCGCGCTCCGTCGCCTCGAGCCTCGCCGGCCGGTCGGTCGGCGGCGGAGCACATGCCTCCTTGGAGCGGTCGAACCCCCGCTGCCTGGACGCTGGGGGCCCTCGCCGTCGCGGTCGGCGTGCTGCT
>JASHRJ010000026.1 GCA_030037395.1 Thermoplasmata archaeon
GCCCGAACTCGTCGCGGGCGCCGGTCTCGCCGCGGCGTCCTCCGAGATCGACCCCCTCGCTCGCGACGACGAGCGCGTAGCCGCGCGCGGCCAGCGCCCGGCGCACCCGGGCGAGCAGCGCCTCGGCGTCGAACGGCTCCTCCGGCACCAGCGTCGCGTCGGCGCCGCCGGCGAGGCCGGTCGCCAGCGCGACCCACCCGGCGTGGCGCCCCATCACCTCGAGCACGATCGCGCGGTGGTGGCTCGCCGCGGTGTCGCGCAGGCGCTCGAGCGCGTCGACCGCCACCGCGACCGCCGAGTGGAAGCCGAACGTCCAGTCGGTGCCCCGGACGTCGTTGTCCATCGTCTTCGGCACGCCGACGACGTGCCGGCCCCGCCGGGCGAGCTCGCGCGCCGCCCCGAGCGTGTCGTCGCCGCCGATCGCGACCAGCACGTCGATCCCGCGGCGGTCGAGCGTCGCCAGGACCGCGCGGGCGCTCTCCTCGGAGGCGAACGGGTTCGTTCGGGAGGTGCCGAGCACGGTGCCGCCCCGCGCCTCCAGCCCGAAGACGTCCTCGGGGGCGAGCGGGCGCACCCGATCGTCCCGCACCCCTTTCCAGCCGTCGAGGAAGCCGACGGTGCCGTGGCCGGCGCGGGCGGCCCTTCGGACCACCGCGCGGAGCGCCGGGTTGAGCCCGGGACAGTCGCCGCCACCGGTGAGGACGCCGAACCTCACGCCGCGACCTCGAGGTAGCCCCGCGGGGCGGTCGTCAGCAGCTCGTAGCCGTCGTGCGTGACGACGATGTCGTCCTCGATCCGGACCCCGCCCTTCCCCGGGAGGTAGATGCCGGGTTCGACGGTGAACACCATCCCCTCCTCGAGGGCGTCGTCCGCCTTCGGGCCGTAGCCCCAGCCGTCGTGGACCGCGAGCCCGATCGAGTGGCCGACCCCGTGGATCAGGCGGCCCTTGTACGGCGAGGCGTCGATGACCGCCGCCGCGGCGAGGTGGACCTCGCGGGCCGGCGTCCCCGGCCGGATCTTCGCGAACGCGGCTTGCTGCGCCCGCTCCACGGTCTCGTGGACCGCCCGCATCTCGTCGTCCCTCGGACCGAAGCGGAAGGAGCGGGTGATGTCGCTGACGTACCGGCGGTGGATCGCGCCGTAGTCGCACACGATCGACGCCCCCGGGGCGAGCCGAGCGTCGCCCGGCTGGAAGTGGGGCTCGGCCCCGTGCGGCCCGAACGCGACGATCGTCGAGAACGAGCGGCCGTTCGCCCCGTGGCGGTTCATCCGATACTCGATCTCCGCGGCGAGCTCGAGCTCCGTGATCCCCGGTCGGAGGAGGGACGGGATCTCCCGGCCGACGTTCGAGCCGATCTCCGCGGCGCGGCGGAGCCGCTCGATCTCCGCGGCGTCCTTGGTCGAGCGGGCCTTGCGCAGCGCGGCCGAGACGTCGACCCACCGCGACTGCGGCCGCGCCGAGGCGAGCCGGGTCGCCCAGGCGTGCGTCAGCTCCGCGAAGTTGAGGCCGATCGTCCCGGCGCCGTCGAGCCGTTGGGCGATCGCCGCCTCCGTGGCGTCGCGCTCGGCGGTGTGCACGTGGACGTGCGGGTCGTGCTTCGCCGCTTCCTCCGCGCTTTGCGCCTCCAGCGGGGAGGTGATCACGTCCAGCTCCCCGTCCGCATGGGCCACGGCGACCGACCCCTCGAACAGGCCGCTGGGCACGTCGAACAGGTAGAAGAAGCTCAGATCGAGATGCGGCTCGACGGAGTTGGCGACCAGCAGCGCATCGACCGGCGCGTCGAGGCGCTCGAAGACCTTGCGGACCCGGTCCTTCATGGGCCGGCCAGCGGCTACGGGGTTTCAACCTTTGCGGCAGCGCCGCGGAGATCCTTCCACGAGAGGATCGGCGCGCGGGCGGCCCGCACCTCGTCGATGCGCCCGACCGCGCACGAGATCGGCGCCGCGCGGAGGTTCTCGGGCGTGTCGTCGAGGGCCCGCTCCACCGCAGCCGCGAACTCGTCGAGCTCCCGCTTGCTCTCCGTCTCGGGGAGCTCGAGCATCAGCGACTCCTCGACGATCGTGGGGAAGTAGACGGTCGGCGCGTGGACCCCCTCGTCGAGCAGGCGCTTGGCGAGGTCGAGCGTCCGCACCCCCCGCTCGCGCAGCGGCGTGCCGGAGAGGACGCACTCGTGCTTCACCAACGGCCGGAACGGGCGCGGCAGGCGCCGGCCGAGGCGGGCGCCGAGGTAGTTCGCGTTGAGCACCGCCCGGCGGGAGATCCGCCGGAGCCCTTCCTCTCCGTGCGCGAGGAGGAAGGCGTACGCGCGCACGTCCAGGCCGAAGTTGCCGTAGGCGGTCTTCAGCTTCCCGATCGACTTCGGCCGGTCGTAGTCGAGCCGGAACCTCCGGCCGGTCTTCACGACGCGCGGGACGGGGAGGTACGGCGCCAGCGTCTCGCCCGAGGCGAGGACCCCGGCCCCGGGCCCGCCCCCGCCGTGGGGGGTGGCGAACGTCTTGTGGAGGTTGAGATGCGCGACATCGAAGCCCATCCGGCCCGGGTTCGTCACGCCGAGGATCGCGTTCAGGTTCGCGCCGTCGTAGTAGAGCATCGCCCCCGCGGCGTGGACCGCCTCCGCGATCTCCACGATCTCGCTCTCGAACAGGCCGGCGGTGTTCGGGTTGGTCAGCATGAAGCACGCCGTCCGGTCGGAGAGCGCTCCCTTGAGCTCGCTCAGGTGCACGCAGCCGTCCTTCGACGAGATCTCCCGGGGGGCGAAGCCGGCCATGCTCGCCGACGCCGGGTTCGTTCCGTGCGCGGTGTCCGGCAGCAGCACCTCGGTGCGGCGCCCGAGCTCGCCGCGGTCCCGGAAGTAGGCGCGGACCATCAGGAGCGCCGCGTACTCGCCGTGGGCCCCGGCCGCCGGCTGCAGCGACACCTCGGGCAGGCCGGTGATCTTCGCGAGCGCGCGCTCGAGGCGCCAGGTGATCTCGAGCGAGCCCTGGACGGTCGCCTCCGGCTGGTACGGATGGACCTGGGCGGCCCCGGCCCGCCGGGCGACGACCTCCGAGAGCTTCGGATTGTACTTCATCGTGCACGAACCGAGCGGGTAGGTCCCGCTGTCGATCCCGAAGTTCATCTGGGAGAGCCGGGTGTAGTGCCGCACCACCACCGGTTCGCTCAGCTCGGGCCAGCGGAGCGCTTCCTGCCGGCGCCAGCGCTCGGGGACCCCGGGGATCGCCGGCGCCGGCTCGGCGACCGGCCTGCGCGCGAGGTCCCAGATCGGCGGCTCCTCCCACCGCGCCTGGCGGTAGCCGGAGCCGGCGGTCATGCCGCGCCCCCGCGGGCGGCCGCCCACGCCTTCGCCGCGGCCGCGTACCGAGCGATCTCCTTGTCGCCTACGTTCGAGGCCGGGGCGACCAGGATCCGCTCGGGGGCCGCGGGGGCCCCCGGCCGTGGGTCGCCGAGCGGATGGCCGCCCAGGATCCTGCGCCGGCGCAGCCGGTCGAGGAACGCGGCGGCGCTCCCGCGCGCCAGCTCGATCGTGAACTCGCCGAGGTACGGGGCCTCGAACCGGGGGGCCCGCAGCCCGTCGGTCCCGCCGAGGGCGGTCGCGAGCGTCCGGGCCTTCTCCGCGAGCGAGCTCTGCAGGGCCGCGAGCCCCTTCGGCCCGACCACGCTCGCGTAGACGACGAAGGCGAGCGCCATGAGCGACTCGTTGGTACAGATGTTCGAGGTCGCCTTGCTCCGACGGATGTGCTGCTCCCGGGTCTGGAGCGTCAGGGCGTACGCCGGGCGCCCGTAGGCGTCGACCGTGGCCCCGACGACCCGGCCGGGGAGCTGGCGGACGTGCTCCTTCCGGCAGGCGAACAGGCCCAGGAGAGGGCCCCCGAACGACGGAGGGATCCCGAACCCTTGGCCCTCCCCCACCACGACGTCGGCGCCGTACCGGCCCGGCGGCTCGAGCACGGTGAGCGCCAGCGGATCGGCGAGGACGGCGAGCGGCACGTCGCCGATCGTCGCCTTGAGCTCGAACAGGTGCTCGTCGAGGCCCCCGAAGCCGTTCGGTACGTCGGCGGCGACCCCGAAGACGTCGTGGCCGGCGACCGCGGCGCGGACGAACGCGAGGTCCAGGAGGCCGGTCCTCGGATCGTACGGGATCTCCACGACCGAGAGCCCGGGGCCGCTCGCGTAGTTCGCGAGTACGCTCTTCTCCTCCCACGGCAAGCTCGCCGGCACCAGGAACTTCGTGCCCTCGTGGAGGCGGCGGCAGAACAGGAGCGCCTCCCCGGCGGCGGTGGCCCCATCGTAGAGCGAGGCGTTCGCGACGTCCAGGCCGGTCAGCTCGACCCACAGGCTCTGGAACTCGAACAGGGCGCGCAGCATCCCCTGGCTCGCCTCCGGCTGGTAGGGGGTGTACGACGTGTAGAACTCGCTGCGCGAGACGATCGCGTCCACCGCCGCCGGCTGGTACCGGCTCGCGACGCGGCCGCCGAGGAAGTTCGCGAACCGGCCGAGGGGCCGGTTCCGGTCGAGCAGCCGATCGATCTCCGCGACCACCTCGGGCTCCTCGCGGGCCGCGCCGACGCCCATGCGGCCCACCCGCGCCCGCTTCGGAACGTCCCGGAAGAGCTCGTCCGCCGAGGCGATGCCCAGCGCCTGCAGCAGCGCGGCCTCCTCGCCGGCTTCCTCGCTGATCCAGCGGACCATCGACGCTCCCGCCGCCGTCGACCGGGCGTGCCCATAAAGGCTATGTCAAATCCGAGCGGCAGCGTCGCACGGCGGCACGCCTCCGGGGCGAGCCCTCTTCTTCCGCGGAACCTGTTGCCCGCCCTCATGAGGCCCGCGTCCCGTCCTCGGCCCTCGCGCCGCGGGGCTGGCGATGGGCGCCCGGTGCCTTCGGCAGAGATCCTCGACGTCGCCTTCCATCGGGCGTCGCTCGCGAACCCGCACGGCTCCACCAAGCCCGAGCGGGACCGCCGCCGGGCGCAGCTGAAGGTGGTCCGGAGCTCGGCGACGGTCGCGCGCCACCTCCGCCTCGAGTCCCGGGGGCTCCGCCCGCCGGCGCTCGGGGAGCTCGAGAAGGCCCTGGTCGACCGGGCGTTCGGCGCCGGGGTGCTCGACCGCGCGCTCGTGCGGCTGCACCGCGCCGAGGAGCGGATCCGGCGGGCGGCCCGCGAGGCGGAGCGGGCGGTCGGCACGGCGGCCGGCTCCGAAGAGCTCGGCGACCAGGTGCGGGCGTTCTACGGTCGCCTCGCGAGCTTCGTGCGCGAGATCGATCCGGACCTCGAGCGGATCCGGCAGGTGCGTCGGTACCTTGCCGGGCGTCCTCGGCTCGACCCCGAGGCCCCCCGGCTCGTCGTCGCGGGGTTCCCGAACGTCGGCAAGTCGTCGCTGGTCGCGCGCCTCTCCTCCGCCCGCCCGAAGGTCGCGGCGTACCCGTTCACGACGGTGGCGATCGCCGTCGGCCACGCCGACCTCGGCTTCGACCGCCTCCAGGTGGTCGACACCCCGGGCGTGCTCGGCCGAGGGGGCCGCGAAAACCCCGCCGAGGCGGAGGCGGAGACGACGGTACGGAACGCCGCGACGGTCGTGCTGTTCGTCCTCGACCCCAGCGAGAGCTCCGGCTACCCGATCGAGGACCAGGAGCGGCTGCTCGCCCGCTGGCGCGAGGAGTACCCGGCCCTCGCGATCGTGCCGGTCGAGACGAAGGCCGATCTCGCCCGCCGCCCCGGGGCCGCGCTCGCGGTCTCGGCGAAGACCGGCGAAGGGATCGACGAGCTTTGGCGGCAGATCCGCGCTCGGCTCGCCCCGCGGGGGCCGATGCCCCCGGTCGAGGAGGCGTGGGAAGAGCCCCCCGCACCGGAGGAGCCCGAGCGGCCGCCGGCCCGATCGGGCCGGCGGCGTAAGTAGGGGGAGTCCCTCCTTCGGCGATGGCCTGGCAGCGCACCGGGGTGCGGCTCTCGGACCTGCCGGACGGCGCGCCGTACGGCGCGACGGTCGAGGGACGGCCGGTGGTCCTCGTCCGCTTCGGCTCCGACGTGCATGCCCTGGACGGAGCGTGCCCGCACCTCGGGGGGGACCTCGCCGAAGGCACGGTCGAGCGCGGCACGATCACCTGTCCGCTGCACGGGGCCAGCTTCGACGTGGCGACCGGGGCGGTCCGCTCCGACCCGTTCGGGGTCGCGCCGCCCGAGGGCGGGACCGGCCCGGTCCCGACGTTCCTTGCCCGCGTCGCCGACGGGGAGGTCGAGGTGGACCTCCCGGCGGCGGACCCGGCCGGCTGAGCCTACAGCGAGAACGGCTTGCCGTTCGCCGGGAGCAGCACCTCGCAGAACGGCTCCAGCGCGTCCCGCAGCGCCTCCCGGTGGTCGCCGTGCATCAGCACGACGGTCTTCGCCCGGCTCTCCTGCGCGAGCCGCACGAGCTCGCTGTGGCCGGCGTGCGCCGAGAAGTCGAACTTCAGCACCTCGCCGACCGGCCGGACGGTCGTCTCGTCGATCGTGAGCGTCCCCTCGTCCAAGAGCTGCCGCCCGTTGGAGCCGTCGACCTGGAAGCCGGTCAGGAGGATCGCCGTCCGTGGGTCCCGGTACAGCTCGCCGAGGTAGTAGAGGACCGGGCCGCCGTCCAGCATCCCGCCGGTCGTGACGATCACCTCCGCCTCGCGCAGCGCCCGCTTGCGGTCGGCCGGGTGTTCGACGACGTGGACCCCCTCGAGCGCGTGGCGGAACCGCCGCGCGTCGGCGAGCGACTCCGGCGCGGCGAGGTAGATCTCGTTGACCGCCCGGGCCATCCCGTCCAGGTAGGTCGAGTAGCCGGTGCCGGCGAGGGTCATCAGGACCTCCTGCGCGCGCCCGACGGCGAACGCCGGGACGACCACCTTGCCGCCGCGCTCGATCGTCTCGGCGACCTTCGCGCGGAACCTCCGCTCGGTCTCGCGCCGGTCCGGGTGCTCGCGCCCAGCGTACGTCGCCTCCATCACGAGCACGTCGCACTCGACCGGCTCGGCGCCTCCGACCAGGTGCGTCGGCAGCGTCTGGACGTCGCCGGTGAACAGGACGTCCTTCGCCCCGCGGTACAGCATCATCGAAGCGCCCGGGATGTGCCCGGCGGAGGTGAACTCGACCTCGAGGCCGCGGGAGCGGAACGTCCCGCGGCGGTCCACCGCCACGCTCCGGGCCCGGAGCCCGTGGGCGTCGCCCGGCCCGTACGGCGTCGTGTAGCCTTCGAGGCGCGCGATCTTCAGGGTGTCCTTGACGAGGAGGTCGGCGACGGCGAGCGTGACCGGCGTCGCGATCAGGCGCGCTTTGGGCAGGCGGCTGAGCGCCGGGGTCATCCCCGAGTGATCGAGGTGCGCGTGCGAGAGGAAGGCGACGTCGAGGTTCGACGGGGCCGGCCTCGGGTACGTCGGCGGGTCGGTCGGCGTCAGTCCGTAGTCGAACAGCAGCGTCCGGCCCTGGTCCCGGACCACGAGGCCGAGCGAGCCGACCTCGGAGGCGCCGCCCAGGAACCGGAGGTCCATCGGCGGCCCGAGCGGACCTGCGAGATAACGGTGGCCGGTCCTCGGCCGACGGCGGGAAGCGGTTTTAGCGAGGGGCCGCTCCCCGGCGACGTGCCGGCGTCCGTGGCGCGGGAGCTCGGGGTGCTCCACCGGATCGGGATCGCCGTCGAGCGGGTCGCGCGCGAGAGCGCCCGATCGCCGCACCGGGCCGACGTCGTCGCCATGGGCGCGACCGGGACCCCCACGGAGGAGGTCGACCGCCTCGCGGAGAGCGCGATCCTGGCGGCGCTCGAGCAGGAGGGGGTCGACTGGAGCGTCGTCTCGGAGGAGATCGGGCGCGTGGACCGGGGCGGCCGACGCACCCTCGTCGTCGACCCGATCGACGGGACCGCCAACGCGGTGCGCAACCTGCCGTTCTCGACCGTGTCGCTCGCCCTCGGCGAAGGGACCCTGGACGGCGTGGACCTGGGGCTGGTCCGGGACCTCTCGCGGGGGACCACGTACTGGGGGATCCGGGGCGAGGGGGCGTTCCGGGACGGGCGGCCGATCCGCACCCGCGCCTGGACCGGCCGGGGCGACCTCGTCTTCGTCAACCTCGGGCACCACGCGAGCGCGCGGTCGGCCGGCCTGGTGGGCCGGGCCCGCCGGGTGCGGTCGCTCGGCTGCGCCTCGCTCGAGATGTCGCTGGTCGCGGAGGGGGCGGGGGACGCCTACGTCTTCGAGAACGCCGAGGACGGCATGAACCTCCGCGCGACGGACATCGCCGCCGCCTACCGGATCCTGCTCGAGGCCGGGGGGGGCGCGAGCGATGCGGCCGGCCGGCCGCTCGGCGACTTCCCGCTCGGCGTCGAGCGCCGGACCACCGTGGTGGCCTGGGGGGACCCCGCGTACGGGCGGAGCGTGTGGGGGGCCGCGCCGAAGTGAAGCTCGGGCTCCACGCGAACCTGCGCAAGCCGGCCGCGGCGGCCCTCGTCGCGCGGGCCGTCGCGGCGATCGGCGACCGGGCGACGGTCGTGCTCACCGACGAGCTGAAGGAGGTGGCCGGAGGGCGACCGACCGCCGACTGGGCCCATCTCGGAGCGGACCTCGTGATCGTGGTCGGCGGCGACGGGACGTTCCTGCGTGCGCTCCGCGAGACGGCGACGCCGATCCTGCCGGTGAACGCGGGCACCCTCGGGGTCCTCGCCGAGGTGGACGGTCGCCCCCCCGGCGAGCTCGAGGCGGCGGTCGAGCGGCTGCTCGCGCGCCGCTACTTCCTCGAGGAGCGCGCGAAGCTCTCCGCCGACCTCGAGGGGACCGCGCTGCCCGACGCGACGAACGAGTACGTGGTCCACGCGCCGCGGGTCGGCAAGATGGGCGAGTTCGAGCTCGCCTTCGACGGGGTGCCGGTCGGGCGGGTGCGCGCCGACGGCCTGATCGTCGCGACCGCCACCGGCTCGACCGCCTACGCGCTCAGTTCCCTCGGGCCGATCGTCGAGCCCGAGGTCGACGCGATCGTCCTCGCGGCGATCGCGCCGTTCCGGGTCGGTGCCCGGGCGCTGGTGCTCGGCGGCCTGCGGACCGTGCGCCTACGGGCGCTCGCGGCCGGCGGTCCCGCGCTCGTCCTCGCCGACGGCGACGGCGAGTGGCCGCTACCCGCGGGCCGGGCGGTCACCGTCTTCCGCTCCCCCCGGCGCGCGGCGCTGGTCCGGTTCGGCGCCTCGTTCCTCGACCGGCTGAAGGGCAAGCGGATCCTCCCGTGGAGCGAGGAGGAGGGGACCGGCCGCAGCGATGCCGTTCTTCCGACCGCACCGTAAGGTCGCCCCCGGCGGCCCTCGCCTCGGGGCTACCCCGAGGACGATCACGCGGCACGCGCTCGACAGCGCCCTCGCGTGTGGTGCCTCGGCGCTCCCGAACGAGTTCGGCGGCGTGCTCCGGGCCGATCCGCCCGGGGTGATCTCGGAGCTGTTGCTCCTGCCCGGGACGACCGCCGGGCACCGGCACGCGAACTTCCGCTTGTTCATGCTCCCGGCGGACCTGACGGTCGTCGGCACCGTCCACTCGCACCCGTCCGGCGCGCTCCATCCGTCGGCCGCCGACCTCCAGCTGTTCCGCAACTGGGGCTCGCGCCACCTCATCCTCGGCGCCCCGTTCGACCCGGGCTGCTGGAGGGCGTACGACGGCAACGGTCGGGAGACGCATCTGGACGTCGTCGGGGCGCCGGGGGACGTTCCGGCCCGGCTGCGGCCGTATCGGCCGCGCGGGCGCCGCGCGCTCCCGTCCTCGCCGCGGCTGCCGGAGGACGAGCCGTAGCGACCGCCGCCGGCCCGGCCGCGCTACTCGCGCACGGGGATCGTCGGGATCGGAAGGTGCTCCGGCGTCGAGTTCGGGTCGATCATCGGGCGGGCCGGTCGCTGCGACGGGCTGAGGAGCCCGTGCATCTTCGCGATCGTGTCGAGGAAGCCGATGAACCCGCGGAACGAAGCGCGGTAGAGCCGGGTGTGGCTCCCTTCCCAGTCGAAGAAGTCCTTCAGCATCCGCTTCGACTGCCGCAGGCCGTGCGTTAGCGCCCGCTTCAGGAGCTCCTCCTGGAGCGGAGAGAGCCGGTCGCGGCGGAACCAGTCCTTCGACTTGAGGTGGCCGAGCGGCACGAAGAACATCGGCACGAGCAGGCCCTTGAAGTCCCACAGGTCGTCGATCAGGTCGATCGTCTTCGCGACGTCGTCCTCCGTCTCCTGCGGGAGGCCGACGATGAACGTGCACGCCGGATAGACGTGGTTGTCGTTCATCAGCCCGGCCGCCTGCACCACGAGCTCCGGCCACTGGGACGCCTTGAACGGCGCCACCTTCCCGGGCATGGCGGCGGTGATCATGCGGGGGGAGCCGGTCTCGACGCCGACCTCGACCCCCCACCAGCGCTGGCGGTCGTCGATGAGGACCTCCGCGCACTTCGACAGCAGCTTCGGCTTGGTCATCAGGCTCGCGATGGCCACGTGGCTCCAGCCGACCTGCTCGTAGTACCGCTTCGCGAGCTGCAGGAGCGGGATCAGCTTGTCCTCGTGCGGCATCACGTTCGGGCTGCCGTAGAAGTACACGTCGTCCGAGTGCAGGATCCCCTTCCGGACCCCGATCGCCGCGTTGACCTTCAGCTCCTCCTCGATCTTCGACAGGGGGTACCAGCGCGTCGGCCGGGTCGTCACCGAGCAGAACGAGCAGCCGCGGCAGCAGCCGCGGCCGATCTCGACCAGGCCGTTGACGCTCGGGTAGCGGATCGACGAGATCTGTTCGACCTTGGGCGCCTCCTTCGGGGTCAGGACCACGTGGGGCGGCAGGAACTCGTCCCGGAGCGCCTTGCCGACGATCTCCCGGACGAAAACGTCGCTCTCCCCCTCGACGACCGTGTCGATGCCGCCGATCGAGTCGACGAACTCCTGGATCCACGGAAGCTTCGCCCGGGTCGGGGGCGCGATCTGCCAGGCGCACGGTCCCCCGGCGATGATCTTGAGCCCCCGGCGCCGGGCCTCGACGACCGCCGGCTGGCTGAGCATCCGCTTGAAGTTCACGCAGTTGAGGGTCTCCTTGCGCATCACGCCCCCGAACGTCGAGCTCGGCGGGTTGAGGCCGAAGTAGTCGTGCCCCGAGATCAGCAGGACCTTCGCCTCGCCGGGCATGTACCGGTCGAGGAAGCTGGGGTGGACGATCCGGGCGTCGACCCCGGCGTCCATCAACGACGCCTCGATCTTCCGCATCCCGTACGGGGCCTGGAGCGGGTAGCCGTCCTCGTCGGTGGGCATCGTCGGGTAGAACAGCCGCTGGTACACCGCCTCCGGGAACACGTACGCCGGGGTGGTCGTGCCGAACCCGAGGAACTCCTTCCCGTGGTGGTTGCTCATCATCGTCCAGTCGCACGTGATCACGACTTCCGGCATCGACTTGGACCTCCCCACGACGGGCGGCGGACCCGACCACGAAGCGGGCCCTTTTAATGGCTTTCCCCGGGCGGCCGCGCCGGCCGCCGCCCGCCTACTCGAGGTCGATCTCGTCGTCGTCGCGGGGCAGGACGCCGTCCAGCCCCTCGTCGTCGTCGGCCGGCTCGTCGCCCTCGGCGCTCTCGCGGAACGCCGGGTCGCGCTGGAGCAGGTGGATCCGCACGCACTCTCGGTGCGCCGGGCGACCGTTCCAGGAGCTCGTCTCCTCCGGTACGCCCAGCGGCTCCTTGCACAGCGAGCAGACCTCCGGTGGCGCGGAGATCCATGAGATCCGCCGGGGCGGGCTGTCCATGACCGGGACCGTCCGAGAGAGGGCCGGCTGGGTCCTATACCTTTCTCCCCGGCGCGCTCCGTCGAGCGCGGTCCGCCGGCGGAGGAGGCGGCGCCCGACGAACTGATGTAGGGGGTCCCCCGCTGTCGGTCCCGTGGAGACCCTCGAGGAGCTCCGCCGCCGCCGGCTCGCGCTCGGGATCCCCCTCGGCGAGCTCGCACACGCCGTCGGCCGGAGCACGGCGACGCTCAGCCGCATCGAGCGAGGGCAGATCCGCCCGTCGTACGAGCTGGTCCAGCGGATCGTCGCCCACCTCGAGCTCCGGGAGGGGGTCGCAACGCCCCGCCTCACGATCGCCGACGTCGTCCACCGTCCGCTCGTGAGCGTCGAGCCGTCCGCGTCGCTCTCGGAGGCGAGCCGCCGGCTCGAGGTGGGAGGGTTCTCCCAGCTCCCGGTCGTCGAGGACGGGCGCGCGATCGGCTCGATCTCCGAGGGGGCGGTGCTCCGCGCGCTGCAGGCCCCGTCGTCGCGTCGGACGCGGGTCCGCGACATCCTGGAACCGGCGTACCCTCTGGTCGACACGACGTTCCCCGCCGACCTCCTGCCGCCGCTGCTGGGGCGCTACCCGGCGGTGCTCGTCGCCCACCGGGGCCAGCTGGAGGGGATCGTGACCAAGGCCGACCTGATCCGCGGCCTCCGCGGGGTCGCGCTCCGCCGGCCGGCGACCGGAGCCTAGCGCCGTCGCGGGGCGTCCGGCCCGACGGCGCGCAGCACCGCC
>JASHRJ010000027.1 GCA_030037395.1 Thermoplasmata archaeon
CCGCGGCGGCGGGTCCGGCGGCCGGGGAGGCCGGGGCACGCGCCACTGAGGGGGGGGCGACCGGAGCTCCGGGCTCCAGATACGGCGCGTGGCCGCGGCGGAACTCGAGCAGCGCGGTGAGAAGGCCCTCGAAGAGGGCGCGCTCCTCCGGGAGCGCGTTCGGAAGGTCCCGCGGGCCCCCGACGCTCGCCTGGAACGCCGCCGAGAGCAGCTTCTGGGTCCGCGCCTCGAGGATGTCCCGGGCGACTTGGCTCGCCCGCTGGTAGGTCTGCCGCGAGATCTCTCCCTTGCGACCGGACGGGTTCTCGCGCAGGTCGACCTCGTAGGAGCCGCGGAGATCCCCCAGGTAGCGCGCGGTGCTCGCGTAGTAGTCGGGACCCAGCTTGGCGAGCAGGCGGCCGCTCGCCTCGGCCCGGCGCCACTCGAGGAGCTGCGAGAACGGGTCGGGCATGGGGGGACGGCCGTGAACCGGAGGGACTATAGGAGTTGCGCGGCCTCCGGTCGGCGACCGTCGGTCTCGACCGGCGGTCCGAACCGGTGCGGGGCGTCGGCGCGGCCGAGGCGGGGGACGCGTTCGACCGGTTCGTCGAGCTCTGGGAGCAGCTCTTGGCCGAGGAGGACGGCGGCGCCACCGCGCTCGTCGTCGAGGGGGAGCGGGACCGGAGCTCGGTGCGCCGCCTGGGTTGGGGCGGCCCCGTCGTCGTCGTGCACCGCGGCCACCCGGTGTCGGCCACGGCCCACGGCCTCGTCGCCGCGCGGGGGAAGGTGATCGTGCTCACCGACTGGGACGCGGAGGGCGGTCACCTCGCGCGCCGCCTCCGCGACTTCCTCGAGGCGGAGCCGGTGCGGCTCGACCTCGACTACCGGCGACGGCTCGCGCGGGTCCTGCGCGGCGAGCTCACGCACGTCGAGGGCCTGTACGGCTGGGCCCGTCGGCAGGCGGAACGCCGCGGCGAGACGTTGGAGCGGCTCGCCGCGCGCCGGGACGAAGCGGCTACGGGATGACCTTCGTCTGCGTCCGGCGGAACGGCCGGCGGTTGCGCGCCCGCGACGGGCGGAACCGCTCCGTGCCCTTCCCCTTCCAGCGGAGCCCGCGGCCCTCGGTCCCCGCGCTGGTGAGGCCGCGGAAGACGCGGCCCTTGTGCGGCGGGTCGGCGATCCAGGACAGGCGCGGGTCGGAAAGGATCGCCGGGTGGACCGGGTCGACGAGGATCACCTCGTAGAACTTCTGCTTGCCGTCCTCCCCCACCCAGTACGAGTTGAGGACCTCGAGGTTCGGATAGTGTTTCTGCGCCCGCTCCTCCGCGATGCGGCGCAGGCTCTTCGCGAGCGTCATGCGTAGGATCCCCTTGTGCTTCGGCCGGCGCCCGGCGATGATCGCCCGCTTGCGCTGACCGCCTCGGCGGACCCGGACCCGCACGATGACGAACCCCTCCTTCGCGCGATAGCCGACCGCCCGGGCCCGGTCGAGGCGGGTGGGCCGCTCGAGGCGGGTGACCGCGTGCTCCCGTCGCCAGGTGAGCAGGCGTTCGTGCCGGAGCGGCGCCCCTGCGTCGCCGAGCGTCTGCCGGAACGACGTGCCGACGTACCGGTACAGCGAGCGGGTCATGGGAGGCGGCGGCCGACCGTGGCTCGGTTTATAACGGTGCGCCCGGGCGCGACGGCTCGCCCGCCCCGTTCGCCGGCGAGGCGGCCCACGGCAGGCGCGGGACCGAAGGGCGGATCACCTTCGCGGTCGCGTGGCTCTCGGTGGAGATCGCCCGCTCGAGGTAGCTCGAGATCTCGCGCACGAGCCGGTCCATCCTCCCGAGCTCGGGCGGGGGCATCTCGGCCGGGGCCTCCCAGACGACCGCCGCCCCGCCGCTCGTCGGGTAGAACCGGAAGGCGAGCGACGCGGCGGCGGGCGGGACCGCCGGGTTCGCCCGGTCGAGCCGACCGGTGAGACGGCTCTCGTTCCGCTCCGCCGAGTCGTCCCGGCGGACGGCGTAGCCGAGCGTGGCGAGGTAGTCGGCGAGGTACGTCGCGAACCGCTCGCGGCCGATCCCCCGGACCCGCAGCCAATCACCGTTGCCTTCGCCCATTCCGACCTTCCCGGTCCAGCGCCCGCCCCAGGCTCGACAAGAGCCCGAGCAGCATCCGGTACTCCGCCTCGCTGGGCGTCGACCGGCCGAGCAGGCGACGGAACTGGAGGATTAAACCCCGTCGTTTGTGGGCCGGGTAGCCCGCGCGGGCCGCGAGCAGCCCGACCCGGGCCAGGAACAGCTCCTTCTCGCGCCCGTTGAGCTCCACGATCTCGGGGGCCGGCGTCGAATCGGGGTCCGCCATAGCCGAGGCCCGGTGGACCGCGTACAGGACGACCGCGACCGCGTGCGAGAGGTTCAGCGTGGGGAACTCCCGCCGCGCGGGAATGTGCACGAGAAGGTCGCACCGGCCGAGCTCCTCGCGCGAGAGCCCGTTGTCCTCGGGCCCGAAGACGAGCGCGATCCGGCCCGTCGTGCCCCGCACGATCTCTCCGAGCCGCTCCGGGCTCACCGACCGGCGGAGGTACGAGGCGGACCGGCCGAGGGAGAGGTCGGTGGTGCCGACGACCAGATCGGCCGGGGCGATCGCCTCGTCGATCGACCGGGCCCGGACCGCCGCCGTGAGGATCGGGAGACCGCCCATCGCGCGCCGGCGGGCCTCCGCGCCGAGGCGCGCCCGCGCGGCGACCAGCACCAGGCGTTCGGCACCGAAGTTCCGCGCGACGCGCGCGACAGCCCCGACGTTGCCGTCCTCCTTCGGACGGACGAGGACGAGGTCGACCCGGGCCGTCACCCGGCGGTCCCCTCCGCGAAGAGGCGCCGCACCATCCACTCCGGCTCGAACGGCCGCAGGTCCTCGTACCCCTGGCCGACGCCGACGAAGACGATCGGCTTCTTCGTGACGAACGTCGCGCTGAGCGCCGCGCCCCCCTTCACGTCGGCGTCCAGCTTGGTGAGCACCAGCCCGTCGATCCCGATCGACCGGTCGAACAGGCGCGCCTGCTCGACCACGTCGTTGCCGGCGAGCGCGTCCCCGACGAACAGCGTCAGCGCGGGGGAGGTCACCCGACGGATCTTCTTCGCTTCCTCCACGAGGTTCTCGTTCGTGTGCTGGCGGCCGGCCGTGTCGACGAGCACGACGTCCACCCCTTTCGCCCGGGCGTGCTCGATCGCATCGAACCCGACGGCCGCCGGGTCGCTCCCCTCCTGCTGGCGGACCACCCGGATCCCCAGGCGCTCGCCGTGGACCAGCAGCTGCTCGATCGCCCCGGCGCGGAAGGTGTCCCCGGCCGCGATCACGACGGAGAATCC
This sequence comes from Thermoplasmata archaeon, assembly GCA_030037395.1. Classification (GTDB taxonomy): domain Archaea; phylum Thermoplasmatota; class Thermoplasmata; order Lutacidiplasmatales; family UBA184; genus Lutacidiplasma. The sequence continues at coordinate 3,333 of JASHRJ010000027.1, forward strand.
GGCGGCCCGGAGCCAGACCGCCAACTTCGCGACGGTCGTCGTCTTGCCGGTCCCGTTGACGCCGACGAACAGGATCACGAACGGCTGCGGCCCTCGGGCCCGGATCCGCGCCGGCAGGTCGAGCGGAGGCTGGGCGAGGATCGCCCGCACGCTCCGCTCGAGGGCCCCGCGGATCACCTCCTCCGCATCGAGCCCTCGTTTCAGCTTGCGGCCGGCGAACTCCTTGCGGAGGTCGCGCCGGAGCCGCTCGACCACGGGGAGCGCCACGTCCGACTCCAGCAGGCCGATCTCGAGGTCGTCCAGCAGGTCGTCCAGGGTCTCCTCGGCGACCCTCTGCCCGAGGAAGCTGTCGGTGAACGCCTCCTCGGTCGACGCGGGAGCGGCGGGGGCCGCGGTCGACGGCCCGGACGGAGGCGGCACCGGCGGGGCGGCGCGCGCGGCC
>JASHRJ010000028.1 GCA_030037395.1 Thermoplasmata archaeon
ATCGCCTCCGGCGAGCTCGTGCGCGAGGTCCGCGCGGCGGTCCCGTTCTAGGCCGGCCTCCGTTCGGCGCCGCGCGGCGGCTCGGCTACGGCGCGGCGGGCGGCGCCGCCGGGGCGGCCGTCGGGGAGGAGGCCCGGACGAGGCCGGAGGGTGCGAACCGCACGGTCTCGCCACAGCTCGGGCAAGCGTACTCGCTCACGCCCCGGTGCCGCAGCGCCGTGCGGCATCTCGGACACGGGATCGGCCGTGCCGTGACGTACGCCGCGAGCAGCTCCTGCGAACGTCGGTCGCCGTACGGCGCGGCCGGCCCACCGGGGGATGGAGCCGGGGGGGGAGAGCCCCCCGCCTCGGGGGCCGCCCCCGTGGCGGTACGGGAGGTGAACAGGCGGCCGCACTCCGGGCAGACGTTGAAGCTCGGGGAGGCCGCCGCCACGAGGGGGACGTGGCAGGAAGGGCACTGCGCCCGAAGGGCGCCGGCCCGGACCACCGGGGGAGGAGCGCCGAGCGTCGGACCCAGATCGACCCGGGGGGGAGGCGGGGTTACCGGGGCGGGTCCGGGAGGCGGCGCCGACCAGACGACCGACGTCGGCGGGGCCCACCGGACCAGGCGGCGGGCGGGATCGTACGCCATCCACGTGCCGGGACGCGTCAGCTCTTCGACCAGGAGCCGTTCGACCTTGCGTGGTCGCCAGGAGAGCGCCGCTGCGAGTCCGACGACGCTGGTCTCGCGGAGCGTGCGGACCGCCGACCGCAACGCCTCGCGGTCGTGCTCGGAGGGTCGAAAGAGCAGGCTCATCGTTCGGCTTCCGGGCCGTGGCTCAAAAAACCTATCGCTCGAGAAGCACCGGCGAGGTCGCAGGTAGGCACCGACGGGGCGCGGGGCCGGTCTAGCGGACGGTGCCACCGACCGCGCCCCGCCGATGCCCGAGGCCACTATGGCTAGCGCTGGCCTGTCTATATAGTTGACTCCGGGCCTGGAGGATGAACGGACGCACCCCGGGCCTCGCCGGCCACGGTAGGGTTGAAGTACCTCCTCGAGCCCCTCGTACTCGACGCGGAGGTTCCGATGGCAGTCTACAGCACGGGGACCACGGGCTCGAGCGTCCGTGACGAGGCGATCGGCCCGGGGGCTCGGAGTCCGGTCCCGGCGCTCCTCTGGGTGCCGGACGACGACGTTCGCCTCCTCCTGCGCGGCCTGCTCGCCCTCGAACACCACCCGGTGGCCCTGGACGCCGCCGACTTGGACGCGCTGCGGCGATGGTCCCCGGGCTCCGTCGCGCTCCTGGTGATCGACGCGGTCTCCGGAGCGGACCGGTGGCGCGAGGAACTCAGCGAGGCGCTTCGCAGCCGGCCGGAGCTGCGGGCCGTCGTGCTGCTCCCGCCGGACGGAGAGGACCTCCGGGCCGAGGCCGAGGCGCTTGGCGCCCGGGTCACGCTGGTACGGCCGTTCGCGCTCCGCGAGTTCGCTCGGGCGATCCGCGAGGCCCTGGGCGTCTCGTCGATCCCCGGCGAGGTCTGACGCGGACCGGCGCCGCGGTTCGGCCCAGCGCTCGGACGATCTTCTCCGTGGCCCGGGGCAGCGGGAGACGCGCGATCTCGGCGAGCGTGGCCCATCGCCGGTTCGGCGCGGGGGCAGGGCGCTCCACGATCCGCCCGCGGTACACGTGGAGCTCGACCGTGAAGTGGCTGTAGCCGTGCCGCACGATGTCCACCGGCCTGAGCCCGGTCGCCCGAAGTCCGGTCTCCTCCCGAAGCTCGCGCCGGGCCGCGGAGACCGCGGTCTCGCCGGGCTCGATCTTTCCCCCCGGGAATTCCCAAAGCCCTCCCAGCAGCCCGGTCAGGGCACGGCGCTGGACCAGCCACCGATCGCCGCGCTGCACGGCCACGACGGCCCCCCGCACGTGAGGCCGGGGCCGGCGTCCCGGCCGGCGGGGCAGCGCTCCCGGATCGACGAGCTCCTGGCGTGCCCGGCAGGTCCTGGCCACCGGACACCGATCGCACCGGGGGGCGCGAGGGAGGCAGACCGTCTCGCCGAGCTCCATGACGCCCTCGACGAACGCCCCGGACTCCCCCGGCGGGATCCAGCGCTGGAGCGCGGTGGCTAGGTCCCGGCGGACGGCGGCTCGTCCCGTGTCCCGCCGGTCGCACGTCCAGCGGGCGGCGACCCGCAATACGTTCGCGTCGAGCGGCAGGACCGGAGCGCCGAAGGCGATCGCCGCTACGGCCCGGGCGGTGTACGGCCCGACCCCGGGAAGTCGTTCGAGCTCCTCCACCGTCGAGGGGAGCCGGCCCCCCCGCTCGGCCACGATCCGGCGAGCGGCCCGATGGAGCCGACGGGCCCGGGCGTAGTAGCCGGCACCCTGCCAGGCCTTCAGGACGTCGGCCGGCCGCGCGGCGGCGAGCCGCTGGACCGTCGGGAACCGGCCCACGAGCCGCTCGAAGAACGGGACCGCCTGAGCGACCCGCGTCTGCTGGAGCAGCACCTCGGCCACCCAGACCCGGTAGGGGTCCCGCGACGCCCGCCACGGCAACGGCCGCCGGTGGGCGCGGAACCAGCGGACCAGACGGGCGGCGGTCGCCGGGCCGGGGACCCCCGCCCGGCCTCCCGGTCCCGTCGTCGCCCGACCTCCGTCGCCAGACGAAACGCACGCTTAAAGCAGGGAAGGAGCTCGAACGGCGGGGACGACCGTTGACGGAGAAGGGCGCGATGGTCCGGGTCGACGACGCGACGTTCGAGGCCGAGGTGATCCGCTCGCCGCTCCCGGTGGTCGTCGACTTCTACGCGGACTGGTGCGCCCCCTGCCGGGTCGTGGAGCCCACCCTCCGAGAGCTCGCCGTGCGGCTCTCCGGCCGTGTGAAGTTCGCCCAGGTCAACGTCGACGAGGCGGAGGTCGTCACCCGCTCGTTCGGCATCCATGCGATCCCGACGTACGTCTTCGTCGAGGCGGGAACCGAGCGCGGGCGAGAGGTGGGACCGATCGACCCCGTCGCGTTCCGCTCGATCCTGCGCCGCTACTTCGCGAAGGGCGCCTCCTCTAGTGGCGGAACACCCGCCAGCCGCTGAAGTACATCGACATCCCGGCTCGCTCGGCCGCCGCCAGCACGTCGGCGTCTCGGACGCTACCGCCGGGCTGCAGGATCGCCCGCACGCCGGCCCGGGCCGCGACCTCGATCCCGTCGGCGAACGGGAAGAACGCGTCCGAAGCGAGGACGGCGCCACGGGCCCGCGGGCCGGCGACCTCGCAGGCGAGCTCGACCGCCTTCACCCGCGTCGGCTGCCCGGAACCGATGCCCACGGTCGTCGTGCCGCGGGCGAGGACGATCGCATTCGACCGGGCGTGCCGCACCACGCTCCAGGCGAAGCCGAGGCTGGCGAGCTCCTCCGGCCCGAGCTCGGGGCCGGCGACGCGGCGGAGCTGGCCCGCGGCAAGGCGGCGCCGGTCGGCCTCCTGGACGAGGAGCCGACCCAGGGCGGTCCGGGCCTCCCATCGGCCCGCGGCCCCCGCGCCGATCGCCGTCGCGACGAGCTTGAGCTTCGGCCGTCGGCCGAGCGCCTCCAGCGCCTGCGGATCGAACGAGGGCGCGGCGAGCAGGTCGACGAAGATGCCGTGCAGCGCCTCCGGCACCCCCGGCCCGACCGGCCGATTTACCGCGACCGCGCAACCGTAGCGGGCGACCGGGTCGGTCGCGAGCGCCGCGGCAACCGCTTCGGCGAGCGTGGCGGCCGTGGCGGCCCCGCACGGTGTAGCATGCTTGACGACCGCCGCCGCGGGCCCTTCGAACTCCTCGACCAGTCCGATCGCGGTCTGCAGATCGAGCAGGTTCGTGTACGACGGCGCGTCGCCCTTCAGGGTGCGCACTTCCGGGGGGGTGTCGCCGAGGGCCCCGGGGTCGCCGAGCGCGTAGGCGGCCGCGCGCTGATGCGGGTTCTCGCCGTAACGCAGCGTCAAGGCGTCCGCCCGGAAGCTCAGGTCGGCGGGGAAGCCCGGGACGGTCGCCGGACCGAGGGCGCGGGCGATCGCCGCGTCGTACCGGGCGCATCGCGCGAACGCGACCGCCGCCAGCCGCTGCCGGGTGGCCGCCGAGAGGGTCCGCGCCGGCCGCAGCTCGGCCAGCGCGTCCGGGTACTGTGCCGGGTCGGTCAGGACCCCCACCCACGCATGGTTCTTCGCCGCGGCGCGGGCGAGCGAGACGCCGCCGACATCGATGAACTCCTCGCGATCGGCTGCCGCCGGCTCCTCGGCGACATGCCGCTCGAAAGGGTAGAAGTTGACCGCTACGAGGTCGAACAGCCGAAGGCGAAGGCGCGACGCCTCGGCCAGGCCGTCGGGGGTCCGGGGCGCCAGAATGCCCCCGAAGATCGCCGGGTGCAGGGTCTTGACCCGGCCGGCGAACCAAGCGTCGACGCCCGTCAGCGCCTCGACAGCGTCCGCCCGGACCCCAGCCTCCTCCAGCGCGCGCCGGGTCCCGGTGGTCGCCCACAGCTCGATCCCGAGCCCCGCCAACCCTTGGGACAGCTCGGCGAGGCCGGTCTTGTCCTGCACGGAGAGCAACGCCCGCGTGACGGTCCGATCGGCCCCGGGGGAATCCACTCGCCTTACCCCGAACGGGGAGGAAGGCCGACCCTTAACGTTCGCGGCGGCCCACCGCCCGGGGCCGCACCGTTCGGCGAAAGGCCTAAGACCCCCCTCCTCGGCTAGTACACTCTCCCGGAGTGCTGTCGTGCCCAACGCCGTTCGGCCGGTCCCCGTCGGGTCCCGGGAGACCCGCCGCCCCGCCGCCGCGGGCCGGCGGTGGCGGCAGCGGGGCCGGCGCGGTCAGGTCGCGGCGGTCGCCACGATCCTCGGGCTGATGCTGCTGGTGGTGATGATCGCGAACTTCCTAACGACCACCCTGCCGCAGGAGATGCGGGTCAACGAGGCGAACCACCTCACGACGATCGAGAACCAGGTGATCACCTTCGGGGCGATCCTGGAGGCGGCGACCGAGGCGGACGCGATCGGGGCCGTCATCTCCCAGACGATCTCGCTGGGCTCCGTGGGGGTCGCGCCGGTCGCGCCGCCGTCCGGCGCGTCGCTGGCCCCGGCGGCGGTCGGCTCCAAGGTCGCCGCGTCGTACGCGATCGGCGTCCCGCCGAGCTACACGCCGATCCCTCAGAAGGACACCGCCGACGGAGGGGCCCTCGCGGTCACCCTTCTCAACACCTACAGCCCGCGCGCGATCGTGGCGTTCGACCAGGGCGCGGTCGCCGTCGCCCAGCCGAACGGGGTCCCGGTGATGCTCGTCGGGCCCGAGCTGAACGTGACCGGGACCAACCTGACGCTCTGGCTGCCGGAGTTCCACGGGAACCTCAGCACGGTGGTCGGCCAGGGCCCGGTAGAGCTCAGCGCCCGGCTCCTCTCCGTCCTGGACGTGTCCGTTCCGGCGGGCGGCTACTCCTTGGTCGGGACGACGACGATCGCCGTGACCACGGCGTACGCGGCGGCGTGGCTCGCCTACTTCGACTCCTCGACCAGCTACCCTGGGCTCACGGTGACGTGCGCCCCGGCGGCCTCGTCCGCCTGCGTCGGCCCGTTCTCGGCGAACGGCGCCCTGGGCACGGTGTACCTCAACATGACGGCGGCGACGACGCTGTCGCTCGAGGTCGGAACGTTCTCGATCGCGGTCGTCTAGGCGAAGGAAGCCCCGGGGGCGCGGCCCCGAGCCACGCCTTCGCCCCGACCAGGGTTCCCCAGGTGCGGACCGTTGTCAGCGCGGCGTCGGGGGTCGCGGGGTCGACGCCGTTCCAACGGCGGCGCGCCTCCGGGGCGTCGCCCCGCTCGACCCGGGCGATCGCGCGAAAGCCTTCGGCGCGGACGATGCGGAACGGGATACCGGCCGGCGCGCCGCCGCTCCGGACCTGGAGGAGCCGGATCCAATCGGCGGGCGAGAGGGGAACGGGTTGCCCACCCGCCACCTCGAGCCCGAGGTAGCGGACGCGCGTCCGCCGGGGCTTACCGGACGAGGTCGATGACTTCCTCGGACTCACCGGTCGCGTAGCCTCCCTTCTGGCCCAGGAGGCTCGTGGCGCGGACCCCGGTGATGATCAAGAGCACCTTGATCGTGTTCTCCATCTCGGGGGAGTTCTCGACCGAGCAGCCCCAGATGATGCGGGCGCGCTTCGAGATCTTGCCGCCGACCAGGGCCGCCGCCTTCTCGGCCTCGCTGACGGTCATCGTCGGGCCGCCGATCACGCGGACCAGCGCGCCGGTGGCGTCCTTCATCTCGACCGAACCGAGCAGCGGGCTCGTGAGCGCCTCCGTGACCGCCTCGGTGACGCGGTCGGTCGCGCTCTCGCTCTCCCCGAGCCCGATCAGCGCGACGCCGCCGTCCTTCATCACCGTCAGGATGTCGGCGTATTCGAGGTTGACGAGGCCGGGCCGGGTCACGATCTCGGTGATCCCCTTGATCGCGGTCATGAGGACCGCGTCCGCCAGCTTGAACGCCGAGTCGAGAGGCATCCGAGGAACGAGCTCGAGGAGCTTGTCGTTCTGGATCACGATCGTCGTGTCGCAGACGCGCCGCAGGCGCTCGAGCCCGTCGCGGGCCTGCTCCATGCGGGCGACGCCCTCGCCGGCGAACGGGAGGGTCACGACGCCCATCGTGAGCGCGCCGGCTTCCTTCGCGAGCCGGGCGACCAGGTGCGCGGAGCCGGTCCCGGTCCCGCCGCCCATGCCCGCCGTGATGAACACGATGTGGGCCCCCGAGAGGAACTGACGCAGCTCCTCTTCGTTCTCGCGGGCGGCCTCTTCGCCAATCTCCGGTCGAGCCCCGGCGCCGAGGCCCTTGGTGGCCCGGCGGCCGATCAGGATCTTGCGCGGGGAGTGGATCGTGAGGAGGTGCTTCGCATCGGTGTTGATCGCGCACATCTCCGCCCCCTGGATCCCCTCCTCGCTGCAGCGGTTGATGGTGTTCGACCCGCCGCCCCCGCAGCCGACGATCCGGATGTTGACCTTCAGCGTCTCCGCGAGCTTCGCGAGCTCCGCATCGTCGGCGTTCTGCAACGTCGGCGGAGCGGGCTTCGGCTCTTCGACCAGGCTCTGGTTCTCCTGGTGCTTGGCGATCGCTTCCTGGATGATGGACTTCATCGTCTGTTCCCGTCCTGTTTGTCAGACGAGCGTCATACGCTCTGCGGGCAAATTCCAGAGGTCGATACATAAACATTTGCGTGAAGGGGAACGGCCGGCGCCCTCGTGCCGGCGGTCGCCGGCCGCCGTCCCCACGCCTCCGGATAGGCTCTTAGGGGGCCCGCCGTATCGCGCGCCGATGACCGCTCCGGTCCGCCCAATCGACGAGCTGCTGCGCGAACACCATCTCCTCAAGCACCCCTTCTACGTCGCGTGGTCCCGCGGGGAGCTTCCGCTGGAAACCCTCCGCGACTACGCCGGGCAGTACTATCGCTTCGAGGCCGCCTTCCCGCGGTTCGTCGCCGCGGCGTACTCCCGCCTCGAGCGCCCGGAGGATCGGCGCGTGCTGCTCGAAAACCTCGTGGACGAAGAGGGGCGGAACCCGACGCACCCGGAGCTGTGGCTCGACTTCGCGCGAGGGATCGGGCTCTCCCGGGCGGCGGCGCGGACGGCCCCGCCGTTCCCGGCGACCGATGCCCTCCTCGCCTGCTACGAGCGCCTGACGCGGCGGAGTCCGGAGGAAGCACTTTCGGCCCTGTACGCCTACGAATCGATCTTCCCCGAGATCGCTGCCGAGAAGTCGCGCGGGCTCCGAGAGAACTACGGGATCCGCGGCCACGCCACGCACGAGTTCTTCCGGGTGCACACCGGCGCCGACGTGGAGCACTCGCGCGCCGAGCGACGGATCCTCACCGGCCTCCTCGAGCACAGCCCGCGAGCCCGCCTGGCGGCCCTGCGCGCCTCGCGCCAGACGATCGGGGCGTGGTGGTCGTTCCTCGACGGCTTCCCCACGGGAGCCCGTCCGGCCCGGACTCCGGCGTAGGCCCCCACCGGCCCGCCCCGGCGGTCGGCCCGACGAGACGCGGCCCGGGCCCCGGTGCGGTGTTATGAGCCGCGGGCGGCTCGCGGGCTCGTGGAACCGTACTTTCGCACGCTCGAGGGTGCGGTCGATCGCGCGTACGAGATCGCGGCCCGAGCGCGCGCCACCGGCCTGGACCCGCGCCCGGTCCCGGAGATCCCCCGGGCGCAGGACATGGCGAGCCGAGTGGAGAAGCTGCTGGCGCACCTGCACGTCGACGGGATCGCGGAAGAGATTCGCGGGCTCGCCCGGACCCAGCCGCGGGAGGAGGTCGCGGTCGCGCTGGTGCGGCGGCTCGCGCGGGACACCGGGAGCGGCCGGTCGCTCCGGGAACGGGTCGACGTCGCGCTCCGCGTGGGCCTCGCGGTGCTGACCGAAGGGATCCTGGTCGCCCCGCTCGAAGGGCTCGCCGAGGTCCAGCTCCGCGACGGCGGATCCCAGCCGCCGTACCTGGAGCTCGACTACGCGGGCCCGATCCGTGCCGCAGGCGGGACCGCCCAGGCGCTCAGCGTGCTGTTGGGGGACATCGTGCGGCGGGACCTCGGACTGGCCGCGTTCCGCGCCAGTCCCGCAGAGGTCGGCCGATTCAAGGAAGAGATTCCGCTGTACAAGTTCTATCAGCATCTCCAGTACGTCCCGACCGCCGACGAGATCGAGCGGGTCGTCTCGGGCGTGCCGGTCGCGATCTCCGGCGAGGCGACCGAAGGCGAGGCCGAGGTGAGTGCGTTCCGCGACCTACCCCGCGTGCCGACCAACGGCCTCCGCGGAGGCGCGTGCCTCGTGATCGCCGAGGGGCTATGCCAGAAGGCACCGAAGCTGCGGAAGATCGTGGAGAAGCTCGGCCTCGACGGATGGGAGTTCCTCGCCGACCTGGGGCACCGCGGGCGGGACGAGGACGACCCCCACCTACCGAAGTACCTCCAGGACGCGGTCGGAGGGCGGCCGGTGCTCGCGCACCCGAACCGCCCCGGCGGCTTTCGGCTCGTCTACGGGCGGGCCCGCACGACCGGGCTCGCCGCCTGCGGCCTTCCGCCCGCGACGATGGTCGTGCTGCAGCACTTCGTCGCGGTCGGCACCCAGCTCAAGCTCGAATACCCCGGGAAGGCCGCGGCGATCGGAGTGTGCGACACGCTGCAGGGGCCGATCGTCGAGCTGGAGGACGGCACCGTCACCGCGGTCTCGGACGTGGCCGCGGCCGAGGCGCTCCTCCCCCGGATCCGCCGGATCGTCGACCTCGGGGAGATCCTCGTAGGCTTCGGCGAGTTCCTCGAGAACAACCGACCGCTCGTCCCGGGGGCCTACTCCCAGGACTGGCACCTCCAGGAGCTCCGAGCCGCAGGGGTCGACGGGTTGCCCGAGCAGATCGCCCAGGCTGCCCACCTCGGCCGGAGCCTCGGCGTGCCGCTCGCGCCGCGGTGGCTGCTGTTCTGGCACGACCTCGCGCCCGCGGAGATCCGTGCGCTCGGTGAGTTCGTCGAACGGTCCGGGACCTGGCGCGACGGACGGCTCGAGCTGCCGGACGACCCGGCGTGGCGCGAGCTGTTGATCCGCCTCGGGTTCCTCTTCGCGCCGCTCGACGGCGGGCAGGTACGCGGCGAGCCGGACCCGAGCGCCGGCCTCGTCCTCGGGCTGGGCCTCGAGGCGGAGGGGGGCGAGCTGCGGCGACGGACGCCGCTCGAGCCGGTCGGGCCGGACCCGCTCGAGTACGTCAGCCGCCTCGCCGGCTTGCCGGTCCGGCCCCGGGGTCCGTCGCGCGTCGGCGGCCGCGTCGGCCGCCCCGAGAAGGCGTACCATCGCGCGATGCAACCGAACGTCCACGCGCTCTTCCCGGTCGGCGACGCGGGCGGCGCGAGCCGCTCGATCCCGGACGCCGCGCGCAGGAGCGTCGAGAAGCCCGCCTCCGTAGAGCTCGGGGTCCGCCGGTGCCCGGCGTGCGGAAAGGTCGGGGTGTGGAACCGGTGCGCCTGCGGGGCCCACACCGAGCCCACAGGAGAGACCGCGCCCCAGCGGTTGCCGCTGGCCGCGTTGTGGCGCGAGGCGCTCGCGCGCCTCAGCCTGGCGGCCCCGCCGGCCGCGAAGGGGGTCAAGGGGCTGATGTCGGTCGGCAAGGTGCCGGAGCCGCTCGAGAAGGGGATCCTCCGCGCCTCCCACCGGATCTCGGTCTACCAGGACGGGACCGCCCGCTTCGACCTGACGAACCTCCCGCTCACCCACGTCCGGCCCTCGGAGATCGGTCTCACGGTCGAGGGGGCGCACCGCCTCGGCTACCGGACCGACCGGGCCGGCGCGCCGCTGACCGCCCCGGACCAGCTGCTGGAGCTGCTCCCGCAGGACCTGGTCGTCTCGCGCTCGTGCGGGGAGTACCTCGCGCGCCTCGCGCGCTTCGTGGACGACGAGCTCGTGCGGTTCTACGGGCTCGAGCCGTTCTACCGCGCCGAGTCGGCGGACGACCTCGTCGGCGAGCTGGTCGTCGCGCTCGCGCCGCACACCTCGGGCGGCGTCACGGGGCGCCTGATCGGCTTCACGCGCGCCGAGGCGTGCTTCGCGCACCCGGTGTTCCACGCCGCGAAGCGGCGGAACTGCGACGGGGACGAGGACTCCGTGACCCTGCTGGTCGATGCGCTCCTGAACTTCTCGCGGGAGTACCTTCCGGCGACGCGCGGCGCCACCATGGACAAGCCGCTCGTCCTGACCACGCGCCTGGACGCCACCGAGGTCGACAAGGAGGCGCAGAACGTCGACGTCGCGGACGGCTACCCGCTCGAGCTGTACCGCGCCGCGGCCCGCCGGGCCCTCCCGAAGGAGATCGAGCCGCGGATCGACCGGATCGGCCACCGGCTCGACTCCGACCGGGCGCTGTCGGGCTACGGCTTCACCCAGTCGACCGGCGGCATCGCCACCGGGCCGGTCCGCTCGGCCTATCGGGACGGGCGCTCGATGAGCGAGCTCGTCGAGCGGTCGGTCCTCCTCGCGAGCCAGATCCGCGCCGTCGATCTCGCCGAGGCGGTCACGCTCGTGCTGAACGCCCACTTCCTGCCCGACGTGATGGGCAACCTGAAGGGGTTCGCGACGCAGAAGTTCCGGTGCCCGGGCTGCGGGGCCTCGTACCGCCGGCCCCCGCTCGCGGGCCGGTGCACCGCCGTGCTCTCGGGGACCACGCGGTGCGAGCGCGAGCTGCAGTCGACGGTCTACGAAGCGAGCGTCCGCAAGTATCTGCCGCTGTCGCAGCGGCTCGGCGAGATCCCCGGGATCACGCCGTATGTCCGGCAGCGGATCCGCCTTCTCCACGACGCGCTCGCGACCCTCTTCCCGGCGTCCGCCGGCCAGCGGACCCTCGAGACGTTCGCCCCGCCCCCGGGACCGGGGTCGTGAGGGCCCGCCGCGCCGGAACCTCCAAATACGGTCGCCCCCCTCTCGCGCCCGTCGGGCTTGTGGGGTAGTCTGGACTATCCTGTTGGCCTTCGAAGCCAACGACCTGGGTTCGAAACCGCGGCCGCCGTCGGCCGCGCCGGAACTCCCAGCAAGCCCGGCCGAGGCCCTAGCGGAAGTAGCCGGGGGTCTGGGACGGCTCGCTTCGCTTCTCCTCTTCGGCCTTCGCCGCCTCGAGGATGTCGACGGCGAGCAGCGCGGAGATCGGGACCAGCCGCACCCGTCCCTTCTCCTCCGCCTCGGGCCCCTCGAGCTCGATCGCCAGCGCGTTGTCCCCGCCGATCGAGACGAGCCCGCGGAAGATCCCGAGGGAGACGATCGCCTGGTCGTCCGGGCCGGCGGAGCGCACGCGGACCCGGGAGGCGGGGGTCAGCGCGATCGCCGGCCGCTTGCCAGGGGCGGGCGCGGCGGTCAGCGGCTCCCTCGCTCGCGGGGCCCCCCGCGTCCGCTCGGCGCGAGCCTCAGCGGGGCCTCGGCCGGCCGCCGCTCGATCAGCTCCTGCAGATGGTTCACCGTTTCCCGGTACCGACGCAGGGCGTTCTGGGCGTTCGCCTCGGTGAAGTCCCATGCCCGTGCGAGGTTCCCGTAGCGGAGCCGGTACCCCTTCCTCCCCTTGCCGTCGGAGGCCCCTCCGACCTCCTCGAGGAGATCGAGGGCCTTGAGCTTGTTGATGTGGCGGTAGACCGTGGGCTTCGAGGTGCGCAGCGCCGAGGCGAGCTCCTCGGCGTACCACGCCTTCGCCGGATCCTTGAGGAGGCACTCGCGGACGAGGCGGAGGGCGAGGCTCGAGGCGATCGGTCCCTCCGAGCCCCGCCCCTCGTCCCCCTCGGGGAGGTAGCCCACCATTCGCAGGAACTCCCGGAGCACCTCGTCCAGATCGGCGATCGGGGTGAGCGGCGTGCTGTAACGCAACGACAGTTCGAACGGCATGCCGTGGAGCTTCCCAGAACGCGGTCCCGATAAAAATACGGGGGTCGCGAGCCCGGCGCGTCCGCGAACCGATAAGCCTCCGGGCGCTCCGGGCCCGCGATGGGCGGCTTCCGTCTCGTCGCCCCGGCCTCGGAGGACGGGGTCCTCGCGGAGCTGGCGTCCGGTGCGCCGGGGACCGTCGCGCTCCTCGCGGGCGGCACCGACCTGCTGCTCGACGTCGACGAAGGCCGCGCCGATCCCCGGACCGTGGTCTCGCTCCGGCGGTTGCCGTGGGCCACCCATGCCTGGGGGCCCGACGACCTGACGATCGGGAGCACCGAGCCGCTGCGGAGACTCGAGCAGGACCCCCGGCTGGGAGACCGGCTGCCGGCGCTGGCGGAGGCGATCGCCGCCGTCGGATCTCCCGCGCTGCGGCGACAGGCGACCGTCGGAGGGAACCTCGGACGCGCCGCCCCCTCCTCGGACCTCGCCCCGGCCCTCTTGGCCCTGGACGCCGAGGTGGAGCTGCTCGGGCCGGAGGGGCGGCGGACCGTTCCGCTCGCGGGGTTCCTCCGGTCCTCCCGGCGGACCGCGCTAGGGGCGACCGAGCTGATCCGTGCGGTGCGGCTCCCGGAGTCGCGGCCCGCCTCGGCGTACCTCTGGCAGCGCGTGCGGCCGGCGAACGACGTCTCCCAGATCGGCGTCGCCGTGGCCTACTCGACCCGCCGGGACCGGTGGAGGATCGCCCTCGGAGGGGTGCCCCCTCGCGCCGTCGACGCGCCCGAGGCGGAGGCGCCGCTCCGGGGGCCCCGACCGGCGGAGGCGGCGGTGCGGGCCGCCG
>JASHRJ010000029.1 GCA_030037395.1 Thermoplasmata archaeon
ACGGACGGGAGGATGGCAAAGGACGCGGGCACGGCCACGACCCGAGTCCCCGCGGCGGAGGCGTTCCAGATCTCAGGGTCGTAGGAGCCTTGGGGCGCGGTCGGGACGGAGACGCCGCCGTCGTAGGCGCCGTCGGAGCTGGTGAAGAAGCCGTCGCAGTAGGGGCTCTGGAGACCGGCGGTGGGGTCGAAGCAGAGCCAGTAGGACGTGTCGGGGGCGAGGCCGTAGGCGGCGAGGGTGAGGGATGCGCCGACGGACCCGTTGATGGGGGTCAGCACGGCGGAGAGGCCGGGGGACGCGGGCGTGACGGTGAACGGGGCAGAGGTGCCCACGACGAACGTGCCGCCGGGGGTGGTGGTCCAGACTTCGGGGTAGTAGAGGCCCGGGCTGAGGTCCGGAACGGGGAGCGACCCTACGGCGGAGCCGTTGGCATCCGTGGTAAGTGGGTCGCAGCTGGCCCCTTCCGACCGAGCGACCGAGTCGAAGCAGAGCGCGTAGGTCGTCGCCGCATCGAAGCCGGACGCAGCGACGCCCGCCGGCGCTCCCGCCGGGCCAGCGCTGGCGAACGTCAGCGACGGCTCCATCGTGAAGGCGCTAGGGGCGCTCGCGACCCAGGTCCCGTCCGGGAAGCCGAACCAGAGCTCCGGCTGGTACCGACCGGTCGGCATGTCCGGGAGGGCGACCTGAGCCACCTCGGAACCGTCCGCGGCCGTCGTGAACGCCCAGCAATGATCGCTTTGGATCGTCGCCGTAGGGTCGAAGCAGAGCCGGTACTCCGTGTTGCTCACCAAGCCGGAGGCCGCCATCGTCGGAGGCTGGGCGCTCGAGCCGTTGGTCGGTCCGAGGGCAACGCTCGGGCCCGCGACCGCGTCGACCCCTGTCGGGACCGTGGGGTTGCCGGACCGAGCTCCCGTACCCCCGGGGAGGGAACCGCCCACGGAAGGAGCCGGACGAAGGGCACCCCCGACAGGCCCGGCGGCACTGAGGATCGCCCCGACGACCATCAACGACGCTAAGGACAGCACCGCGGGGCGTCCAAGGTCCCGGCCCAACCTTCCCCCTCCCGGACCGCGCGGTCGGCTGCGCCGACCGGGGGAGGTCGGAGCGGCTCCGGGGTGTTAAACCTTTCATCGGCGGCGGGAGCGCGGGGTCGACGCCTCCGCACGACGCGGGACCGCGCCGGGGGGGCATGGCGCCTGCGAGGTGGGGGCCGCCGCACGACCGACACCCGCCGGACCCCGGTGGGCCGCCGGAGGCGTGGCCCCGCCCTACCGTCGGCTCACCCGGGTCCTCCCCCGGGGGCACCGTCACCGGCCGGGAAGAGGCGCGCGTGGTCCGGGCGGAGTACCACCTTGTAGGCGTGCACCGGGAAGACCGTGGATTTCATCCCCCGGGGGTCGACCTCGACGAACGGGCACTCGAGTCGGCTGCGCACCTGGGCGTAGGCGTCCTCGCTGAGGCAGATCCCGCCCGGCTCGGCGAGGGGCCAGATCCGCGCGGCGATGTTCACGGCATCGCCGAGGATATCGCCGCCGTCGTGCACCACGTCCCCCACGTGGATGCCGATCCGGACCAGGATCGCCGAGCCCGCCGGGGCGGTCTGGTTGTAGCGCGAGAGGACCTCCTGGATCTCGATCGCGCAGCGGGCCGCGTCCAGGGTGCTCTCGAACTCCACGAGAAAGCCGTCGCCGATCGTCTTGATCTCGATCCCGCGGTGCCGCTCGAAGACCGACCGGAGCATCTTGCGATGAAGCTCGAGGAGCGCGAGGGCCCGCGCCTCGTCGAGCTGCGCGACCCGCGTGAAGCCTACGATGTCCGTGAACATGATCGCGGCGAGGCGACGGCCCCTCCCCTCCTCCCCGGTCGGCCGCGCCCGGCGCTGGAGCACGACCAGCAGCTCCTGCGGGCCCCGGATCCGCTCCGAGACCTCGCCGTGCCAGCGACCCCCGGCGTCGTCGGTGTGCTCGACGGAGAACGTGTACCGGTCCCCCCGGGTGCCCTTGTCCAGGTTCTCCCACGCAAAGACCCCCTTCGGATCCGTGCTCCCGGACCAGTTCCGGTGCCGCTTCGACCACGCGTCGTGGTTGACCCCGGTGATCTGCGCCCCCGAGGCAGGCCGGCCGTCAGGGAACAGGACCCGGATCGTCACGGATACGCCCATCGCTCGACGCCCGCTCGCCACCCCGGTATCCGTTCCGCGGCTTGAGCGTGCCGCGGCCAGGCTCCGGGGCGCCCGAGGGTTGCTGCGCGGCCGGAGCTCCGGAGGCAGGCCGAGGGTGGGGGCGCCCCGCCCAGCCGAGGTCGGCGGGCCGCGGCGCCCCCGCGGTCGTTCAGCTCTCCAGCTTGACCGACACCTTCTGGGACGCTCCGCTGAGCACCAGCCGCCCGGTGGTGGGGCTGGCCGAGTAGCCGGACGGCGGGTGCACCGTGTAGGAGTAGGTCGCGTTGTAGAGCCCGGCGAAGACGATCGAGCTCCCCGAGGACTCCGACTTCAGGCTCCAGGTCGTGTTGTTCAGGCTGACGGACCAGGTTCCCCCCTTGGGCAGCCCGGTCTCGGCGAAGGTGATCTCCCAGACCTGGGAGACGAACTTGACCGTGGACACCGTGGTCGGCTGCGCCGAGGTCTCCACCCATCCGTTCTGGGGGCCCGGTTTGTACACGGTCGACGGCCACTCGCTGGGGCCCAGCACGTGGTAGGAGACGTTCGTTCCGGAAGCGCTTGGGACCATGAGCGACGAGGCCGTCGACTCGACCCACGGAGCGGTGCCTGCTTCGACCCACCACGCCGTCCCTGACGGGAGGCCAGATTCGGGAATGCTCACCTCGTACAGGGCCGGAAGGTAGGGGACGCCGACGGTTGCGGAGGAGCCGTCGACGGTCAGCTGGCCGGCGACCGGCTGGGAGGTGAAGTTCGCCAGCTGCTGGACGGTGAAGTTGTAGGTCCCGTTCGGCTCGAAGAACTCGAGGGAGCTCGCGTTGCCGCCGATGTCCCAGCCGCTGAGGTTCACCGACCACGTCGTGCCGTTGGGCAGACCGACCTCCTCGAACGTCACCGGGTAATCCGGCGGGCCTCCGCCGCCGCAGCACTCCATCTCGGGCCGGATGCCGGTGGTTCCGGCCGGCTCGCGCGCCGCGACCCCCGGAGCGCTGCCCGGCCCCCCGACGATCTTCTCGCCGCCGCTGGCCTGGAAGGTCACCGGCACTTTCTGGGAGGCCCCGCTCAGTTCCAGGCAGCCGGTCGTCGGGCTGGACACGTAGCCGGCGACCCCGTTGATCACGTAGCAGTACTCGGCGTTGAACAGGCCCGCGTAGGAGATCTGGCTCCCGCTCGAGGACTCCGTGCTGTTCCAGCCGGTCCCTTCCTCCGACAGGTTGACCGACCAGCCGGTTCCCTTCGGCAGGCCGCTCTCGGTGAACGTGATCGACCAGATGAGCGACGTGAACTTGATGCTCGGGGCCGCGACCGGGGCGCCGTCGACGGTCACCGAGCCGGCGGTGGTGCCCGCGCTGTAGACCGCCGTAGGGTAGTCCTCGGGCGCGTAGACCTGGTAGGTATGGTTTCCGTCCGCGGCCGGGATCATCAGCGACGCCGACGTGGACTCGACCGCGGCGCCGCCGTCCAGGGAGACCCACCAGGCGGTGCCGGACGGAAGCCCGGTCTCGGAGAACGTTACCTCGTAGCCGGTGGCCAGGTAGGTGATGAGCTGGATCACCGACCCCCCGTCGACGAGGACCTCGCCGGAGGCCGGCGTGGTCGCGTAGCCGGGGAGGACCTCCGCCGAGTAGTTGAACGAGCCGTTCTTCTCCCAGAACTCGAACGCGGTGCTCGTCGTCGCGTGGTTCGTCCCGTCGAACGTCAGCGTCCAGTTGGTCCCGGAGGGGAGGCCGTCCTCGAAGAGGATGACCTCGTAGGTCCCGTTGCTTCCCCCACCTCCGCCGCCTCCGCCGCAGCAGATGACGGCGGGAACGCCCGTCCCGGTCGTCGTAGCAGGTCCAAGCCCGTGGGCTCCGAGCCCGGCTCCGCCCACCGAGGTCACCATCATGCCCAGGACGCCGATCCACGCCGCCGTCACCAGCCACCGCATCCGAATCCCCCCGCTCTTCCCCGGGCCGAACCGGACCCGGAGGTCGCCCAAGTCCGTCGAGTCTCTTAAAGTGTCAGTAACTTCTCAAGATGGTTCAGCGCGTCGCGACACCGTTGGCAGATTCCCGTGGGGGCGGCCCGCCGATCGCACGACGTGATCCGCGCTCACCCGACCGGCGGTCGCCACCCTGGAGGGCGTGGCTACCGGTCGGTCGCCTCGACGCCGGCAACGCCGAAGCCCACCCCGGCCGGAACGAGGCACTCAGGGGTCCCGGTCGTGGACCGGCGGCGCCGCGCGACCGCCGACCCGGCCGGCGGGGACCCGCATCTCGTTGGGGCGCGCCACCCCCGCTATCGGCGGGGGGAGGAGGTGTTCAGAGCCGCGGCGGCGCGGATCAAGGCCTGAAACGCCTCGCCGTCGATCGCGTCTCCCTCGCGGAGCACGATGGCCCGGACGGCGTGGCCTTCGAGGCCGGAGTTGAAGAGGCCGCTCGGGTCCTCGAGAGCCGCGCCCCGGGCGAACGTCAGTCGCACGTGGGTCTTGTAGACCTCGCCGGTGCAAAGGATCCCGTCCCGCGACCAGACCGCCACGCCCGCGGGGTTCGCCGGCCGGCGCCACTTGCGCTCCTCGATAGCCCTCGGCTCGGCCTGTCGAACGAGGCGGCGCACCCGGGAGAGCACCTCTCCTCGCCAGTCCGGGGGCTCTCGGACCGTGGCGTCGGTGGGCCGGGTAGCCACCCCGGTCTTGCCGACCCTGCTCCGCTTCACGCTGCCGTCAGAGGAACCCGGCCTTTCTCTCTTACGGCACCGCCGGCACCGGTCCTGCGGGGGGTCGTCCCTCCGGTGGGCTGGAGCTTGTCCTGCCGCTCTCCCTGGCCGCCGCACCGGCGTCGCGGAAGCGAACTTCAGGCCAGCGGCGGGCCAGCGCCGACGCCCGTAGCCTCTGCGGGGCCCCGCTCGCGTAGGCGGCGAGCGGCCGCCTCCGCGTGGGCCCCGCGCGCTGCCGGCCGGAGGCGATCCCGGGCGGAGCTCCGGGCCGGGTCTACTCGAACGTGACGGCGACCTTCTGCGAGGCCCCGCTGAGCACGAGCTGGCCGGTGGTGGGGCTCGCCGTGTAGCCGCTCGGGGGATGGACGACGTACGAGTAGGTGCCGTTGAACAGCGCGCTGAACTCGAGCGAGGTCCCCGCGCTGAAGACGGTGGCGCCCCAGCTGCTGTTGTTCGCCGTGACCC
>JASHRJ010000030.1 GCA_030037395.1 Thermoplasmata archaeon
TGCGCCCGCTCGACGAGGTAGATGCCGTCCTGGAAGACGCGCGGGTCGTAGTCGCGGATCCGCGTTGCCCGCTCGATCGCCGCCGCGCTCTGGCCCACCTCCTCCACGTCGTGCCCCTCGACGACCACGAACTCGCCGTCGACCCGGGCCGTCGTCCCCGCGACCAGGCGGGTCGAGCGGGGGTGCTTCTCTCCGAGGAAGTTCTCGATCACCAGCTCCGGGCCCTTCACGCTGACCTTCATCGGGAAGTGGGCCGCCACGACCTTGAGCCGGGCCTCGACGCCGACGGTGAGACCGCCGGCGATGTTCTGGAGGTGCGCGACCCAGGTCCGGAACAGCGCCCGGGAGCGCTTGCGGTGCGCCGGCAGGCCGAGCTCGAGCCGGAGCTTTCCGTCGGCGGTGCTGAGGTGCAGGACGTCGGCCGGGAACGGGCGCTCGACCGCGCCGAGCGGGCCCTCGGCCTTCAGCCGTCGGCCGGCGACCTCGACCCGGACCCCCTTCGGCAGCGCGATCTCCGCGCGGCCGGCGTCGTCAGTAGACATAGGCGAGCAGCCGACCTCCGATCTTCATCTCGCGGGCCTGCGGGTGGCCGATCACGCCCCGGTTGGTGGACAGGACGAGGAGCCCGAAATCCTGCGCGGGCAGGAACCGCGACTCGTGCCGCTCGAGGTCGTCGTACCGGACCGACAGCCGCGGCTTGACGACCCCGCAGGAGTTGATGCGCCGCGCGAGGCTCACCTCGTACTTGCCGCCGCGGCCGTTCGGGACGAACGCGAACTCCTGGACGTAGCCGTGCTCCTGGAAGAGGCGGAGGACCTCGCCGATCAGCTTGGAGGTCGGCGCGATGTCGGCGCGCGGACGTCCGTCCCGGTCGGCGTGGCGGAGCGTGACGAGCGCGTCGTTGAGCAGGTCCCGGGTCATCGCGGTATCGTTCTCCTCCTACTGGTACTTGCGGAAGCCGAGGTCGAAGGCGACCTCGCGGAAGCACTGGCGGCAGAGGTGGAGGCCGTAGCGACGGACGATCCCGCGCTTGCGGTCGCACCGCAGGCACCCCTCCTTCCGCCCGAACTGGCGCTTCGGCTTCATCGGCGTCCTCACTCCACCACGGTGACGCCGAAGCTCCGGCGCAGGAACTCCCGGGTCTCCTCGGCGGTCGCCCGGAGGCGCCGGGGGAGCGGCCGGGAACGGACCCGGCGGTCCCGCACCCGGAAGCCGGAGCGGCCGAGCTCCACCGAGATGTCCATCCCGTGGATGCCGATCGCCGGGTCGTACTTCATGCCGGCGAAATCGGTGTAGTCGGCGATCCCGAACGAGAAGTTCCCGTTGCGGTCGATCGACTCGGCGTCCAGCTGCTTGTCGCGCGCATCGAACGCCCGGCCCAGGAACTCGGCCGCCGCGGCGCCGCGGAGCGTCACCTTCGCGCCGATCGCCTGACCCTTGCGGATCCCGAAGTCGCGGTTGGTGGAGTGCGAGCGGGTCTGCACCGGCTTCTGGTGCGTCACCATCTCCAGGACCCGGGAGGCCTTCGTGAGCGGCTCGCCAGACTCCCCGACGCCGACGTTGACAACGGCCTTCAGGACCCGGAGCCCCCGGTGCGGGTTCTCCGCCGGGGCGGCGGCGGCCGCCTTCGGCACGGCCGGAGCGGCGGGCGCGCTCACCGGTCCACCCCCTCGCCGACGGTGATGCCGGGGGTGTGCTCCCCGACGACGTAGACGTACTCCTTGACCGTGGAGAACCCCTCCCGAAAGTGCACCAGGTTCGGCTGAGGGGAGTTCCGCACCTCGATCCTCTCGACGTGGGCGAGCTCGCCGACGTGCGAGCCGCCGGCGACGAAGGCGAGCGCCCCGGGCTTGAGCGGGAAGTGCTCGAGGACCTTCTGGCCGGGGAGCTGGAGCTTGAGGGAGTCGCCGACCCGGTACGGGCTCGACGGCGCGACCACGAGGTTCCGCCCGTCGTGCAGCGTCACCTCCACCTTGCCGCCGCGGACGGCGTGCTTCGCGCGGACGCGCCCGATCTTCACCGCCGCTTCGGTCGACGGGATCGCGGTGAGGACGAGCTTCCCCCGCCCGTCCACGAGCAGCCGGAAGTGGCGATCGAGCGGGGCGGCGAGCGAGACGGTGTCCATCAGCCCGACCCCGCGGGCGAGGTCGGCGGTCGTCTTACCGTCGACCTGGACCGCGCCGGAGCGGACGATCTGCTGGGCCTCGCGCGCGCTGACCGCGACGTGCTGCAGCTCGCGAAGGACCATCAGGAGCGGGATCGACCGGTCCTGCGGGTGCGGCCCGGGACGCGGGCGAAGGATCCACTTCGTCCCCTTGCGCGGGACCGTCCAGCTGCGGGGCGCGGCGCGTCGCTTGAGCCGCCGCGTCATGCCGGCGCCTCCCCCGAGGGGGCCGGGGTCGCCGGCGGGGCCCGCCGCTTGGACGGCGGCTTCGCCGCGGGGGCGGCCGGCTCGGTCGGCGTCGCGGCGGGGGCGTCCGGCCCGGGGGCCGCGTCGGCCGCGGGCGGGGTCCCCGCCGGCACGGCGGGCGCGGTCCCCTCCTCGGGCGCCGGGGGTTCGCCGCGCTCCTCCGGGGTGACCTCCTCCTCGCGGACCCGGAGCGCCCGGCGGCGCCAGGGGTCGGCGAGGTTGAGGCGGGTGATCACGAGGTGCGACGGCCGCAGCGCGAGCGGCTTGAGCTTCTCCTCCGCGGTCTTCAGGGTGACGTTGTCGAGCGTGACGGTGTAGTCGCGGAGCGAGATCCGGGCGACGCGCTCCTCCCGGCCGACGAAGCTGCCCGACAGGACCCGGACGGTGTCGCCCTTGCGCACCGGCACGTTCCGCCGGTGGAACCGGCGGCGGAGCTCCCGCGAGAGCGGCACCGTCATCCGGTGCCGCCGCTCGAACGTCGTGGCGTTGTACAGCGCGCGCCGCTGGCGCCGCGGGGCGTGGGGGGAGGCGCGCACCGTCGTTCGACCCTCCTACAGGATGATCGACGAGGCGGCCGCGATCCGCGGCCAGCGCTCGGCGGCCTCCTTCGCCACGGGGCCCTTGATCTGCGAGCCCTTGATCTCGCCGGTCTCGGTGGTGATCACCGCGGCGTTGTCCTCGAACTGGAGCCGGGTCCCGTCCGGCCGTCGCATCGGCGCGCGCGCGCGGACGATCACCGCGTGCAGCACCTGGCGGCGCATCTCGGGGGTCCCCTTCTTGACGGAGACGACGATCAGGTCGGCGATACCGGCCCGCGGGTACCGGCGGTGGGTGCCGTGCCAGTTGCGCACGGCGATGATCTCAACGACCTTCGCGCCGGTGTTGTCGACGCAGTCGAGCCGAGCTCCCTTGGGCAGGCCGCGGCCGCGGCGGCCGGCGAGCCCCTTCACGTCCCCTCCGCCGGCGCTTCGGCCGGCTCCGGGGCGCTCCGGACCGCGTCCTCGCCGCGGACCCGGTGCGCCGCCTCGCCGAGGTCGGCGACGATGCAGAAGGCGACGAGCTTCGAGAGCGGCCGGGTCTCGGCGATGCGGACGCGGTGGCCGACGGCCACCCCGAGGCACGGCGGGGCGTGGGCGAGGTAGCGCCGCCGGCGCTTCTCGTACCGCTCGAACTTCGGGACGAAATGCAGGAGCGTCCGCTCCACGACCGCCGTCCGCTGCATCGCGGCGGAGACCACGACCCCTTCGAGGATCTGGCCGCGCACGGGCAGACGGCCGTGGAACGGGCAGTGCCGGTCGTCGCACCGCTGCTTCGGGGCCCGCACGTCGAGCCCGACATCGTGGGCGGGCGGCGCCCGGGATCGACTGCTCGGGGTCATCGGAACCTCCGAGGACCCCCGGCGAGAAGCCGCTTGGTCCGGTCCTCGGGACGCACGCGAAGGAGGTCGCCTCTTAACGGTAACTCGTGCTCGGCGAGCCCCAGGGTTCCGCGGAGCCCCGCCTTCGCCAGCCGGACGCGCCGGCCGGCCCCCGCGCGGCGGACCACGAACGTGGAGAGGGTCTCGTCGACGATCGTGCCGGTGACGGGCGTCGGCAGCCCCGGGCCGGCCGGGACCGCGATCGAGGCACCGATCAGCTCGCCGGCGAGCGCGCGGCGCTCGTCGTCCGAGAGATCGCGGAGGGTCGCCGGCTCGTCCGCCATCGGCTCACCTCGGGCCCTCCTCCGGCCGCCCTCCCGTCGGGACGGCGGCGAGGGAGCGCTCGCGCAGGACCGTCAGCGCCCGCGCGACGTTCGTCCGGAGCGCCCGCATCCGCCCGGGGCTCGGCGGCGCGCCGCCCATCGCCGCGACGCCGCGCTCACGCAGGAGGTCGTTCTCCGCGTCGGCGATCTTCCGCCGGAGGTCGTCGTCGGAGAGGCTCCGCAGCTCGCGCATCCGCAGCAGCGTCATGCCGCCTCCGTCGCGTCCTCGCCGGGCGGCGCGGGCGGGCCGGTGACGACCGGGCCCTCGGGCGGCGAGGTCGCCGGGCGCTCGGCGATCCCCTTCACCTCGATCTCGTCCGGCAGCTTGGCGGTCGGGCGCATGATCCAGACGTTGACCCCGATGACGCCGGGCTTGAGCCGCGCCTGGTAGAACCCCTTGTCCATCCAGAGCCGGACCGCCTCGCCGCAGTACTTGATCGTGCCGGCCTTGAACCGCTCGGTGCGGTGGCGCTCGCCGGTGAGCTTGCCCGAGAGGATCACCTGGCAGCCGCGGGCGCCGGCCTCCATGATCCGGCGGACCGTGGAGTGCCCCGCCCGCCGGAAGTGCCAGCCCCGCTCGAGCGTGGAGGCGAGCTTCTCGCTCATCAGCTGGGCGTTGAGGCTCGGCTGCCGCTCCTCCTGGACCTCGATCTGCGGGTTGTCCAGCCGGAACCGCGCCTGGATGTCCTCGGTGAGCCGCTTGATCAGCTCGCCGCGGTGCCCGATCAGGATCCCGGGCCGCTCGCAGACCAGCGTGACCCGGGTGCCCATCGGCGTGCGGACGATGTCGAGGCCCCCGAAGCCGGCGCGGGCGCTCTCGGCGACGAGGAAGTCCTTGAGGAGCACGCGCCGCATCGACTCCTCGATCACCTTGCGCTCGCTGCTCACGGGGCCTCCTTCCGCTCGGCGAGGACGATCTCGACGTTCGTCGTCTGCTCGTTCCACGGATCGGCGTGGCCGTGCGCGCGGGGCATCGAGGCGGTGCGGATGCGGCCCCGGCCGCTCGCGGCGACCCTGACGTAGAGGCGCTCGGCGTCGAGCCCGTCGTACTCCGCGTTCTGCTCGGCGTTGCGCAGGACGGCGAGGACCCCCTTCGCGACCTTCTTCGGGAACCGGCCCGGCCCGATCCCCCGCCGGTGGGCCGTCTCCTGGTTGTAGCGGCGGAACGGCACCGCCCGCTTCAGCGCCACGACGTCCTCGAGCAGCGTGCGCGCGCGCTCGACCGGGAGCCCGCGGATCGCGTTCAGGACCTCGTAGGTCTTCTTCGGGGAGATCGGGAGCTCGAGGCCGCGGGCCCGGGCGACGTTCGTCCCCGGCTCGGCGGTGTAGGTGTAGCCCCGCATCGATGCGACCGTCCCCCTACTTCAGCGGCATGAACTTGGAGGAGCGCGTCGCCCCGACGCCCGGGCCCGAGTGCTTCTCGAACCGCCGCGTGAGCGCGAACTCGCCGTAGTAGTGGCCGATCATCTCCGGCCGCACCTCGAGCTCCTTGAACTCCTTGCCCGTGTGGACCGCGACCCGGCGGCCGACGTGCTGCGGCAGCACGAGCGCGTCCCGGCAGTGGGTGCGGACGACCTTCTCCGCCGGCGTCGAGCGCATCCGCTCGAAGAACCGACCGGTCTCGTCGTTGAAGCCGCGCCGGATCGAGCGGCGGGCCCGGGCGCCAAGCACGCCGGCCAGCTGCTCGAGGCTCATCGCCCGCAGCTCGTCGAGGCTCTTCCCCCGGAGGCTGAACTCGCGCTTGCGGCGCGCCTCGACCTTCTTCGCCCGCTTCGCCTTCGGCACCGCGATCTACCCCTTCCGCACGGCGTTCTGCCGCTTCTTGCGCTGCGAGCGGGAGAACCGGCCGACCTTGGCGCCCGGCCAGGTCCCGCTCTTGACGGTGCTCGGACGGCCGACGTGCTGGTGGGCGCCGCCGCCGAACGGGTGGTTGACGGGGTTCATCGCGACCCCGCGCACCTTGAACGGCGCGCGCGCGAGCGAGCGGGTCGAGAGGACCTTCTTGCCCGCGCGGATGATCGGGCGCTCCCGGCGGCCGCCGCCCGCGACGGCACCGACCTCTGCGCGGCACGTCGCGAGGAACTGCTTGAACGCCCCGCTCGGCAGCTGCACGGTGACCTCCGGGCCGGCGTGCGCCACGACCAGCGCGCTCGTCCCCGCCGCCCGGACCAGCCGGCCGCCATCGAACGGCTTGACCTCGAGGTTCGAGACGAGCGTGCCGTCCGGGATCCGGCCGAGCGGAAGGATCGCGCCGCGGTCGACCCGGCCCTCGCCGAGGGGCACGGCGTCGCCGGTCGCGAGCCCGGCCGGGGCGAGGATCGTGAGGCGGCCGCCACCGGGGACGGCCAGCTCGGCGACCGGCGCGGTCCGGCCGGGGGCCGGGCGGATCTCGAGGACCTTCGCGTCGCCGACGAGCGTCGGGGCGGGCAGGTACACCGGGCCGTGGTGCCGGTGGCTCGGCGAGCGGTACGCCCCGCTGCCGGCGCCGCGCCGCCGGGAGATGACCCGCTTTCCCATCAGAACACCCCGGCCCGGCTGCCGATGTCCTCGGCGCTGAACCCCTTCGCGAAGCGCACGGTCGCGATCTTGCCGGCGATGACCGACTTGGTCGTCACCTTCGCGACCTTGCAGTGGTATGTCTCCTCGACCGCGCGCCGGATCTCGGCGCGGTTCGCCCGGTGGTCGACGACGAACTCGAGCTTGTTCTGGCGCTCCATCTCGTCCATCGACTTTTCGGTGACGTAGGCGTGCAGGATGATCCGGTGGCGTAGCTCGGTCACGGGGCCGCCTCCCCGAGCCGGGCCCGGAGCGGCTCGACCGCTGCGCGGGAGAAGATCGTGAGCCGGCCGGCCACGCCGCCGGGGGCGAGGTCCTCCGTGCCCAGGCGCCCGACCGGCACGACGTCGACGCCGGGCAGGTTGCGGAAGCCGAGGGCCCGGCCGGCCGAGCTCGTGACGAGCAGCACGCTGCGGGGCGTCCGCCGCACGCGGCCACGTCGCCGCGCCCGGCCCGAGCCGTGCAGGTGCGTCTTGTCCTGGGCGCGCCGGACGTCCGCCCAGAGCTTCAGGAGCTCGAGCAGCGCGCGGGCGGCGCGGGCGGTCTTGACCTCCTCGACCGTCTCCTCGAGGACGATCGGTAGGCTGGCGCCGTGCGGGACCTCGTGGCCCCGCGCCTCGGCGAGCTTCGGCTGGCGCGTCGCGGCGAGCGCCGAGGCGAACGCCAGCCGGCGCTCGGTGCGGTTGATCTTCTTGCCCCAGACCGTCTCGGTCGTCGGCGGATGCGCCGGGCGCCCGCCGACGGTGTTCGGCGCCTGCGCCCCGCGCATCGAGCCCATCAGGCGGGGCGTCCGGCTGACCCCTCGGCCCTTGCCGCTCCACTCCACGGAGTGGCGGACCCCGGCCGTCGGGCTCGTCCCGTGCGGCTGGCGCCGGTGCGACTGGGCGGCGACGACGGCGCGCCGGATGAGGTCCGGGCGCACCGGGAGGGAGAAGGCGAGCGGCAGCGCCACGGTGGTCGGCCGGGCCTTCCCGTCCAGCCCGAGCACGTGGGTCCGGTGGTGCGGCGTCGGCGGTTCGGCCGGCGGCGCCTCCGCCGGAGCGCGCTCCGGCGTCATCCGCCCTGCTTCGACCGCGTGCTGAGGTAGCGGAGGTCGACCTTCTCGACCGACGCGACGCGGCTGCGGATCGGGGTCCGCAGGCGCAGGAGGCGCTTCGCCGGCCCGGGGACCGACCCGTGCAGGAGGACGCAGGCGGTGCGGACCTCGCCGTAATGCGGGAAGCCGCCGGCGGGGGCGATCGGGTCGGACTTCGGGTCGCGGACGACCTTGAGGACGCGGAGGTTGAACTGGGTCCGGCGGTGGTACCCCTGCTGGCCGGCCTGGGGGATCCGGTACGTCACGAAGCTCGGGTTGTGCGGCCCGAGGGTGCCGATCATCCGGCGGTGCTTCGAGTTCTTCCGGGGCTGGAGCTTGACGCCCCACCGCTGGATGTGTCCCTGGAACCCGAACCCCTTGGTCACGCCGAGAACGTCGACGAACTCCCCCTCCTTCGCGACCTTGTCGATCGAGAGGTCCTGCCCGAGATGCTCGAGGGCGAACGCGCGCCGCTCCGCGAGCTGATCCCCCGAGACACGCAGTTCGAACAGCGACGGGGTCTTGGACGGCACGCCGGTGACGAGCTCGGGCTGGGTGTGGGCGACCAGCCGCACTTCGTCGGCGCCGGTCGAGGAGAACTTCGCGACCTCCTCCGGCGAGGACGCCGGGTGCGCCGGGATCCTCCCGGCCAAGCGCGGGCCAGGGGCGCCCCACACCTCGCCGACGACCTTCATCCCGTACGGCTCGCGGACGTACAGCCGGGCGGCGACGACCTTGAGCGGGGGAACCTCCACCACCGTCACCGGGACGGCAACCTCCTGGCCGGCGGTCGTCGACCGCTTGCGGTAGTCGACCAGGAACGCGTGGGTCATCCCGACCTTGAACCCGGCGAATCCCTCGATCGCCGGCGCCTTCGGTCCGGGCGGCCAGGAGCGGATCCGGGGCACGGGGCGGGCCGCCCGCGAGCGGGGCGAGTATGCCAGCGAGCCGCGTCGCGGTCGATGCCGTCGTGCCATGCGCCGATGGGGGTCCCCCCCAACGTGGGGACGGGGGAGAAGGGTACCCTATATAACGGCTGGGACGAAAACCGCCGTTCTTCGAGGAGCGCCGCGCCCACGAGAGGCGCGCCGAACGCGCGCGTAGAGCGCGAGGCCGTCCGACCTAGACGAGGCCGAGCTCGCGCCCGGCGGTGGCGAACGCGTCGATCGCCAACCGCAGCTGCTCGTCGGTGAGCGCCGCGTTCTGGATCGTGCGCAGCCGGGCGCGGTCCTTCGCGACCATAGGATAGACGATCGGCAGCACGAAGACGCCGAGCTCGAACAGCCGCTCGCTCATCCGCTTCGCCTTCGCGCTGTCGCCGACGATCACCGGGATGATCGGCGTCGCGCTCGCCCCGACGTCGAAGCCGAGCCCGCGCATCGCCTCGCGGAACCGCCGGGTCAGCTGCCAGAGCCGCTCGACGTGCTGCGGCTCCTGCTCCAGGACGTCGATCGCCGCGATGCACGCGGCGGCGACCGGCGGCGGATGGGAGCCGCTGAGCAGCCACGTCCGGGACTTGTTGAGGGCGAACCGGACGAGCTCCTCGGAGCCCGAGACGTGCCCCCCGACGACGCCGAACGCCTTGGAGAAGGTCCCCATCTCCACGGGCACCAGGTCCCGGGAGAGCCGGAAGTGCGAGACGATGCCGCGCCCGCCCTCGCCGAGGACCCCCTCGCCGTGCGCATCGTCGACGTAGAGCATCGCCCCGTGCTCGGCGGCGAGCGGCGCGATCCGATCGAGCGGGGCGATGTCCCCGTCCATCGAGAAGACGCCGTCGGTGACGACGAGGATCCGTCGGTAGCCGGGGACGTGCCGCTCCGCCTCCGCCAGGACCCGGGCGAGGTCGTCGGCGTCGGCGTGCCGGTACACCGCCCGCTCGCCGCGGGAGAGCCGGACCCCGTCGATGATGCTGCCGTGGTTCAGCTCGTCGCTGACCACGAGGTCCCCCTCGCCGACGAGCTGCGGGATCAGCCCCGCGTTCGCCGCAAAGCCGGTCTGGTAGACGAGCGACGCCGGCGCGTGCTTGAACGCGGCGAGGCGGCGCTCGAGCTCCACGTGCAGGTCCATCGTCCCGGCGAT
>JASHRJ010000031.1 GCA_030037395.1 Thermoplasmata archaeon
CGCGTAGGTTTAAGCGGCCGGCGCGCCGCTTGCTTGGCGGAGCGAGCGTGTCGGTCTACCGCCCCGTGCGCCTCGGCCGGCGCCCGTCGGTCGAGGGCCTGTCGCCCCCGCGGCTCCCGGGGTCCGAGGGCGCCGAGCGCCGCGAGAACTCCGGCGCCGGCCGGCGCGCCGTGCGCCTCGCGGTCGTCCACGTCGTCGCGGTCGCGGCGATCTACGCTTTCCTGGGGGCGCTCGCGCTCTCGGGCCCGGGAGGGAAGGACGCGGCCGTCGGCTCCGAGCTGCTGTACGTCGGGCTGCTCGCGATCGTCCTCGCGGCCGTCGGCGCGGTGGTCGCGCTGGACGCGAGCCCTCGGGCGATCATCTTCGCTCCGGACCGGACGGTGGTCGTCGGTCGGTTCGGGCGCCGCTACCTCTTCCCGGCCCGCGCCGAGCTGCGGGCGACCGTGCGACGGCGCTTCCCGGCCGGTCGGTTCTCCCCCGCATCGATCGTCGCGGTCGAGCTCGACGGGGGGACGACCCGGCGCCAGTTCCTGATGGACGAAGGGCTCCTCCCGACGGGGGCCCCGGACCGGCCGGGCTAGGCGAGCAGGTCCTCGAGCTCGCCGGCCACCAGCGTCAGAAGCTGGTCGAGGGAGCGGTTCTTCAGCTCGGTGATGTGGCCCGCGTCGCTCTCGAGCCGCGCGAGGAACTCGTCGCCGTCCCGAACGAACGATAGCGAGAGCACGTGGCGCCGGCCGCCCGGCAGCGGCACCCCGAGCTCGGGGACCGGCTCCGGCGGGACGGTCGGGGCCGCCTTCGGCTGGGCGGCCGGCGCCTTCGATCCCGGGGGTCGGGTGGCGGGCGGCCTGGGGGTCGGCCTCCGCGCGCTCTTGGCCGCCGGCTTGGCGACCGCCTTCGGAGCGGGCTTCGCCTTCGCGCGCGACGGGGGCCTCCGATCGGTGGGGCGACTCGGGCGAGGCCGGGCCTTGGCCGGCGACGGTCGGGCCGGCGTGCGTCGCTTGGACGGCATCCGAGAGCGGCCTCGCGTCGGCCGCACTTGGCCCCCCTATTTATGGGTGCCGACGCGGACGCCTGTCGAGAGCGGCGCGCGGCGCTGCGAGCGCGGCTCTATGAGCCGACGGAGCCCTCGCTGGCCCCCGGATGGGACGGAGTTCCGACGCCCCTCCGACGGGCGGGCGAGGGGGCGGGGTCGCGCCGGCGACGGTGCTGATCCTGGCAGGGGTCGCCCTGCTCGCGGTCGCGCTCGTGCTGGAGCCGTACGCGGGGTACGCGGCGTTCGGCTCGGACACGGGCGAGTACTACCGACTGACCGCGGATCTGGTGGCCACCGGGACGCTGCCGCACGGCGCGGCGTACGGCGGTTGGGGGACCGCCTACCCGGATTTTCCCGGGATCTTCCTGCTCTCGGGGGCGGCGGCGGAGACGTTCGGCGTCGGATCGTTCTCGGCGCTCACGATCGTCGTCCCGACGGTCGCCGCGCTCAGCGTCCTTCCGCTGTTCCTGCTGTTCCGTCGCCTGTACCCCCACGACGGGGTGGCGCTCCTCGGGGCGACGATCTCCTCGGTCGCGATGCCGCGCCTGTTCTCCCTCGCCCATCCGGCGCCGCTCGCCCTCGGGGATTTCCTGTGTGTCGCCGCCTTGTGGATGTTCGTCGAGAGCCGCCACGACCGCCGCTGGTTCGTTCCGCTCGCGCTGACCGCGTCCGCGCTGATCGTCACCCACCACCTGAGCTCCTACTTCTTCGCGGTGTCGGCCCTCGGCGGGGTCGTCTTCCTCGAGCTGTGGCGGCCGGGCCTGTGGAGCCGGCGGTTCCCCGCGCGCGAGCTCGGTTTCGTCGCGGCGTTTGTCACCGCCACGTTCGTCTTCTGGTTCTACGGGACCACCGACTTCGTCGCGAAGGTGCTCCTGCCCGGGGTCGGGGTCCGCGCCGCCGTCGGTTTCGGCGCGTTCGAGGCGGCCGCGTTGCTGGCGATCGCCGGGGCCGGCGCGCTCGTGCAGCTGCGCCGGCGTTCCGCCCGCCGCGGTCGGCCGTGGGTCCGCCTGCCCACCCGCCGGAGCGTCCTGCGCGACGCCGTCCTCCTCTCGGCCGGGATCTTCGCCGCGGCCTCTGTCCTCCTGATCGTCCCGCTGCCGGGGACCTCGCAGGTCACCCGGCCGTCCGCGATCCTGTGGTTCGCGCCGGTCCTCGCCCTGGGGATCCTGTGCGCCGGCAGCCGCCGGGCGCTCTCGCCGTCGCGGCTCGGGCCGTTCGCGCTCGCCTGGCTCGGGGCCCTGGGCCTCTCGGCCGGCGCGATGCTGTCGTTCGCGGTCGTCGGCTCGGAGCTCCCTTCGCTCGCGAGCCTTGCCGGGATCTCGAGCGCCCTCGCCCCGGACCGGCACGTCGAGTACCTGTTCCTCCCGCTCGGGCTCCTGGTCGCCGTCGGGACCGGACGGCTGGTCGCGCGGGCGGGGGACCGGGGCGGGCGCCGGGCGTTCGTCGCGGCGTGCCTCGCCGTGACGGTGGTCGTGGCGGCGAACGCGGCGATCGCCTACCCGCCGCAGGCCGACTTCGGCGGCTTCGAGGAGGGGCTGACGAAGGGCGACGCCGCGCTGTGGATGTGGGCGGGCATCGCGCTGCCGCCGGGCGCGACCGTGGCGAGCGACCACCGGCTCAGCTCGTTCCTGTTCGGCTTCGACGGGCTGCGTGCGACCTGGGTCACGACGCCGGCGCTGTTCACCGGCGCGAGCTGGAGCGCCGCGCTCGCCGAGCTCGCCTCCTCCGGGGTCCCGAACCCGGCAGCGTCCGCGCCGATCGCCTACGTCGCGATCGACGGGGTGATGTACGGCGGCGTGGCGCTGAGCCCGTCGAACCTCGCCGCCCCGCTCAGCCCGGCGGCGATCGCCTGGTTCGAGAAGGCCGGCTTCGTGCCGGTGTACGAGAACGGTCCGGAGGTCGTCTACCTGGTCGACCTCGCGGTCCTCTCCAGCTGAACCCGGGAGCCGTCCCGCTCCCAGCGGAAGATCGGCGTCGCGCCGTCCGCCGCCAGCGCGTCGAGGGCGCGGGCCGCCCATCCGAGCTTCCGGAGCTTCGTCGCCCGGGCGGCGGCGGAGCCCTCGGCGACCGAGGCGAAGTCGAACCCCCACAACAGGACCCGGCGGGCGCCGAGCGCGTCGGCGAGGTAGGCGGCCCGGTCGCCGTCGGTGAACCCCCCGACGTTGAGCAGGGCGTCGCGCGGCGGACCGGCCCAGGAGCCGGCGAGCTCGCCCGGCAGCTCCGGCACCCACCGCTCGAGCGCGGGGAGGTTGTCGCCGTGCGCATGGACGACGACGAGCGCCCCGCGATGGTTCGCTCCGACCTCCGCCGGGACCGGTCCGTCCAGGTCGGTGACGACCACCGCCGGGACGAGCCCCGCGTCCAGGCAGGCGGCGGTCGCCCCGTCCGCCGCGAGCACCGCGGGCGCGACGTCGGACGGCGGCAGCCTCCAGATCG
>JASHRJ010000032.1 GCA_030037395.1 Thermoplasmata archaeon
CCTCCTCCCCGGGCGGATCGTTCGTCGTCGCGGTCCCGACCCCGTTCACCGTCGTCGGGAACCTCTCCCTTTCCGCTGCCCTGAGCCCCTCCTCGGGGGTCGCCGACGCGTGGCCCGTGGCCACGCTCGTCGCCTACGGCCTCGCTCCCTACACGAACTACTGGCTCTGCTTCGACCCCACCGCCGGTCTCCAGAGCCCCTACTGCGATGACTACGGCACCAACGCCAGCGGAGGGATCGACAGCTGGGTCGGCACGCCGACGATGCCGCAGGGGCCGTACCATCCCGAGATCTGGAACGCCTCCTCCGGTGGTGCCCTGGTCGTCACGGTCTCATCAGGTCTGTTCACCGTGCTCCCGCAGGCGAGCCTCAGCTCGAACGCGGCGAGCGTCGGCTCGCTCGCCTCCTTCTCCGCCGACGGGCTCCCCTCCAACGCGAGCTACGTCCTCTGCTTCGACACCGCCCCGAGGACCCAGAGCACCTCCTGCTTCTCCCTCGGACCCGCCGACGCGAACGGCTCCGTCGCCGGGTCCTTCACCGTCCCGGACCTCCCCACCCAGGCCTACTACCCCGAGCTCTGGACGACCTCCCCGGGCGGATCGTTCGTCGTCGCGGTCCCGACCCCGTTCACCGTCGTCGGGAACCTCTCCCTCTCCGCTGCCCTGAGCCCCTCCTCGGGGGTCGCCGACGCGTGGCCCGTGGCCACGCTCGTCGCTTACGGCCTCGCTCCCTACACGAACTACTGGCTCTGCTTCGACCCCACCGCCGGTCTCCAGAGCCCGTACTGCGACGAATACGGCACCAACGCCAGCGGAGGGATCGACACCTGGGTCGGCACGCCGACGATGCCGCAGGGGCCGTACCATCCCGAGATCTGGAACGCCTCCTCCAACGGCACCCTCGTCGTCGCAGCTCCGAGCCTCTTCACCGTGGAGCCTTCGGTAAGCCTGTCGCTGTCGGAGGCCAGGGCCGGTGCGGCGTTGTCGTTCACGGCCGACGGGCTCGCCGCCGACGCGGGCTACCGTCTCTGCTGGGACACCGCGGCGGGCGACGAGGGGAGCGCGTGCGTGCCGTTCACGACCGACGGAAACGGGGCGAACGGGAGCGGGGCCGCCTCGGTCCCGGCGCTCGCCCCCGGACCGTACTACCCGGACGTATGGACGACCGGCGCTCCCGCGACGCTCGTCTTCAGCGGGAGCCCGTTCCTGGTAGAACCTTCGACGAGCCTCACCCTGAGCGAGGGGGGCGGCCCCGTGGGGGACGCGGTGACGGTGACCGGGAGCCTGTTCGCCGGCGACTCGGACATCACCTTTACCTTCGGTGGCGTCCCCGCGCCGTTCACGAGCTGCGACGACGGAACGCTCGCGTCCGGGAACGTCAGCACGGACGCCGGGGGCGCGTTCTCGTGCACGGTCCGGGTGCCTTCCGGGACCACCGACGGAACGGTTACGGCGACCGACGCCGCGTCGGACACCGCGTCCGCCCCGTTCAACGTGACGGTCCCGGCGATCTCCCTGAGCGCCGCCAGCGTGAGCGCCGGCACCGTCGTGACCGTCTCCGGCTCGGGCTTCTCCGGTGCGGACACCTCGATGACGATCGCCAGCACGCCGTCGGGCGCGGTCGACCGTCCGTCGTGCTCGGCGTCCGACCAGGTCCTGACGAGCTGCTCGTTCGTCGTCGGCACCGGCTCGAGTGGCGTGTACACGATCCGGGTGACGGGCGCCGGGGGCCCGAACGACACGGCTCAGACCCCGCTGACCGTCGTGGCCGCAGCGTCGGGGGGCGGGTCGAAAGGGTTCCTCGGCCTCCCGGGGCTCACCGGGTACGTCGTTCTCGGGGCCGCCGGTGCGGGCGCCGCCGCCGCGACGGCGCTCGTGATCGGCGTGCTGACAGGCGTTCACTCCACCGCGCCGATCGGGGCCGGGGGGATTGCCGGGGAGGAAGGTGCTCGACGCTCCCGCCGCCGTCGTCGTAGGGGTCGGGCGGCCGGGCGGACCGCGGTCACGGACGACTCGGGAGGGGCGGCCCCTCCGGCAAGCGGCCCGGCCAGCGCGCCGGCTCCCCCAGGCCCTTCCCCGCCGAAACCGACCCCGGCGGTCAGCGGGCGGGTCGCCCCGGAGAGCGCGGCGGGGGCCGCCGTGATCCCGGCGGTCGCGGCCGCTTCCCCCACGCCCGTTGCGCCGGGCGATCCGGCGTGCCCGGGATGCGGCCGGCGGTACGTGGGGGCCGAACGGTTCTGCACCGGCTGCGGCCGGAGCCGCCCGGGGGCGTAGTCGCAGGGCGGTCCGAGCATGGTGGCGTACGTCTCGCTCTCGGACCTCCTCCTGCTTCCCGTGCTGATCGGCTACACGATCTGGTGGATGCGGGACCTGAGCAAAGGAGCCCGCGTCCGCCGGTGGACGCTCGGTCTGCACATCATCGTCTACGGGCTCGCCGCGTTCTACATCTGGGCGGTCTCGCTCGGAGAGATCGTCCGGGCCGGTGCCGGCTCGACGTTCGTCACCTGGCTCTGGACGCTCGTGCTGACCGTGGCAGGGATCGCGGCGGCCGAGGCGGGCATCTGGTACGGAGGTCACCGGCTGGTATTGGAGCGCACCGGCTCCGGCAGCTGGAGCTACCGAGGCCCGTTCGCCATCGCGGTGTTCTGGCTCGCGCTCTACCTCACGCGGTTCTCCTTGGAGGACGGGCTGCTCGGAGGGTACTCCGTCTTCCTCCCGTCGGGCGGCGCTCCGGCGGGCGTCCCGCTGGGCACGTTCGTCGGGGTGGTCCTCGTGGTCGCTTCGCTGTACCTGGTGAGCTTCGGGTTCCTCCTCGGGATGTCGATCGTCGTGTGGGACCGGCACGGCCAGGCGCTGCACGCGGAGCCGGAACGGAGCACCCCCGAGCCCCCGAGCGGAACCCCCTCCGGGCCGGTCCCTCGGACGCCGGGGACGCCCGCGTTCTCGTTCGTGAGCCCGCCGCAGCTACCGGCGGAGTACCAAGCGGTCTCGGGTGGCTTCCGGCCCACGGCGGTCGCGGCCATGATGGAACGCCGGGCCGCGGCCGACCCCGCCCCGGACCCCGGGGCACCGGACCCCCCGGGCCCCGTCGGCCCTAGGGGTCGGTGCCCGGCGTGCGGCGTTCCTACCGAAGGCTACGGAGGATTCTGCGGCGACTGCGGTCGACCGCTGCTCGGGAGCCCGCCGGGAGATCGAGCGATCGACCCCGGGGGCTAGAACCCCCGCGGCCCGAGGGGAGCGCCCCTCGGGGTCGTCCCGCCGGCCGAACGCGCCACGGAGCCGGAGGGGAGCTCGGGAGCCGGGGAGTTGGCACGTACCGGGCCGGGAGACGCCCGACACGGCTCACGTTCCCGACCCCTCGCGGGGTCCCGCGTGCGCTTCGGCGCCTCGGGTCGTTCCGACGGAGGAGGTTCTGCGCCGGGTCGGGCGGGGGGGCCTGTCGGGCGCCGTCGTGCCGACCGCCCGCTCGGGCCGCGACCCGCCGGCCGTCGCGCTGCCCGACGAAGCCGGGGCGCGGAGGCTCTCGAGAAGCCGGGCGCCGTCCGGCGACCCCCAGCCGGTGCACGGATCCCAGCCTGGCGCCGCCGCGTAGCCGCCGTTGCCCCCGCGCGTGATGTCGTGAAACGTCGCTCGTCCCTGGAGGGAGTACAGCCGCGGGTTCAGGAATCCGGCCGGGGTCTCGAGAGCCTGGTTGAGGCGAGCTACGAGGGCCGCCCACAGCGGGGCGACCGCGCTCGTCCCCCCGACCACCGTGCTGCGACCGTCGACCCGAACCCGGTAGCCGGTCGTCGGATCGGCGTCCCCCGCGACGTCCGGCACCCCGCGCCCCGCGTATCCGTCCGGAGCCTCGGGGACCCCGACCCCCGCCTGGAAACTCGGGAGGGGGAACGCTTCGCTCACGCCGCCGCCGGTCGCGCCCTCGCCCGAGGCCAGCTCGTTCCAGACGGTCTCGCCGACGATCGTCGTCCCGCGCAGGGTGAGCCGGGTCCCCCCGCAGGCGGTGACGTAGGGGCTCGACGCGGGGAAGTCCACGGTCAGCGCTCCGCCGGCGACCCCGTCCGTCGCTCCGTCGTCCCCGGCGGCGACCAGGATCGAGACCCCCATGACGGCGGCGTCCTCGCACGCCGCGTTCAGCGCATCCCGTGCCCCGGCGGGCCAGGTGCTTTCCGGCCCTCCCCAGCTGATCGAAAGGATCGAGGGCCGATGCACCGGGTCGTGAAGGGCCTGGGTGACCCCGTCCAGGAACCCGCTGTCGGTGTTCGGCGCGAAGTAGACCACGATCTCCGCTCCGGCCGCGACCGACCCGGCCACCTCGATGTCGAGCTCGACCTCCGCATCGCTGCCGTCAGGATTCCCGGTAGGCGCGTTGGTGGCGCCGTCCACCGAGACCGCGACGACGGACGGCGCGGCCACCCCCAGCTCGGCGAAGTAGGCCGCGAGATCCTGGGGAAAGAACCCGCCGCCCAGCTCCAGGATCGCGATCGTCTGCCCCGCGCCGGTGGTCCCGGGAGGAAAATCGTACGCGGCCGCGATCGTTGGAGGGGCGTACGACACCTCGGCGGGGCCGGGGCTCGCGCGCCGCCGGAAGTGGGGCTTCGCGAGGGGCCGGTCGTCCAGGCCTAGCACCGCCACCACCGCCCCCTCGAGCGCCTCGGGAAGCGTGATCCTCCCGGCCCACGTCCGATACGAACCTGCCGGCGAGCGCCATCGTTCCAGCTCGATCCCGAAGACGCGGCCGACCGTCCCCGCCGACCCCGCGAGCCGGACGGTCCGGCCCCCGACGGAGACCTGCCCCACGGCGAGGTCGTTCTCCCGTGCAAAGCGTCGGACGGCCTCGAGGTCGGCCGGGCGCGCGCCGTGCCGCCCCGCGAACTCTTCGCGGCTCAGGTAGACCCTGCGAGAGGCCGGGAGACGACCCAGGCGCATCACATCGGGAAACCGACCGCGAGAGGGCCGCCGACGGAGCACGACCGTGATCTCGATCGGATCGGCTGATGGGACGGGGCCGGCCCGCTGCGCTCCCGAGGGGGGTCCCCGTGGCTCCGCGTCGAACGACATCCGGGCCTCGTGCCTCCGCGGCGGCGGGTGGGGCCGATCGCCGACAGGACGGGCGCCCGCTTAGCGTCCGCCCCGGACTCACCGGGTCCGCGTCCTCCGCTCGCCGCGCGCGGGGCGCCGGACCGGCCGTGCTCGAACCTGCGCGCGCCGGGGCCCGAACGCGCCAGTCGTGGGGTACGACCCGGGCGTAGGCCCAAGCCGGCACCTGGGCCAAGGCGGAGGCGGATCGGGGGCGGGGAGAGGGCGACGGGCACTCGGCTACGCGGTCTCTCCCCTGCGAACCTGCGAGGACCCCGGCGCGGGGGCGCGACGCGAGCTCCGGCCCGGACGCCGGGTCGAGGCGGAGCTTACGGCGCTTCGCCGTCGGCTCGCCCGGGCCGCCGCGGTGGGTCCGACGAGGGGGCGACGCGCGACGGCCTCGAGAGTGCCGGAGACGGCCCGCTGCCCCCCCGCGGTTCCTGCGGAAGAAAGTGGTTAAATATGGCGGACAGGGCTCGGGCACCGCTGCTGACAACCGTCCGACAAACGGGCAGGTTCCGGCGACGGTCTACGGTCGGGAGGCGCGCTCGATGTACCTGAAGCGGCTGAAGATCCGGAACTTCAAGTCGTTCGCCGGGGCGACCGAGATCCCGTTCGAGCCCGGGTTCACCGGGGTCGCGGGCCCGAACGGCATGGGCAAATCGAACATCTCCGACGCGATCCTGTTCGTCCTCGGCCCCACCAGCTCAAAGGCCCTGCGCGCGGAGCGGCTGCCGCAGCTGTTCTTTAACGGCGGCGCGGCCAAGAAGCCGGCCACGGAGTGCGAGGTCTCGCTGGTCTTCGACAACGCGGACCACCTCCTTCCCTCGGAGGCGGCGGAGGTCGAGGTCACGCGGTACGTCAAGCTCGCGCCGAACGATCCCGAGGGGTACTACTCCTACTTCTACGTCAACGGCCGGCGGTCGACCCAGGGCGAGATCGACGCCCTGCTCGGTCACGCCCGCCTCGCCGGCGACGGCTACAACCTGGTCCAGCAGGGCGACGTCAACAAGATCGTCACCATGGGATCCACCCCGCGACGGGCGCTGGTCGAGCGGCTGGCCGGGATCTCGCAGTACGACGAGGAGCTCGAGCGGGCCGGCGCGAAGCGCGAGGACCTCGAGCAGAACCTGGGCCGGATCCAGACCCTGCTCGGCGAGGTGAAGGGCCGCCTCGGCTCGCTTGAGCAGCAGCGGCTGCAGGCGATCCAGTACAAGCAGCTCCTGGAGGAGAAGCGGAAGACGGAGGCTCAACTCGCCCGCGCCACCCACCGGTTGGCCGAGCACGAGGTGGCCACCTGCCGCACCCAGGTAGAGCAGGCGCGCGCGGAGATCGCTCGCCTGGAGGCCGAACGGTCCAAGGTCGCCGCCCGCCTCGCCGAGGTCGGGGCCGCGATCGAGGCGGTCGACCGCGAGATCGCCGAGGCGGGAGGAGCGGCCGCCCAGAAGTTCAGGCAGGAGCTCGACGAGAGGAAGCTCGCCCACGCGCGAGCCGAGCAGAGCCTCGCGAACCTCCGCGAAGCGGTTGAGGGGCTCACGGCCCAGGTCGGCGAGCTCGAGAAGGCGAGCTCGGCCGACGACAAGCAGCGTGCCGGGCTCGCCCGCCGCGCGTCCGAGCTCGAGGCGCGCCTCGCCTCGCTCGAGGCGAAGGGCGCGGCCCAGTCCCAGGAGCTTGCCGCCGCCACGGCGACCCCGGGCCGGCCGAACGACCGCCTTGCGCAGGCGCGCAAGCAGCAGCTCGAGCTGGAGCGAAAGATCGACGCGCGGCAGCGCGCCTGGCAGGAGGCGCTCTCCGCTCGCGAAGCCGCCTCCGCCGCCGGGCAGGCCGCCGAGAAGGCGCAGGCCCAGGCGGAGGACGACCTCACCGCCCACGAGGTGGAGGTGAAGGACCTGGAGCTCCGCCTCAAAGAGGCGGCGAAGGCGAGCGGGAGCGGCAAGGCCCCGGCCGAGCTCCAGAAGGAGCTCTTCGGCCTCCAGAATCAGGAGAAGGCGCTCGGCGCGGAGATCGACCGCCTCGGTCGGGAGATCGCCGAGGCCAACCGACGCTACTACGCGCTGGACGCCCGCCTCAAGGCCCGGACGGACGCCGGCGGGCGCCCCTCGGCGCTCGCGGCGGTCGACTACCTGCTCTCGCAGCGGAACCTCGGCAAGATCGAGGGGATCCGCGGCACCGTCGAGGAGCTCGCCGAGTTCGACCCGAAGCACAAGACGGCGCTCCAGGTCGCCGGCGGCCCGAGGTTCCAGGCCCTGATCGTCGACACCGATCGCGTGGCCGAGGAATGCATCCGGCTCCTCCGCGAGGAGAAGCGCGGCCGCGCGACGTTCCTCCCGTTGAACAAGATGCTCGACGGCCGTCCGCACGGCAAGGCGCTCATCGCCTCCAAGTCCTCGGGCGCGGCCGGCTTCGCGCTCGATCTGGTCCGGTTCGACGACGCCCTGCGGCCGGCCTTCTGGTACGTCTTCGGCGAGACCGTCGTCATGGACGACCTCGCGCGCGCCCGCGAGCAGATGGGCGGCGTCCGCCTCGTGACGCTCGCCGGCGACCTCATCGAGGCGACCGGAGCGATCTCGGGCGGCTACCTCGACCCGTCGTCGCTGGGTCGGGGCGCGGACAGTCCGGTGGAGCTGAAGCGGCTGGGCGACGAACTGCGCCAGAAGACCGCCGCCCAGGCGGCCGCGCAGGACGAGCTCGCGCACCTGACCGAGAAGATCCGCACGGCCGCGGACGAGCTCGCCGCCCGGTCGATCCACGCCGAGGCGAGCCGTTCGACGCGGGCCGTGCTCGAGC
Organism: Thermoplasmata archaeon; assembly: GCA_030037395.1. Lineage (GTDB taxonomy): Archaea > Thermoplasmatota > Thermoplasmata > Lutacidiplasmatales > UBA184 > Lutacidiplasma. The sequence goes on from JASHRJ010000032.1 coordinate 7,863, forward strand.
AGGACCTCGCCGGCGCCCGAGAGAAGCTGCGCGTCGCCCGCGAGCGGGTCGCCCGCGCGACCTCCGAGCGGGCGGCCGCCGAGAAGGCGAGCGGGGCCCGGGGCGCCGAAGTGGACACGGCGGCCCGCGAGCTGGCGGAGCTGCAGAAGGCGCGGCAGGCGGCGCAGGAAGAGTACCTCGCGCAGCTGCCGCAGGCCCTGTCGGCGCGCCTCAAGACTCTGCAGGAGCAGGCGACCGCCACCCAGAACGAACGGGTCACGGCGAACGGGGAGCTCGAATCCGCCAGGGCATCGGTCGCGGCCCTCGAAGGCCAGCTCGACGCCCGACGGAAGGACCTCGACCGCCTGAAGGCGGACCTCGCCGCGAAGGGGAAGGAGGTCACCCGGACCGAGAAGGCCGTCCGCGAGGCGGCCGCGGCGCTGGAGGCGCTGAAGGCGCTCGAGGCGAAGCAAGGGGAGGCTGCGCGGGGCCAGATCGAGCGACGCAAGGGACTGGAGGCGAACCGGCTGAAGGCCACGGGGGAGCTCGCCACCACCGATGCGAACCTCACGACCCGGCGGGGGCTCCTGGCGCAGGAGGAGTCCCGCACGGCCGAGGCGGAGGCGCGACTGCGCGAGCTCGAGGAGGCGCTGCGGGAGTTCCCGGAGCCGACGGCCGACGAGCAGCCGACGCCGCCCGAGGAGCTCAAGCGCAGGGTCGCCACGGTCGAGCAGCAGCTCGCCGCCCTCGGGGACGTGAACCAGCGCGCCGTCGAGGAGTACGATGCCGAGAAGGCCCGCCTGGACGACTTCGCCACCGAGGTCGAGCGGCTGACCCGGGAGCGGGACGACCTGGTGGCGTTGGTCTCCGAGATCGAGCGGAAGAAGCGGGAGAAGCTAGTCGAGGTGGTGCGCCAGGTCGACACGAACTACCGGGCGATCTACGCGGAGCTGTCGGCGGGCGGCGAGGGCCGGATCGCCCTGGAGAACGAGAGCGACCCGCTCGCCGGCGGTCTCCTGATCGAGGCGCGTCCGGTCGGCAAGACGGTCCTCCGCCTGGAGCAGCTGTCGGGCGGCGAGAAGTCGCTCGCCAGTCTCGCGTTCATCTTCTCGTTGCAGCGCTACGACCCGAGCCCGCTGTACGTCCTGGACGAGGTCGACATGTCGCTGGATGCGCTCAACGCCGAGTACATCGGGCGGATGGTCCGCCGCAACTCGGAGCGGGCGCAGTTCGTCGTGATCTCGCTGCGCAAGGTCACCCTCAAGTTTGCCCGCCAGCTGTTCGGCGTGACGATGCGCGGGGACGGCTGCTCCCGGGTGGTCGGGCTGCGGCTGGACGAGATCAAGGACGCGGACGAGCGGGAGAGCCCGCCGTCGGCCGGCCCGGAGCCGCCGCGCGCGGTGGAGGCGCAGTGAACGAACTGGAGACGCTCGCCGGCCCGGTGCCGGCGGCCGCCGCGGCCCCGGCTTCGCCGATCGCCCGGGAGACCGCCGAGAAGGTCCTCGGCTACCTCGTCTTCCACCGCTCGCTCCTCGGCGAGGGGGCCGGCGAGCCGACCGCGCTGCTCGAGCGGTACCTGGCGCTGGTCGAGAAGCTGCGCGAGGGGGTCCACGTCGTGATCCCGGACCCGGTCCAGAAGGCCACCGCGCTGCTCTTCGAGCTGGTGCTCGAGGAGGAGTTCGACCCGTGGGAGATCGACCTCGCCCGGTTCACCGAGGCGTACCTGGAGCGGGTTCGCTCGGACGGCGCCGTGAACTTCGCGGTCGCCGGCCGCCTCCTCTACATGGCCTGGAGCATCCTGTACCTGCAGTCCGAGGAGGTCCTTCGCACCCGCGCGCCGCCGGCCGTCCCGGGCCCCGGGGAGCTGGACGGCGCGCTCGGGACGGAGGACGACGGCTACCTCTCGCTGCTCGACACCCCCGAAGCGGTCGACGTCACCTCGGCGGTCCTCGACTCCGCCGACCCTCCCGCCCTCCTCGGGATGGTGCGCCACCCCGAGACCCGGCCGGTGACGCTCCTCGAGCTCGTGCGGGCGTTCGGCGAGGCGGAGGTCGACGCGCGCCGCTCCCTAAAGGTCCAGGCGCTCCGCGACCGCCTCCGGGAGGAGCAGCGCGCTCCTCCCGAGGTGATCGTGCACGGCGACATCCCGGAGCGGGACCTCGCCGAGGCGTGGGAGGAGGTCGTCCGGCACCCGATCGGCGAGCCGTTCGCGCTGCTCGACCTCTGGGCGCCCCACAGCGGCCGGGACCGGTTCGTTGCCGTGTTCCTCGCCGTATTGTTCCTCGCCCGCGAGCGCTCCGTCGAGCTGCAGCAGGAGGTCCTCGGGACCTCCCCGGTGATGGTGGTCCGTACCGCCGAAGAGCGCCACCCCGTCCGGGAGGAGGCGTGAGCGTGCCGTCGCGGCTCGACGACCTCGTCTTCGAGGTCGAGGCGGTGCTGTTCGCCGCGGGCAAGCCGCTCTCCGCCCGGGAGATCGCCGCGGCGCTCGAGGTCGAGGACGGACGGGCGGTCCCGCGGGCCGTCCGGACGCTCGAAGAGACGTACCGGAACCGCCAGTCCGCGCTGGAGGTCCGTCGCGTCGGAGACCGCTACGCCCTCCAGCTCCAGGAGCGGTTCGTCCCCCTCGTCCACGCCGTCACCCCGGTCGAGATGGCCCCGAGGACCCTCCGCGCGCTCACGCTGATCGCCTACCACCAGCCGATCCTCCAGAGCGTCCTCGTCCGCATGATCGGCGAGGTCGCCTACGAGGAGGTCCAGCACCTCCGCGGCCTCGGCCTCGTCCGGACCGAGCCGAAAGGCTCGACCCTCGAGCTCAGCACCAGCCGCCGGTTCGCGGAGTACTTTGGGATCCCGTCCGGGCGCCCCGAGGAGATCCGCCGCGTCCTCGAGCAGAAGCTCGGGGTCGCCCCGGGGCTGCCGCCCGCGGGAGCGCTCGCAGAGACCGCGGCCCCGGCGCCGGACGCCCGGGCCGCCCCCGAGCCGACCGCCTCGCCGCCGGACGGCGCCGGGGCCGTGGCCCCGCCCCCCGCTACATAGCGCCGCAGCTCGGGCAGTGGCCGGGTTCTGCCGGCCGATCCGCCCCGCAGTACGGGCAGGAGAACGTTGCCGCGGCCCCGGGGGGCGGCGTCCCCGCGCCCCCGCCGGCGGCCCCCCACGTTGCCGCCGGTGTCGGCGCGGCCGTTCGTCGCTTCGGGCGCGAGGCGATCAGGACGTACGCGAAGACGACCGCCGTCCCCGCGCCGGCGAAGACCAGGACGAGGGTCAGCAGCGACGACGGTCCGGCCGGCCGGGGCGGGAGCGACGGGGTCGGCCCGGTGTAGGTGTAGTTCACGACGGTGGAGTTGAGGTCGGCGCTCAGTAGGAGTGGGGCAAGCAGCTCGCCCCAGCCGGTCGTCGCGTCCCAGCCGGGGCCGGCGGAGAACAGCGCGTTCGCGCCGGCGACGACATCCAGGAACGGGTCGGTCGCGCCCGGGTGGGCCTCGAAGTAGCTCGCGATGCGGTAGAGCGTCGGGTCGAGGAAGCCGAGACCAGAGAAGGTACCGCTGCGGAGGCTCTCGACCGCGACGACGTCCGCCAGCAGGCCGGCGAACACCGGGGCGGCGACGCTCGTCCCCTCCACCACGGCGAAGTAGATCGTCCCCCCGGAGACGTTCCCGGCCGAGTAGTTCGCCACGTAGGCGATCGTCGCGTTCGCGGGAAAGGCGACGTCCGGACCCGTGCGCCCGAGCTGGGAGACCCCCTGGACCACCGAGGCGTTGACGATCGCCGGCTGGGCGGCGGAGTGGAACTGCCAATCGGGCTCGGGGTAGACGGTGCTGGCCCCTCCCTCGGTGCCCGCCACCCACTCCCCGCCGGCGTCCCACCACGCGACCGCGTTCAACGGGATCCCGGTGACGCTGGGGTCGTAGCGGGCGACCAGCGGCGGCCCGGTATAGGTCGCCGTCGCGTTCCCCCCGAGGACGACGGAGACGCCCCCGACGGAGATGACGCCGGAGGTGTTGAACGCCGCCGTCGCCGGCCAGAGCGGCGCCGGCCCATCGCCCCGGCCGGTCTCGGAGTCGGGTGCGTCGCCCTGGTCCCCGCTCGCCGCGACGACCGTGACCCCGGTCGCCGCCGCGGTCTCCAGCTCCTCGTCCCACTGGCTGTTGTTGAGGTCGGGCAGGCCGAACGAGGCCGAGACGACCGCGAGCCGGCTTGAGCCGTAGCCGCTGTAGTTGAGGGCCGCCCCGAGGTCGTCGGCGAGGTAGGCGGAGACGTCGGTCGCCAGGCTGGGGTTCGCGATGAGGCTGCCAGCGAAGTAGAAGTTGTAGAGCGACGAGCCCGGCGCCAGGCTGCCGGCCATCTCGAGGTCGAGCGAGTTCTCGGTCTCGATGCCGGTGGTGTCGTTCACGCCGTGGAACGGCCCCGGCGCCGGCGGCGTGGGGGCCCCGAGCGGGACCACCGGGACCCCGGTGACCGTGGGGTGCGGCCACTGGGTCGGGAACGTGTCGTTGAAGTACTGGTCGACGACGGACGGGTCCCACGGCGGGAGGTTCACCGAGTCGTTGGCGTTGTACGAGCTCGCGAGGAGCGTCGCGATCGCGATCCCCGTGGGGTACGTCGCGTTCGGTACGCTCGAGTTGCCCGGCCACAGCTGGTTCGCCTCGTAGGCTTGCGCGTAGTCCGAGCCGAGGTACCAATCGTCGCTCGTGTTCGCGACCGCGATGAACTGGGAGAGCCCCGCACCGACCGGCCGCGCCGGCGCGACGGTCCGGGCGGTCGCGATCAGACGGGATCCCGCCGCGAGGTCCGAGAGCCCGGAGATCCCCGTGACGATCCCCTGCACCGCGGCCGGGAGCTCGGGAGTCCCCACCGCGGTGTAGTCGGTCCCGGGGGGACCCGCGGCGAGCTGGACCAAGCGGACGCCGAGGAGCCGCTGGACCGCCCCCGCGCTCATGACCGACTGGACCGCGAGACCGCCCGGTGCGACGGAGACGCTCGCCGCCCCCGCCGCGAGCAAGCTCTGCTCTACCTCCGCCGCCTCCGCCGGGCGGGGCGCGAACTCCTGCTCGAAGCCGGCGTACGACAGAAAGTGCCGGTACTCGGGCGATGCGGGGTTCGACACCTCGGCCAGGAACACGGCCAGGCGGCTCGCGTTGGAGAACGCGAGCGAGAGCGACACGAGGAGCGGCCGTGCCGGGTCCATCGGGTAGGCGACCGCCCCGCTCGGGAGCGGGACCGCGTCGGTGGCGAGGGGACCTGCCCGCGGCGTCCCGCCCTCGGACGGCGGGCGCGCCGCGGTGGGAACCGCGTAGGCGCCCAGCACGAGGGCTACCGCCACTCCGATCGCCAGCGCTGTCCCCCTCACCGTCGGTTTCCGGATGCGAAGAACTCCTAATGAGGTCGTCCCGAACACCGCGCCACCAACCGTAAAGTCTCGTCCCAATCTGCCCGGCGGCCGATGGACGGCGGAGCGGTCGGCCCGGAGACGTGCGTCTTCTGCGACATCGCCGCTCGGAAGGCGCCGGCGTACGTCGTCTACGAGGACGGGGCGACGCTCGCCTTCCTGGACCTGTTCCCGTTCACCCGCGGGCACGCCCTGGTGATCCCCAAGCGGCACGGCGCGAGGCTCACCGATCTCCCGTTCGACGACCAGATCGCCCTCGTCCGCACGCTCGACGAGGTGTGCCGTCGAGCGGAGCGCCTGGCGCCGGACTACAACGTCGCCTTGAACGCCGGCGCGGCCGCCGGCCAGATCATCTTCCACGTGCACTTCCACGTCATCCCTCGGTACGGCGAGCCGAACCCGTTCCACACCTCCGGCCGACGCCGCCTCCGCGAGGAGGAGGCGAACGCCCTCGTCCGGGAGCTCGGTCCGGGGTAGGGCCGATGTCGGCGGTGCGCCTCCCCGCGGTCGCCGGCCAGTTCTACGCGGCGGACGGGCGGGAACTGGCGCGGCAGGTGGAGGCCTGCTTTATCGACTGGCGGGGGCCGGGGGAACTGCCCGTCCGTCACCGGGCGCCCGAGCGCCGGCTGGCTGCCGCCGTCGTCCCCCATGCGGGCTTGCCGTACTCCGGGGCGATCGCGGCCCACGTCTACGAGCGGATCGCGCGCGGGAAGGCCCCCCCGACCGTCGTCCTCCTGGGGGTGGACCACTACGGCGCGAGCCGGCGCCCCGCGCTCTCCGCGGTCCCGTGGGGGACGCCGCTCGGGCCGGTACCGATCGACACCGAGCTCGTCCGGATCCTCTCGGAAGGTCCGTTCGCCGTCGACGAGGGGGCGCACGCGCGCGAGCACTCGATCGAGGTGCAGTTGCCGTTCCTGCAGTACGTCCTACCGAAGCCGCGGATCGTGCCGGTCGAAGTGCCGTTCGGGCCGCTGCCGGGGCTGGAGGCGGTCGGCCGCGCGCTGGCGCAGGCGGTGGCGGACCGGGACGTCCTCCTCCTCGCGTCCACCGACTTCTCGCACTACGTTCCGGCGGAAGAGGCGCGACGGCTCGACCGCCGGGCGATCGACGCGATCCTCGCGCGCGACCCGGATCGGCTCTATCGGACCGTCGTAGGCGAGCGGATCTCGATGTGCGGGATCGCCCCCACGACCGCGCTCCTCGCGGCGCTCCGGGGGAGGGCGGTCGCCGCGACGCTGCTGCGCTGGGGCCACTCGGGCGAGGTCGCCCCGATGGAGGAGGTCGTGGGGTACGCCGCGATCGCCCTCGAAACGGAGCCGGCGGCTCGCCCCGTTAAATAGCGCACGCGGCGTGGCGCGCCGGCTCGGATGATCCTGTCGGACGCGCGCATCCGCCAAGCGCTCCGGGATCGCGCGATCGTGATCCGCCCGTTCCGGCGGGCGTGCCTGGGCACGAACTCGTACGACGTGCACCTCGGACCGTACCTCGCGGTCTACGACGGGCCCGCGTTGGACGCCCGGCGCCCGAACCCCACGCGCGAGTTCCGGATCCCCCGCGAGGGGTTCGTCCTGATCCCGGGACAGCTGTACCTCGGCGTCACCGAGGAGTACACCGAGACCCACGGGTTCGTCCCGTTCCTGGAGGGCAAGTCGAGCGTGGGGCGCCTCGGGATCGACATCCACTCGACCGCCGGCAAGGGGGACGAGGGGTTCTGCAACTACTGGACCCTCGAGATGAGCGTCAAGCTGCCGGTGCGCATCTACGCCGGGATGCCGGTGGGGCAGCTGATCTATTTCGAGATCTCCGGCCGGGTCGACCGCAGCTACGCGGCGAAGAGCTCGGCCAAGTACCGCGAGATCTCCCGGCATCCGACCCCTTCGCGGATGTACCTCAACTTCGCCGGCTCGCGTCGGCCGTCCGGCGCCCGCCGACGCCGCTAGGCCGGTGCCGCGGGCGTTCCGCCGGACGCCTCGTTCGCCCCGATGAGGTAGAACGCCGGCCGGCCGGGGCGGGCCCTCTCGCGGCGGCCGAGCGGGTCGTGGGGCGCCGCCTCCGCCTCGTGGTACACCGCCAGCCCCCGGATCCCGAACCGGCGGGCGAGGTATCCCTCCGACGCGCGGAGGACCGCCGCCTCGTCGACCTCGGGCAGGGGCTCGGGCTCAGAACGGACCGCCGGCGCGGTACGCTGGACGTACTTCGCGATCTCGGCCCGGTAGGCGGCGAGGTCCGGGTGCGCCGCGGCCCTTTCCAGGATCGACCGCACGGTCGGCTCCCGGCCCTCCGAGGTCGCGTCGCGCATCCACCGCTCCACGGTCGCCTTCCACGGCGCGGCGACGAAGAACACCGCCTCGTCCGGCGGGGGGGTCCCCCGCTCCTCCCGGGGCCGGAGCACCGCCCGGAGGTCCTCCTCGACGCGCTGGAGGAACGCCTCCCGGCGGTCCGCCTCTTCGGAGCGCGGGAACTCGTCCGGGCTGGGGAACGGCTGGGCCGCCACGAGCCCCGGGAACCTCCCCTCGCCCAGCTCCTCCGCGAGGTGAGGGGCGAGCGGAGAGAGAAGCCGGATCCCGGCCCGCGCGAGGCGATCGGTCGCCGCCCCCGCCCCGCCGCCCCGGGCGTAGTAGCGCCGCAGGAGCGCCGGCAGCTCGACGACCGTCGCCTCCGCCCCCGCGCGCAGATCCCGCGCCGCGTAGGCGGCTCGGACCCGGCGGACGAGCTCGTGCGCCCGGGAGGCGAGCCAGGCGTCGAGCTCGGGCGGACCGTCGCCGTCGCCGGCGGCTTCCCGGAGCACGCGCTCCAGGTCGGCCAGCCGGTCCGCCGCGGCGTCGACGAGGCCGGCGTCGAACTCGAGGTCCTGGCTCAGCGAGGCGGCGAGGACCGAGAACAGGCGCAGCGGGTCCGGGCCCCACCGCTCGAAGGCGGACTCGATCGACGGGATCCTCCCACCCTTCGTAGCGATCTCCTTCTTGGAGACCTTCGCGCCGGCCGGGCCCGTGACCCAGCCGTGGACCAAGATGCCGCGCGGGCGGAGCTCGGAGGGCAAGAGCCGCGCGTGGTGGAACAGGAACACGGGGAAGTGCACCCGGCGGTGCTCCTTGCCGCCGATGTTGAGATCGAGGGGGTACCAGTACAGGAACTCCGCTCGGAGCTCGTCGCGGAGCGCCGCGGGCACCGTCGGCTCCCCGGCCCCCTCGCCCAGGAACACGTGGTCGAACAGGGCGTCCGTCAGCTGCACGACCGACAGCCGGCCCGCCGCAACGTACCGTCGGACGACGTAGTAGGCCATGTAGAACGTCGAGTCGGCGATCGGCTCGACGGTCCAGCTCGGGTCGAGCGGGAACGGCGTGCCGAGCCAGCGGCCCCGTCGGGTGCACGGGCGGTCCTCGTACCAGTCGACGATCGCCGGGAGCTCCCGGCCGTACTCCTCGGGGGTGACCGAGACGCCGGCAAGGCTGCGGACCGTCTCCGCCTTCCAGGCGGGATCGGAGTAGCGGAGGAACCACTGGTCGGCGACGCGACGGAGGACGACCCGATGGCCCTGCCGGCAGACCACGGGCTTCGAGAACTCCTCCAGGTCGAAGCTGGTCCCGAGGCTGCGGAGCTGGACGGCGACCCGCTCCCGGGCCGCGCGGACGCTCACGCCGGCCAGCTCGGGAACGGTCATCCGTCCCCGGACGAACTCGAGCCGGTACAGCCGTTCGGTCGCCTCGTCGACCTTCGAGCGGTCCGCGAGGCCCCGCGCCCCCACCGCGTGGAGCGCCCGCTCCGCGGGGGTCCCGCTGCCGGCGACGAGCGCGGTCTCGGGGCCGGTGAGCTCCCCGTCGGCCGGGACGGCCAGCAGCACGGGCGGGGACGCGAGCCGGCCCCGGGTCGCCGCGTCCACGCCCTCGAGCGCGGCGGCGTCGGCCGGCGCGTGCGCCGGCACGCTCATCACGACGCCGGTGCCGACCTCCGGGTCGACCACGGGGCTCGCGAGCACCGGCACCCTCCGTCCCGCGAGCGGGACCAGCACCTCGCGTCCCACCACCTCCGCGGCCGGACCGCGGTGGCCTACGCGCCCGCCGTGCTGCTCCCCCAGACGCTCCGCCCCGGCCGGCGCGACGAGGTACGTCCGCTCGCCATGGTGCCAGGCGACGAGCTCTCCGGCCGGAGCGAGCCAGAGGTTCGTGACGCCGTACACCGTCTCGGGCCGGAGGGTGGCGGCGAGCAGGACCCGCCCGTCGTCCAGGGCGAACGGCACCGTGGCGAACCGGACGACCTCCGCGTCGCCCCCGCTCGAGAGGTCGGTCTCGGCCGCGTCGACCGCGACCGGGCCACAGACCGGGCAGACCGGCGCGGTGTGGGCCCCCTGGACGAGCGCCGACCTCCGCGCAAGCGTCCGCATCTGCCAGCGCACGAACGCTCGGTAGTCGTCGTCGATCGTGGTCAGCGAGGTCGTCGGGTCGATGAGGACCCCGAACCGCTCGACGACGTCGCGGTAGTTCGCGGCGAAGAACCGGGCGATCTCCTCCGGCGCCTCGAGCCGGTCGCGGAGCTCGGGCGCCACGCCCGCCGCGTCCAGTTGCGCCACCGTCGCCGGGTCGCGGTCGCGGACCTTCTGGGCCCACGCGACCGCCGGCAGCCCGGAGGCGTGCAGGCCGAACGGCAGCAGCACCTCCTCGCCGAGCATCCGGTGGAAGCGTCCGAGGAGGTCGAGACAGGCGTACCCCCGCAGGTGCCCCGGGTGAAGGAACCCGCTGGGGCCGGGGTAGGCGTTCACGGCGTAGAACTTGGGACGACCGTCCCGCCGGCGGGCGGTCGCGAGGCCGGCGTCGCGCCAGGCCTTCTGCCAACGGGCGACCCGCGCCGGCTCCATCGGCGGGCGAGGACCCGGGGCGGTATTTGAGAAATCGCCGCCCCCCGCAGCGGAGGGGCGAGATTTTAGGCGAGGCGGACGCTCGGACGCCCGATGCGGGTGATCGAGGTGTTCCACTCGATCCAGGGCGAGGGGCCGCTCACCGGGGTCCGGACGACGTTCGTCCGCACGGCACGCTGCAACCTTCGCTGCCGCTGGTGCGACACGACCTACTCGTTCGGGCCGGGCCGGGAGCGCTCGATCCCGTCGCTGCTCGCCGAGATCGCCCGGCACCGGACCCGCCACGTGTGCCTCACGGGCGGGGAGCCGCTCCTGCAGCGCGAGGCGCTCGACCTCGTGCGGCGGCTCTCCGCCCGGGGTCTCACGACGGTGATCGAAACCGGTGGCTCGCTGGACGTCACGCCGTTCCTCGGTCTTCCCGGCGTGCACCTGAGCGTCGATGTGAAGTGCCCGTCCTCCGGGATGGAGGGGCACAACCGCTGGGCGAACCTCCCGCGGCTCGGCGCGGAGGACATCGTGAAGTTCGTCGTCGGCGACCGCCGGGACTACCTGTACGCTCGGCGCATCGTCCGGCGCTACCCCGGACCGGCGACCGTCGTCTTCCAGCCGGTCTGGGGGAGCGACGCGGGCCGGCTCGCCGACTGGGTGCTGGCCGACCGGCTCGACGTCCGCCTGATGCTCCAGGAGCACAAGGTCCTCTGGGGCGATGTGCCCGGCCGTTGACCGGCGGATCCGCTCCGGTCGCCGGTGGATAGCCTAAAGAGGACGGCTCCCCCGTTCGCCGCTTCAGGCGATGGCGGAGGGGCTTCCCGGGCGCCAGGACCTTTCCGGCGGGAGCGACTTCCCGTTCGCCAAGGCGAAGGGGATGGTCTTCCCGCGCACCGTGCTGGTCGGTCACGGGGTCCTCGAGGACCTCGCCGCGACCTGCCACCAGTTCGGCTTCCCGCCGCGGGGCGCGGTGATCACCGGACCGAGGACCGCCGAGCTCGCGGGGAACCGCGCGGCCGAGATCCTGGCCGCGGACGGCTTCACCGCCCCCGCGATCGTGGCGCACGAGGCGACGGGCGCCGAGGTCGACCGCGTGGCGTCCGAAGCGCGGGCCCGGGAGGCCCGCTTCCTCGTCGGGGTCGGGGGCGGGAGCAAGATCGATATCACGAAGGTCGTCGCGGCGCGCCTCGGCGTTCCGTTCCTGAGCCTGCCTACCTCGGCGGCCCACGACGGGATCTCGTCGCCCCGAGCGTCGCTCCATGACGGCGACGGGCTGTCGACCACGGTCGGGGCGGTCCCGATGGGCGTCATCGCCGACACGGCGCTGATCGTCCAGGCCCCGTACCGCCTGCTGGCCTCCGGTTGCGCGGACGTGATCTCGAACGTCACCGCGATCCTCGACTGGCGCCTCGCCGTGCGCCTGCGCAGCGAGGAGTACTCGAGCACCGCGGCGAACCTGAGCGAGTACGCCGCGCAGGAGATCATCGACCACGCGGCCGCGATCAAGCCGAACCTCGAGGAGTCGGTCTGGATCGCGATCCGTCCGATCCTCGTCTCGGGGATCTCGATGAGCGTCGCGGGCTCCTCGCGCCCGTGCTCGGGGAGCGAGCATTTGTTCTCGCATGCCCTGGACCGGGTCTCGCGACGACCGAGCCTCCACGGGGAGCAGTGCGGGGTCGGGGCGATCATGATGATGTACCTTCACGGCGGCGACTGGCGGAAGCTGAAGAACGCGCTCCTGACCGTCGGGGCACCCACGACCGCCCAGGAGCTGGGGGTCAGCCGCGATGAGGTGATCCGCGCGCTCGGCATGGCGCACACCGTCCGGCCGGACCGCTACACGATCCTCGGCGACAACGGGCTCACGCGCGAGGCGGCGGAGCGGCTCGCCAGCGCCACCGGGGTGATCGCCTGATGCCGGAGATCACGCTGCTGTCCGTCGAGCAGGCGCGGGAAGGGTTCGAGTTCGTGTACCAGGGCGGGGCCCCCCCCTGCCGCACCTGCCCGTACCGCCATGCCTGCCTGACGCTCGACCCGGGCCGCCGCTACGCCGTGACGAAGGTCCGCGCGGTCACCCACCCGTGCGCGCTCCAGGAGACCGACGCCCACGTCGTGGAGGTGACCCCGGTCGGTCGGCCGCTCGTCGTGGAGGCTCGGAGCGCGGTCGTGGGGAGCCAGGTGGAGGTCGCGCGCTACCCGTGCCGACGGCTCGACTGCCCTACCTGGTGGATCTGCGCCGGCCCAGCGCTCCCGGCCAAGCAGCGGTACCGCATCGAGGCGGTCGCCGAAGGGTCCGCCGAGTGCCGCATTGGCCGAACGTTGAAGCGGGTCGACGCGGTCTAGGTCCCGATGCGGGGCTGTGGGGTAGCTTCGGGCCGGAGGACGACCCTCCGCCCGCTCTACTGGTCCATCCTTCGGGCTTTGGGAGCCCGGGACCCCGATTCAAATTCGGGCAGCCCCACCGCGGACCGGGCCGGTCCGTCCCCCGGGTAGGCGCTCCGTGCCCGGCCGAGAGGAGGCGCCGGACGCCGCGGCGCTGGGATCGGCGGTCGTCCGGTGCGAGAACTGTGGGGAGGAGACCCTCCACCGGATCCTCCGGATCGACCGCCGCGGCGGGGGCGGGGTCTCCGGCATCGCCCGGTGTCGCGTCTGCCGGTGGACGCACCCGTTCGCCTCCCTCGCCGCCCCCCGCGCTCGGGTCGAGGTTGTCGTCTCCGCCGGGGCGACGAGCGCGCGGCGGGGCCTCGAGCTCGCGGAGGGGGTCCGTCTGCGCGTGGGCGAACCGGTCCCGGGGCTCGCGCTTCCGGCGACGGTGACCCGCCTCGACCGGAGGGACGGCAAGGCGGGGACGGAGGCGTCGGCGCGGGAGGTGGCGACGGTATGGGCGATCGAGGACGGCCACCGGTTCGTGCGCGTGGCGGTGATCGACGGCGCCCGCTCGTCGACGGAGCGGATGCCGACGGTCCCGGGAACGCGGATCGAGGTCGGGGCGTCGCTGCGGCTGCGGTCCGGGCCGGTGACCGTCGTGGGATTGCGGGCACGCCATCGGACCTGGCGTCGGCCGGGGGACGGGTTCCCGGCGGAGGAGGTGACCGTGGTCTACGGGCGACGGACCGTCAGCCCGCCGGCCGGCAGGAGCCCCTGGAGCCGCGTCCGGGGGACGCCGAGCTCCCGGGCCAGCTCGATCTCGCGATCCGCCCGCTCGCGCTCCTCGCCGGGGGAGAGGAGGAAGCGGACGGCCCCGCGCGCGCGGACCGCCGCTGGCGGTGCGACCGCCAGCCACTCCTCGTCGTCGTAGCGGATCGTCCCGACCCCGAGCTCGAGGGGGACCTCCGGGACGAAGTGTTTCGTCCCTCGGACCATCCAGGCCCCCCGGGGAACGAACTCGCCGCTCGCGGCGCTCTTCGACACCTGGTCGGGCGTAGCCCAGAACGCGGTCGCGGAGGCGAGGCCGGCGCGCCACGCCTTCGAGAACGCCACCGCCCACTGCGCCGCCTCCCGCACCGTCTCCTCCGCCACGGGCGACGCCGGCTCGGCCCGCTTCACCACGACGCTCGCCGCCCCGTGGAGGTCGGCGTGCACGTACAGATCGCCGTCCTTGAGATGCCGGCGCACGAGCAGGTCGTTGGAAGGGGCATCGCGGCCCGCGAGGACCAGGAGCCCCTGCGAGCTGACGAACCAGCGGAACTTCTCGAACCATCGGGGGGTCCGGGGCCCGGCGGCCGCGGCCCTGCGGGCTAACGCCGGCGACGCGGGCTCGGCGGAGGCGAGGCGCGCCTCGGTCGCCGCGAGCGCCTGGCGCGCCCCGTCGAGCTTGACGCCGATCCGCTTCCCCTCCTCGTAGAGCGCCTGGGCCGCCTCGC
>JASHRJ010000003.1 GCA_030037395.1 Thermoplasmata archaeon
AGCGGGTCGAGCTGGTAGGCGATCTCCGCCTGGCCGACGTACAGCTCGATGTTCCCGAGGGCGCCGGCGACCTGGCCGAGCAGATCGTGCGCCTCGGCGAGGTTCGGGTTCAGCTCGATCGCCCGGCGCGCCTCCCGGTTCACGAGATCGTCCGGGTCGTCGGCCATGAACGCGAACTCGGCGAGGAGAGCGTGCGCCTCCGCCAGCCGCGGGTTCAGCTCGGCGGCCTTCTCGGCGGCGGCCCTGCCCCGCTCGATCGCCTCGGACCACGGGGTGAACCCTTCGATGCCGAGACCGACGTACGACCGGGCGATCCCCGCGTAGGCACGGGCGAACGTCGGGTCCCGGGCGATCGCCTGCTCGAAGAACCGGATCGCATCCCGGAGCGGAGGCTCGTCCCGGCGCCACATGAGCGCCTGACCCTGGAGGTAGGCGAGATAGCTCCCCGTGTCCCGGGCCTTGTCGAGCTCCGGGAGGGGGGCGCTCGCGGAACGCAGGTTGCCGGGGATCGAGGCGACGACGCGGGCGGCGATGTCGCGCTGCACGGCGAAGACGTCGTCCAGATTGTCGTCGTAGTTCGAGGCCCAGAGGTGCTCCTCGGTCGCGACGTCGATCACCTGGATGGTGACGCGGATCCGGTTCGCCGCCCGCCGCACGCTCCCTTCGACGACCGTACTGACCCCGAGCTCCTGGCCGATCTCGCTGACCTTCTTCGACAGGTGCTTGTAGCTCATCACCGAGGTCCGGGCGATGACCTTGAGGCCCGGGACCAGCGCGAGGTTGGCGATCAGTTCCTCGGTGAGACCGTCGGCGAAGAACTCATCGTTCGGGTCGGGGCTGATGTTCACGAGCGGAAGGACCGCGAGCCGGGCCCGCTCCGCCGGGCCGGCCGGGTCGCTCGAGCGCTTGCCCCGGCCGGTCCAGGGCAGGACGATGCGGTAGACCTCGACCACGTCGGCGACCCCTTTCAGTCCGGCGGGAGGCAACGGTTCCAGCCGGTCCGGGATCTTGTGCTGGATCTGCTCGCGGACCGCGCCGGTGACGCAGATCCCGCCCGGCTCGGCGCGAGGCTCGATGCGGGCCGCGATGTTCACGGCGTCCCCGAGGATATCGCCGTCGCGCTCGACGACGTCGCCGAGGTGAATCCCGATCCGGATCTGGAACGGCACTCCGCTCCCCTCAGCGGCCCGCTCGTACACCCGCCGCTGGATGCCGATGGCGCATTGCGTAGCCTGGAGCGCGCTGTCGAACTCGACGAGGAAGCCGTCGCCGGTCGACTTGACCTCCCGCCCCTGGTGGATCGCCACGATGGCGCGAATCAACTCGGCCTGCTGCCGAATCAGCTCGAGCGCTCGCCCCTCGTCCGTGTGCGCGGACGCCGTGTACCCGACCGTGTCGGTGAACATCACTGCGGCGAGCCGCCGAGAGGGGGGCACGCCCGCGGACCGGCAGAAGCGGATTAAAGTCCCACGGGCCCGACCGGTCCGAGCGCGGGTCTTTCCTGCCACCGGGCCAAGCCCGTCTCGTGGAGGTGAGAAGGGCGGTCCCAGCGCAGGCCAGCCGGGGGCGATGGTTCGGAGCCGCGGAGTCACCTTGTCGATGGTCGGCGCGAGGGTCACATCCACGGTCCCCGGACCCCACGGCCCCCCGGTCACTGGTGAAACCGCCTTCGTCTGTACGCCCGCGCCGCCCGGAGAGTCGTCCCGACGAGGACGCCCCCGCCCGGCAGCGTGCGTACCGCTCGCTTCATGCCGGAGCTGGCGGCGGGCGCGTCCGTCCGACCGGAGCGCGGTCCCGATCCGCAGTAGCTCGAGTCCCCGACGGCCCCGCCCACGAGAGGAGGCGGGCCCCGCGGCCTGGACGGGTGCACGCCGGGTTGATGCGGCGGCTGGCTGTCCTGAGGGGTGAGCTCGCCCGGGGTGGAAGGTCTCTCGATTTGGGCTCGGCTAGGGCTTTTAGCCAATCGCCCCTGCCGGAGGCTGAGCGCGGCCCCGCGCCGCGGGAGGACGAAGCACGATGATGCCGGCCGTGGGGAAGAGCATCTGGATGGACGGGCGACTCGTCGACTTCGACGACGCGCGGGTTCACGTCCTGAACCACACGCTCCACTACGGCGTCGGGGTGTTCGAGGGGATCCGCGCCTACGCGACGCCGGAGGGCCCGGCGATCTTCCGGCTCCCCGAGCATGTGCGCCGCCTGCTGACCTCGGCCCGCATCTACCGGATGCCGCTTGCCTGGGATGCGGAGGCGATCGCCCGGGCGATCGTGGAGACCCAGGCGGCCAACGCGATCGTCCCGTCGTACATCCGGCCGCTCGTCTACCGCGGCGAGCCGGCGCTCGGGGTCAAGAACTCCACCGGCAAGGTTTCGCTCGCGATCGCGGCGATCCCGGCGAAGAAGTACCTCGGCGACGGGTCCGAGAAGGGGGTCCGGGCGAAGATCTCGCCGTACCGCAAGCCGCGCTCGGACGCGATGCCGTCCTACGCGAAGGCGTGCGGCAACTACCTGACCAGCTACCTCGCCGGGATCGACGCGCAGCAGGACGGCTACGAGGAGGCGATCCTCCTCGACTCGAACGGATACGTCGCCGAGGGGACCGGCGAGAACCTCTTCGTGGTCCGCGGGGAGACCTTGTACACCCCGGGCCTCGAGTCGGACATCCTGCTCGGGATCACCCGGGAGTCGGTCCTCCGCATCGCCGAGGACCTCGGCTACCCGGTCGTCCCGAAGCTGGTCTCGGTCAACGAGCTGCTGACCGCCGACGAGGCGTTCTTCACCGGCACCTACGCCGAGCTGGCGCCGATCCGGGAAGTGGGACACCAGGCGATCGGCACGTCGGTCCCGGGGCCGGTCACCCGGCGAATCATGGCGGTCTTCTCGAAGGCGGTCCGGGGCGAGGAGCCGAAGTACGCCTCGTGGTTGACGAGGGTTCCTGCGTTGGCCGCGGCCCCCGCGCCGCGCCCGGCGCGCCGCTAGCGCCGCGAGCCTCGCCGGCTAGCCCGCGTCGGGGTCCTCTTCGGGGGCCGCGACCGGCGCCGGCGCCGGGTGGGCGCAGACGTGCGTGGTCGGCTCGGGCCTCCAGACCAGCTCGAGCCGCAGGCCCTCCGGGCCCCGCAGGTACAGCGAGCGCGAGTCGTTCCGCTCCTTCTCCCCGGTGATCGTGACCCGGGCGCGGCTGATCCGGTTCTTCAGCCCGGTCCACTCGCTCACCCGGAGCGCAAGATGGTCGATCCCCCGGCTCGGCTCGCCGTCCTTCGCGTCGTGCAGGCCGAGGACCTGGTCTCCGAAGAGAAGGTACGTGTGGTCCGGGCCCTCGCCCAGGACCTCCAGGCCGAGCTGCTCGACGAAGAACCTCCGCGCCCGCTCCCGGTCCCGCAGCTTGAGGTCGACGTGGTCGAACCCGACGATCCCGAAGTCGCGTACCGCAGGTTTCACCGGCACGGACTTGGACACGCGTCGCCCGCTATAGCGGCTCGCGTACGCCGCCCGAGCCCGCGAGGGGGACGGACCGTACCGACCTCCTCCGCGACGGCCGAGCGCGTCGGCGTTAAGTGCGCACGGCGGGTCGACCCCCCGTTGACCGGGCTCGAGGACCACGAGGGGGATCTTGCCGCCGCGCTCGCCAAGATCGGGCGCACGGCGATGTTCGCCGAGCTGGTCGCCCAGCGATGGAGCGGGGAGAGCGTCCAGGTCGACTCGAAGACCACGACGCTGTCGGCCCGTCCCCGCCTGCAGGGGGTAGTGTTCCGCGCCTGGGCGGGCGGGCACTGGCAGGAGGCCGCCGCCTCCGCGCTCGCGGGGGCCGAGCTGGAGAGCTCCGTCACGCGCCTCGCGTCCGAGCTCGCGCGGGCGAGCGGCGGCCCGGCTCCTCCGGGCGCCCCGTCGACGTCCCGGGGGGAGTGGAAGACCCAGCCCCGGCGCGCCCTGCGCGACCTCGGAGCGGAGGGGACGATCTCGCTCGCGAAGCAGTGCCGCGACTGGGCCCTCGCGGTCCCGGGAATCGGGGAGACCCAGGTGCGGCTCTCCTGGGACGAGGAGCAGCGGCTGTACCTCAACACCGCCGGCGCGCGGTGCTACCAGGCGATCACGCGGACCCACGGTCTGGTCGTGCCGATCGCGATGGAAGGGGGCCGACCGGAGTTCGACTACTGGAACGCGGGCGGGGTCGGCGGGCTCGAGGTGCTCGGGACCCTGGACGAAGCGACCGTGCGGGGCGTCGCCGAGGGGTCGAAGGCGATGTTGGCGGCCAAGGCACCCCCAGCCGGGGCGATGGATGTCCTCTTGGACCCGTCGGTCGGCGGACTGTTCGCGCACGAGTCGTTCGGCCACGGGACGGAGGCGGACCAGTTCGTGCGCGACCGATCGTACCTCAAGCCGATCCTCGGACAGCAGGTCGGCCCGGAGTCGCTCACCCTCGTCGACGACGGCTCGCGGGTCGGCGCCTGGGGCTCGATCTACTGCGACGACGAGGGCCACCAGAGCCAGCGCACGGTCCTGGTCGACCGCGGGCGGTTCGTCGGGGCGCTGCACGACCGGGAGACCGCGGCGCTGCTGCACGCCACCCCCACCGGCAACACGCGGCGCGCGGACTTCCTCAGCCGGGCGTTCGTCCGGATGACGAACACGTTCGTCGAGCCGGGCGACCGGAGCTTCGAGGAGCTGATCTCCGAGGTCGACCGGGGGGTCCTGCTCGAGCACGGGACCAGCGGGATCGAGGACCCGCTGGGCGGGCAGATGCAGCTGAAGGTGAAGAAGGGGCACCGGATCGAGCACGGCAAGCTGACCGACCTGGTCGGGTCGATGGCCCTCTCGGGCAAGGTGCTCGACTTCCTCCGCGAGATCAAGGGGGTCGGCACGAAGGAGGGGTTCGTGATCAACCCCGGGTTCTGCGGCAAGGGTCACTCGGACTACGTCCCCGCCGGGACCGGCGGCGTCTACCTCCTCTCGCACGCAATCGTGGGGACGGCATGACCTCGGGCGGGACCTCCTCCGACCTGGCGTTCCGGCTCGCCGAGCGCATCCGGGCCGAGCCACCTTGGGAGGTGATCGGGGAGCGAGCGCGCCGCTACGAGGTTCACTTCCGCGGCCACGAGGTCGAGCTCGAACGGGGGCCGCTCGCGGTGGAGGGGTTCGGGATCCGCGTGCTGCGTCGCCACGGCGAGGCGACCGGTACGGGATTCCAGGCGTCCACCGACCTCTCGCCCGAGGGCCTGGCAGCGGCCGTGGGGGACGCCGAGACGATCTCCCGCCACGCGGAGTTCCCGGCGCCGTCGGTGGAGCTCCCCGACGACGGCCAGGCCCCGCCTGAGGTCCCCCTGGTCGATCCGAAGCTCTGGCGCGATCCGACGGAGTCGCTCCGCGCCTACGTCTCCGCGCTGCTCGCCCCGTTCGCCGGACGTGCAGGGGTCGTGCCGACGTTCGGCTCGGTGCGCGCGACCCTGAGCGAGGTCACGATCGCGAACTCCTCCGGCCTTCGCGTCGGGTTCAACGGAACGAACGTCGATCTGGAGGTCGCGGTCAAGGCGTTCGGCGGGCCGGAGGGGACCGCGCCGGGAGAGTACTGGGTGACCGACGAGGCTCGCCGCCTGGCGCCCGAGCGGTTCCCTGCCGCGGTCGACGCTTGGTGCCGGTACGCCGCCGACGTCCGAAGGGCGAAGCAGCCTCCTACGGGGGAGCTCCCGGTGATCCTCCCACCCGACGTGCTGGAGGGGATCTTGCCGGCCGGCCTCGGGTTCCGGCTCTCGGGGGTCGCGCGCCTTCGCAAGCTCGCCCCGACCGTCGGCACGCAGATCGGGGGCGAGAACATCTCCCTCACCGACGACGGGACGTACCCGTGGGGCGCCGGCTCGGCGCCGTACGACGACGAAGGGCTCCCCCGGCTGCGGCGGACCCTCGTCGAGCGCGGCAAGGTCGTCGGCCACCTCTACGACTCGCTGTACGGCGCGGCGTTCAAGGTCCCGTCGACGGCGAACGCCGCGCGCTCGGCGGTGGGCCCTTCGATGGACCTGAAGTTCGCGCACGCGCCGGTGCCGGCGCTCTCGACGCTGCTCCTCGCCCCGGGGTCCGGCGGCTCGCTCGCCGAGCTCTGCGAGGCCGCGGGGGAGGGGATCCTGGTGCAGCAGCTCGGTTGGGCCCGACCCGACGCGTTTACCGGGGCGTTCGGCGGGGAGATACGGATCGGCTACCGCGTCCGCGGCGGCAAGATCGCCGAGCCGGTGCGGGGCGGGACCGTGGGCGGCACGATGTTCGCCGCTCCGGGGCTGCCGTCGCTCCTCGCGAGCGCCGTCGAGATCGGGGACGAGCCGTCCCTTACCGGCCGTCTGGTCTCCCCCGCGGTGCTGGTGCGACCGCTTTCGGTCGCCGGCGCCACGGCGTAAGGCGCGGGTCCCCCTACTTTCGCTTCGGCAGCTGCAGCACCAGCGTGCCGCAGGCGCCGCAGCGGACCCCCGGCAGGTTCGCGGAGTAGTCCCCGCCGAAGCCGGTCCCGACGAGGACCTCGAGGCCCTTCGGACGCAGGCGGACCGCCGCGGCCTCGTGCGACCAGAACAGCCCGGAGCCGCCGGAGGTCACCAGGTACCCTGCGTCGACCGGTCCCCCGCAGGCGGAACACTTCGCCTCGCCCATCGATCCTCGCCGCGCGGGCAGGGGCGTGGGGTATCTTTCGTTTGCCCCGGAGCGGCTCGGAAGCTCCCGGGGAACGATCCCGAGAGAAAAACTCGGCCCCCGCGGAGCCGGGAACTCCGCGGGGACCCAAACATCGTGATCAGAGCGGGACGTCTCCGTTCATCGGGACTCCTCGAGAGGTGCGGTGGGGGCGGTGATGCCCCCCGGCCCGGTAGACCGGGGCGAGCCAGTGCGGCCAGCCCCAGTGGGCGGGGTTGTCCACGCGGGGTGGGGGGGCAACAGCGAGAACGACCTTCGGAGCGACCTCCCCCGCTCGGAACATCGAGCTTGGGGGGACGCCGGTCAGCTCCGACGAGGTCCGGTGCAACATCAGAAGACCTCCCCGAGATCCGGCGGGCGAAGCCACGGGGCGGCCAGCGCCCGGGCGGGCTCGAGTGCCAACGGCGCGGGAGCCTCCCAGCCGAGGCGGCGGCCCGAGGGGTCCCGGGCGAGCGGGGCCTCGAAGTCGTGGATCCGCCGGGTCGCGGGGGTCGGAGGGACCTCCTCCTCACGGACCGGCGGCTCGGGCAGGGCCATGTACACGGCGGGGCGACAGCGGTTCCCCTCCAGGTGCCATGCGGAGGCGGACGGAGAGTCCGCGAGCCGCTGCCCGCACCGCGGGCAGATGCGCGCGACCTCGAGCATCAGACCGATGCCTCCGAGGTAGGTGGGGGTGGCTCCGCGCCGGCTCATCGACCAGGTGTTGCCGATTTGCCTACATAAAGGTCTTGAGATAATTTGTACAAAATACTTCTAAGTAACAGTTCGGCTATCGCCTATCTGTGGGCCTGCAGACGCACCTCCCCATCGAGCTCCTCGACTACATTCAGACCCACGAGCCGCCGGACGGCTCGGTCTACGGGATCTCGCAACGGGAGCTCGCGAAGGCCCTCGGATACCACCCCTGCTCGATGTCCCGACCCCTGGAGGAGCTGGTCACCGAAGGCCTGCTCTCGACGCGGCGGGGGCTGGTCCGGGACGGGGTCCGGAAGCAGCTCACGTACCGCCTGACCCCCGCGGGCGTCGCCCACCTGCAGCGGGAGACCCGCGAGGTCCCCCTCCTGGCCGGGGACCTTCCTCCACCCCCCTACCCGTTCTTGGGCCGCAAGGAGGAGATAGAACAGCTCGCCGGGCTCTCCGAGGACGGGACGACGGTCACGGTCGTGGAAGGCCCGTCAGGGATGGGCAAGACCGCGCTGTTGAGCAGGTTCTTGCGAAGGGCGAAGCGAGGAAGAATACCCTTCTGGTTCACTGCCCGCGTCGTCAGCTCTCCACGGCAGTTCGTGACCGCCCTATCGCACTCGCTTTCCTTCCTCGGCAAGCCTCAGCTGGCCTACTACGCCCAACTACCGCGCAACCCAATCGCCCGGGAGTGTGCCGACCTTGCGACGCGGGCGCTCGATGGACGGGCTCTAGCGACCGTAATCGATGATCTCCACCTTGCGGGGCCGGATCTACGGGCCTTCCTGGGCGAGTTCATCGGCGCGCTCGGAGGACGGGGAGACCACCGATTCTACCTCGTCGGGCAGCATGCCGTCTCCCTAGATACCGGTCCCTTGAGGGTGGGTCACCTGGTCGTCGGCGGGTTGGACCGCGCGTCAGCCCATGAACTGACAGATCGACAGGGGGGCCTCGCCGATAGGTTCGAGGCGGTGTACCAGGCGACCCTGGGCTCTCCCTTGCTCCTGAAACTCGCGGTGTCCCAGCCCGAGGTTGCAGGTCAGACAGTCGACCTGCCCTCGATGGTGGTCGGACAGCTCGCTCACGCCGAGCTGAGGGCAATTACCCCGGCAGCCGTTGCCAACGAGCCCCTTCCGGAGGAGTTCTTGCTAGAAGATCGTGCACTCAGCGACGAGCGGCTCAGAGAGCTGGCGCGCATCGGGATCCTGCAGAGGAGCCTGCACAACCGAGTGGAGGTTCTTCAGGCCGTCCGGACCGCCGTGCTAGCGCACGTAGACCCAGGCGACGAGCGGGAGGCTCACCAGCGCCTCGCCCGATACTACGGGCGGAGCCACCGTCCGGAAACGGTCCGTGAACGCTTCCTACATCTTGTAGCGGCCGAGGACTGGAGGGCCGCCGCGGAGTTGCTCGACAGCCGGGAGAGGGACCTTCTCCGGCTTGGGTACTCGGATGCTCTCCGGGCCGCCATCCGGACGCTCGTGACCGCGCTCCCTTCAGGGGCTGCCAAGGTAAGGTCGCTGTTCACCGAAGCGACTCTCCTCCGGCAGCACTCGGACTACTCCGAGGCCATCCTCTCGCTACGGCGAGCGCATGCCCAGGCTGCCGAGGACGACCGCACTCGCCGCGAGGCCCTTCTCGCCATAGTAGATCTTGACCTTCGGCTCGGCCAGGTCAATCAGGCGGAGGAGGTGTTCGCCGAAGCGGAGCGGATTGCCGCCACCTCGCGCAGAATTGACGCCTTCGTAATTCTCACTCAGGCTCGCCTCGCCGAGGGACGGGGGGAGAGCCGGAAGGCTGCGGACGGATACCAACGTGCGTTCGAAGCAGCCCGGCGGGCGCACGCCGCAGACATCGGGCTCGAGAGCATTGCGGCCTGGTCGCGGCTGGCAGAGCTCACCAGCGGCCCGGACGCCGCGCTCCGCGTTGTCTCCGCGGCCTTGCAGAGCGCGCGGCAGTCAGGACGAATGGACGTCGTTTTCAACCTGCGGTTGGTTCGGGCCCGCGCCCTGTCGGACACCGGCCGGCAGGACCTTGCAGAAGCTGAGATTGTCGCGATTCGGTCCGAGGCCGAGTCTCTGGGCTACCTAAACCAGCTGACATATGCGTTCAGCGGTCTCGCGGCGGTCGCGTTCAACCGCGGCGAGTGGTCCGTGGGCGCCTCCTACGCGCGACAGGCGAGCGAACTGGCCGAACGCCTAGGGAATAATCTGGTTCTCGGGCACACCCTGGCCACCCTCGCGGCCGCCGAGTTCAGGCAGGTGCTTGCCGGAGGGAGCAGCAACATCCTGACCGATGGGCTCGAACACGCCCGGCGCGCGGTGGAGGTGCTACGACAGCTACCGCCTTCCGACTCGCTGGTTCTCGCCCACTCTTACCTCACCGAGATGTACGCTTACACGAAGCGGATCGAGGACGCCCGCTCTCACTACGATCAGGCGGTGGAACTGGCCGAGCGACTGGGTCTAGCGGCCCTCAAGGCGCAGATTGTAGAGGAACTCCTACCTAAGGTGTCGAGCGGCAAGTGAGCAACTCCGCGAAGTGGGCGTCGCCTCCCCAAAGGCCGGACTCACCGTCCCTGAGGATCATTGGCGATGGGAGGGTCTGAGACCCTCCCTTTCCCGCTACAGCCCTACAGCTGCTCGCGGGGCATCGGGGGAACAATCGGGATCAGCACCATCTGGCCCACCTCCGAGCGTGCCCCGGATTTCCGCTATTTAAACGGTGACGAGAGGGCCTCTCGGGGCTCCTCCGGATATACCGTCCGCATGGGTGCGCACGCATGCGCGTCCGGATAAGAAATCTGCAACCCACCGCCGGAACGCCGGCCCCGCCCGGTGCGGTCCGATACCTTATCGCCGCGTCCGGTGGATCCGGACCTGGTCGCGGTCCCAATCGAACCGGAGGCGGTCCCTCCGTCGCCAGAGGCGACGGCGGTCCCAGAGGGCCCCGGCGAGGAGCGGGAGCCCGATCGAGGCCTCGACGTGGGCCATCGCCCGGGTCGCGGTCTTCGCGATCTTCCCCCA
>JASHRJ010000033.1 GCA_030037395.1 Thermoplasmata archaeon
GCCGGGCACCCCCGCGGGGCTGGCCTGAGGACCGAAGCCGCATCGAGCCGCGCCGTCCTGCGCGCGTCCTCCGACGGTCGCGCCGGTGCAGCCGACCCCGCGGGCGCCTAGCCGTCCTCCCGCCGGAGGCGCACCAGCCAGACCGCGCCCACGGCGAGGAGGACCGCGCCCACCGGCAGGAGGGCGACCCCGAGCTCGACCGAGACGGTGGGGTCGCTCCCTCGGGGCGCCAACCAGAACAGCGCCCCGGCCAGCCCCACGAACACCACGCCGGCGAGGATCGTGAGCATCGCGACATCCTCGTCCTCCGGCGCCAACCAGAGGAAGCGCAGCATTGGCTTGCGCTAGGGCTGGGGGCTATATCGCCCGGGCGGGAGGCCGACGACGGCGGCCGGACCCCGGTGAGCCGGCCGCGGCATCCACCGGCGCGGTCGCCCGCCGACCCCGAGCGCGGACCGCGTCCCTCGGTACAAGCCGGTTACCCGCGGGGCGTGGCCGCCGGCGGCCTCCGAGGGGCAGCTGGCTCCCGGGGCGCCTCGCGTTACCGGGCGCGCTCGGGAGGGGACGAAAGCCCTCGTGCCCAACTGCCGCATGTTCGCGTCCCTCCGAGGTCCTCAGTCGTGCACTTCGAGGCGAACCGAGAGACGCTCCGCCAGGGCCCGGAGGACGTCAACCTCCTCCTCGGTCAGGGCCAACCGGGCCGTTGCCTTCCGATAGGCCCGCTCGAGCCGGGGCGGAAGGAGGGTGCGGAACACCGACTCCCACGCCGTCCCGAGGGTCCATACCGGGGAGCCGAGGTAGACCGCGAGCAGGTTCACCTCGGCGCTCGCCCGACCCGGTCGGCCCGGGTCGATCCAGCCGCGGCGACGACTCAGGTGGCACACTCGGGCGCGGGCCGGAGAGCCGACCGGTGGGCTGTCCGGCGCGTCCCGTTCCGCCATCGCCCTCGGTCCGTCCCCCCGCGGCGGGGTTCTACTCCGTGGCCACGGAAGATGCTGGCGGCCGCCGCCCGAGAGCCTTGATAGCCCCGCCGGCTTCGCTTCCCGCCGACCCCCGAGAACGCCCCGTGTCGCACGCCCCCGGATCCGACTGGAGGACCCCGGCGGAGATCGCCGGGTACCGCACGACGCCGGACTACGCCACGACGGTCCGCTTCGCGGAGCGGGTGGCGGCGGCCCGCCCCGACACGGTCCGGGTGGAGACGTTCGGTCGGACCGGCGAGGGCCGGGACCTGACGGTCGTCATCGCCTCGAACGGCGGCCTCTTCGATCCCGGCGGGGCCCGTGCGGCGGGTCGCGTGGTCCTGCTCGTACAGAACTGTATCCACGCCGGAGAGCCCGACGGCAAGGACGCGTCCCTCGCCCTGCTCCGAGACCTTGTCAGCCCCGACGGCCGGACGCGGCTGCCGGACCCGGTGGTCCTGCTCGTCATCCCGGTCTACAACGCGGACGGGCACGAGCGGACGTCACCGTACCACCGGATCAACCAGGCCGGCCCGGAGCCGGCCGGGTGGCGAGCGAACGGCACCAACCTCAACCTCAACCGCGACTACCTCAAGGCGGACGCCCCCGAAACGAGGGCGTTCCTCCGGCTCTTCCATCGCTGGCTTCCCGATTTCTTCGTCGACAACCACGTCACCGACGGCGCCGACTTCCAGTACGACGTGACGTTCCAGCTCGACGCGACCCCCGACGTCGCGCCCGCGACGGCCCGCTGGCTTGACGAGGCGGTGGTACCGGGACTGCTCCGCGAGGTCGACGCCTCGGGCCACCTGGCGTTCCCGTACGCGGTGTTCCTGCGCGACGACGCCGATCCCGCCCAGGGGCTGGCGTTCAACGAGAACCCGCCCCGGTTCTCGACCGGCCAGATGATCCTGGAGAACCGCCCGGGCCTCCTGGTCGAGATGCACATGCTCAAGGACTACGAGACCCGGGTCCGGGGGAACTATGAGGTCCTCCGCGCCGTCCTGGGCCTCGTGGGCCGCGACGCCGACCGGCTGGCGTCCCTCAACCGGACCGCCGACGCCGAGGCGGCGGCGATCGGGGCCGGAGCCGCCGACGCGGGGCCGTTCCCGCTGGTCGTCGCGGCGACCGGGGAGACGGTGCCCGTCCGCTTCCGGGGGCGGGAGTTCACGCGCTACGAGAGCACGGTGTCGGGCGCTCCGGCGATCCGGTACGGCCCCCGGTCCTGGGAGCCGGAGCTCCCCCTCGAGCGGGCCGCGAAGGTCGAGGTCTCCGTCGTACCCCCCGCAGCGTACATCGTTCCTCCGCAGTGGGTCGGGGTGATCGACGTGCTGGAGGCCCACGCCGTGCGGATGCGTCGGACCGCCGCGCCGTGGACCGGCCCGGTGGAGCGCTACCGATGCTCCGGGATGGAGTGGCCGAGCCGCCCGTTCGAAGGACGGTTCCCGATCCTCCGCAGCGGCAACGTCGAGCGCTCGTTCGGCAGGTTCGGAGCGTGCGAACCCGTGACCGAGGAGGCGACGTTCCCGGGGGGCTCGGCCGTGGTGCCGTTGGACCAGCGGCTCTCGAAGGTGGCGATCCACTGGCTCGAGCCGGAGGCGCCGGACTCGGCGCTGCGGTGGGGCTTCTTCGCCCCGATCTTCGAGCAGAAGGAGTCCGGGGAGGCGTACGTCCTCGAGGAGCTCGCGCGCCGGGAGCTGGACCGGGTCGCCGGGCTGCGCCCCGAGTTCGAGGCGCGGGTCGCCTCGGACCGCGCGTTCGCGCAGAGCCCCGGCGCGCGCCTCGAGTTCTTCTACGCGCGGTCGGCGTGGGGCGTGGCGAACCGCGTCGGGGTCTATCCGGTCGGCCGGCTCCGGACCCTCGCCGGCATCCCCTTAGCCTAGGGAGGCCGCGTCGCCGGCCCGAGCACGAGCCCGGTCCGACGGCGCCGGCCGGGCGAGGCCTCGCCCGGCTAGCGGAGGGAGACCGCCTCCGCTGCCGTCGGGTCCCGCTCGACGACCACCGCGGTGCCGTAGGCGAGGACCTCGGTCATCGCCGCGCCCATCTCCGAGGTGTCGAAGCCGACGGAGAGGACGGCGTTCGCGCCCAGGCCCTTCGCGTTGGCGGCGAGCCGCTGGAGGGCCTGGTGTCGGACCTGCTCCAGGAGCTCCGTGTAGACCCGGATCTCGCCGCCCGCCCAGCTGCGAAAGAACGCCCAGAGGTTCTGACCGATCCCGCGAGACCGCACGATCAGGCCGAACGTCGCGCCGACCACCTTCGTGACGCGGTAGCCCGGCAGGTACGGCGTGGTGACGACGAGCACGTCGGACGGCGGCGCGAAGACCGGGTCCGGCGGGAGGACCGGGGCGGAACCCTTCATCTCGTCCGGCGAAAGCGCCGCCTCGGATGACGCTTGGCGGGCGGGGAACGCCGCACGGTCGCCGAGACCGTTCCCGGGGCGCCCGGCACGCCGGCGGCGGCCCTGAGGTGCCCGCTGGGGCCGGAGCGCGGGCTCCGTTGCCTAACGAGAGGGCCTTCGGCGCGTCGCGCAGGGATCAGGACCCGGCCCGCGGTTTCTCCAGGACCAGGTCGAAGAAGTGCCAGTGCTTCGGGCCGTCGAACGACATCCCCTCCTCGACGGTCTCTCGCAGCAGTTCGGTGCGTAGGCCCCGGGCGAGGCGCACGACCTGCTCGCGACGGTGGAACGTGAGCGGCCGCTGGCCGGCCCACTCGTCCTGGTCCCCGAACAGCTGGCCGGCGAAGTGACCGCCGGGCTTGAGGGCGCGGCGAAGGCTGGCCCACAGCCTGGGAAACCCCTCGGGCGGGCAGAACGGCAGCGAGAAGCTCGCGTACACCAGGTCGGCCGGCGGCAGCTCAAGGCCCTGCATCGGGGCCACGAGGGTAGTGAGCGCGCCGCGGTAGCGCGGGGGAACTCGCCGCGCGAGGAACCGGGCGGCCGCCTCTTCCTGGTCGATCGCGAGCACGCGCCATCCGCGGCGGAGCAGTTCGCGGGTATCGTTGCCGGCCCCGAAGCCGATCTCGATCGCGGTGCGGGGCCGGCGGGGTCGGCGCTCCCAGCCGATGTGGTTCAGCGTCAGGAGCAGCAGCTCGCGCGGCGGCCGGCGCGCGGTCCAGCGGTAGTAGCCCTGCCAGT
Source organism: Thermoplasmata archaeon (assembly GCA_030037395.1). Classification (GTDB taxonomy): domain Archaea; phylum Thermoplasmatota; class Thermoplasmata; order Lutacidiplasmatales; family UBA184; genus Lutacidiplasma. The sequence goes on from JASHRJ010000033.1 coordinate 4,096, forward strand.
TCGGGCGGGGCGGCGTTCGGGCCGGCACCGGCGCGAGCCATCGTCTCGGTCCGTGAAAACCCTTCAGGGTGGGGCGAGAGGCCCGAGCACCTCGCGTCGCGGCCCCCGCGGGGCGGCGCGCCGGCGGGGTTTACCGACCTGCGGCGGGTTGAACGAGCCCGACACCTGAAGTACCCACGGGACCGTGCGGGCATGGAGGGCGGTCCGTGCGCCCCATCGTTCTCGTCGGGATCGGGGCTATCCTGCTGGTGGTCGTGCTGGTCGCGATCGCCTACGCCGGCGGGTGGGGCGCTGGGGCCTCGCGAGGGGGTGCGTCCGGAGCGAAGGGCCCGGGGGCGATCCCGGTCGTACCGGTGAACGACTCGTTCAACCTCTCGGGGGTGCTGGCCGGCGGCGATATCCCCCTCAACGGCTACGGCTTCTGCGGTCCGTCGGTCGAGTACGACGGGAAGCTGCCGGCGTCCGCCTCGGGCACGATCCTTGCGATCAACCCGTCCAACGTGTCCGAGGTCCGGCTCGGACTCTCGTTCGGCGGTGGCGCCGGGGGCTCCTCGAGCACCCTGGGGAGCCCCGGGTCCATCAACGGCTCGTTCACCGACCCGCCGGGCGGTACGTTCTACGTGACGATGCAGCCGTGCGACCCGTTCGCTCCCGGACCCAACGACACGGTCAGCTTCTGGCTGAACTTCACCGCACCGGGAGGGTAGACGAGCGGAGGGCCCGTGCGCGGCCCGGTGACCTTTCCCGGTGAGGCGGGTTTATCCTTCCGGTCCGGGTCGCCCCGGAAGGCCGCGGACCCCCGCGCGGCACGGGTCGTGACGGGGCCACGAGAGGAGAGGATGGCGGGAGAGCCGACCGGTGGGGCAGATCTCCCCGACGCGTCGACGGCCCGGATCGCGACGATCCTCGCCCGGCACGCTCCGGGCGCCGCGGTGGAGGCGTTGGGCGACCCGGCCCGCCGGGAGCTCGAGGCGGGCGGCTCGACCTCGGTCCAGGCGATCGCGGTCGTCGGGGACCTCCGGCTCTCGGGGTTCGTGCTGAGGGAGGCGGTCAGCACCGCGCTGTATGCGCGCTTCGTGGTCGGCTTCACGGAGGCGGTCCGGAGCCTTTCGGCGGACCAGCGAGGCTGGTTCGACAAGTTCACCGGCGACGGCTTCCTCGCCTTCTGGCTGTACCCGGACGAGGGGTCGATCCCCACGGAGCTCGTCTCGGAGTTCTGCGAGTCGGTGCTCCCGGCGTCCTCCCGCCTCGTCACGAACCTGCGTCGGAACTCGCGGAACTTCCCGACCGGGGTCGGGCTCGCGCTCGGCCTGGACGCCGGTCCCTGCGAGCTCGTCCGGATCGGCGACGCGGTCACGGTGGTGGGCAGCCCCGTGGTGGGCGCCACCCGGATGGCGTCCGGCGCCCGCGCGGGCGAGGTGATCGTGAACGTCCATCTCGGCGACCTCCTGAAGCTGGAGCCGAGGCGGCTCGAGTCGCGAGGCCTCAACCTCGAGGGCGCGGTCGTCCGCACGAAGGAGTACCCCGAAGGGCAGGAGGCCTACCGCCTGCTCCTTCCCGCGGAACGGCGCGAACCAGCGCTGGCCGCCTGAGCCGGGAGGCCCCCTCCGGCCCGGCGACCCCGGCTCCGTCCTCTGCGTCCCGAGCGCGCGCACGGGAGCACGGCCTCCCGGGATGGCGGCGCGAGCTCGGAGCGAGCCGCGGCCGGCGCCGTCCTGCCCGGGGGACTCGGCCGGATGCCGGGCAGGGGTAATGGGAGGGACCGCCTCCGGGTCCGATGCGCGCGCCGACGTCGGCTTGCCCCGGGTGGGCGGCAACGGCATCCTGCCGGAGGGTGCGGTTGCGGCCCCGGAGGCTGCCTGCGAGCTGGCCGCGCACCGGACCTCGGGTCCGGTCCGCGCCGTGGCGACCCGTGCGCTTCGTTCGAGGCAGGGGCAGCGACGGTCCCCCCGCCCGCCGCGAGGCAGGGGAACCGGAGAGGGGGGACGAGTGAGCCGGCCGCCGGTGCCGGTGTCGCTGACCGCGGTCCGGCGTCTCGCGATCGCCCGCCAGCACTTGGCGGGGAAGCTTCCCGGGCGGGTCACCCCCCGCGCGATCGTCGACCTCGTCCGCGACCTAGGCTACGTCCAGTGGGACCCGGTCGGCATCGTCGCCCCGTCGCATCTGCTCACGCTGTGGGCCCGGCTCGGCGACTTCCGGCCGGCGACGCTGGAGCGGCTGCTCTGGGAGGAGAAGCGCCTGTTCGAGCACTGGACGCCGATGGCCTCCCTCGTGCGGACGGAGGATTACCCGCTCTTCGCCTCGCTCATGCGACGGTACCCGGGGTCCCTGTCCCACTCCTGGGGGGCGCAGAGGACCGAGGCGCAGCGGTTCCTCGCCGCGCACCGGGCGCTCCGCACGAGGGTCCTGCGCGAGCTGCGGGAGGGGCCCCGTCGCGCGGGCGAGTTCCGCGACCACGCCCGTACCCGGCGGGACGACGGGGACTGGCAACCGGGAAGCGACGTCGCGGAGATGCTGTTCCACCTCCTCATGCAAGGCGAGGTGATGGTCGTCGGCCACCGGGGGAACGAGAACCTCTGGGGGCTCGCCGACCGGTTCCTGCCGGCCGGCGTGGACCGTCAGCCGCTGTCGGAGGCGGCGTTCGAGCGCGCCGCGGCGCTGCGGTCCCTGCGGGCGCTGGGCGCCGCGACCCCGCCCGAGATCGCCCACTACTTCGTCCGGGGCCGGTACGAGCACCTCCGCCGGACGCTCGCCCGGCTCGAAGCGGCGTCGGCCGTGCGCCGCGTGAACGTCGAGGGGTTCGGGCCGCGGGACGAGAGGTACGCTCTCGAGGAGGACGTTCCGGTGCTGGAGTCGGCGGACGCCGGGCCGTGGGAGCCGCGGATGTCGCTCGTACCGCCGTTCGATAACCTGGTCGGCAGCCCGGCCCGGGTCCAACGGCTGTTCGGGTTCACCTACGTCCGCGAGCAGTTCCTTCCGGCGGCGAAGCGACGGTTCGGCACCTACGTCCTGCCGATCGTCTGGGGCGAACGGCTGATCGGCCGGATCGACCCCCGCCTCGACCGGGCGGCCGGCATCCTCGAGGTGCTCGCCGTCCACGCGGAGCCGGACGCCCCCGAGGACCGCGAGACCGCCTCGCGGCTCGCGGAGACGATCGCGCGCCTGGCCGACTTCGTGGGAGCGCGGCGGGTGCACTACGGCCCGACGGTCCCCGGGGCGTGGAGGAGCGAGCTCCGGTAGCCGAGGCGGCCCGCGGGCCCCCGGGGTACCGTCGACGGCGGAGCGAGGGAGCACCGCCCGGCGTCCGCTCGGGGCGGCCTCCCTCGTCCCGGCTCGCCGCCGGGGACCGGCGATCGTCAGCGAAGCTATCCCGGTAGCTC
>JASHRJ010000034.1 GCA_030037395.1 Thermoplasmata archaeon
TCGTCGACGTCGTCGGGCGCGACGGCGCGCCGGCGGTCCCCCGCTCGGCCGCCGGCCGACCGGGCTGCGAGAGCCCAAGGGAGACCCGCCACCGCTGGCCCGAGTTCGAGCGGGCGACCGACGGGACCCGACCGCCTATGGGGCGCTTCGCTTGGCCGGGGACGGCGGACATGGCGGCCCGGTCGCGCCCCGAGGCGAGAATCCGCCGGGCGGCTCCCGAGGACGCCGACGGCCTGCTCCGATGCCTTCGGCTCGCGTTCGAGCCGTTCCGTCCTGCCTACACCCCGGGAGCGTTCGCCGACACCGTGCTGAGCCCGGCGAGCCTCCCCGGGCGCCTCCGCGCGATGACCGTGCTGCTGGCGATCGCGCCGGACGGGCAGGTCGTCGGCACGCTCGCCTGGGCGCTAGGCTCGCGGCGGTCGGGGCACCTGCGGGGGATGGCGGTGCTCCCGGCGTGGCAAGGTTCTGGGGTCGCCGACCGGCTGCTGGCCGGCGCGCTTTCGGGGCTCGGGCGCGCCGGGGCGCGGGAGGTCACGCTCGGGGTCACCGCCCCGCTGCAGCGGGCGGTCCGGTTCTACGAGCGGAACGGCTTCCGCCCTACCGGACGGGTCGGAGAGTTCTTCGGGATGCCGCTCCGAGAGTATCGGCGAGCCCTGCCGTGAGCGCGAGCGCGCGCCGTCGGCGGCACCGGACCCGGAGCCGCGCGTGACGACCGTGCGCATGGTCCCCACGCACGAGATCGTGCGACGGGCGTACCCGCGCCCCGAGCCCGGGGACCGGGAGCGGATCGCGATGGCGATCGGCAAGGCGCTGGACGCGGCGATCGCCCAGTTCGGCCATGAGCTCCGCCAGGGCCGACGGCCGACGCAAGCCGGGATCGCGCGCGAGGCGCACGCCGCGCTCGACGAGGCGCTCGCGGAGGCGGCCTCGGAGATTCCGGCCGGAGAGCAGGCCTCGGTGGAGCGATCGATCCAGGAGTTCCTGCGAGCGTACCGCCAGAGCGAGCTCGCCGGCCTGGCCCGGCCCCGGACCCGCGTCCTGCTGATCGCGGGCGAGGTCGGGGTGTACGCGCAGCCGGACTTCTGGGACGGACGACGCCGCTTCTTCGAGATGAAGAGCTACCGGGCGATCCCGCCGCCGCCGGACGTCGCCTTGCAGATTCGGTTCTTCCAGCTCGCGTTCCCCGGCTTCGAAGCCACCCTCTTCTGCCTCGACCGGCACACCTCGCCGGTCCAAGCCTCCTCGCTCGTGCTGCCGCCCCCGACCGCGACGGAGACCCGCGACGCGCTTCGCCTGGCCTTCGAGGTCGGCCGGGAGCTCGGGCAGGACAAGGTCCTCGAGTACGTCGAGGGCCCGTTCGTCCGCTACGACCTCGACGGCCCGCGCGGCTAGGCGCGGGCGCTCGTTCGGTCGGGGACCCCGCCGCTACGCCCGCTGTGAGCGAACGAGGCGCTCGGCGACCTCGACCCTCGTCTGCGAGAACGGTACCTCGGCACCCGGTTGACTCCGTGGGTCCGGGCGCGCGGCCGGCGCCGGCGGTTGCCGCAGGGGTCAAGCCGGTTCGACGGGGGGCAGATACGACCCCCGGGGGCTCCCGAGCCGGGGAGGCCGATGTCGCGGTCCGGCGGGTCTCGGGTGATCACGCACCTCGCGCAGGAGGAGGCGAACGCGGTCCGGCTCTACCTCCGGTACAAGGGGTACCACTGGAACGTGGGGGGCCCGATGTTCCGGGAGCTGCACCTCCTGTTCGACGAGCATGCGGCGATCGTCCTCGAGACCGTCGACCCCCTGGCGGAACGCCAACGCATGCTCGGCGCGGCCGCACCGTACACCTCCGGCGAGCTGGACGCCGTCGCCACGGTGCCCGCGGAGGACGGCCTCCCTCCCACGGTCCGGGGCATGGTCGACCGCCTGCGCGAGGCGCACCGAACGATCGTCGACGGCATGCACGACGGGTTCCGCGCGGCGGACGCCGAGGACGACCCCGGCACGGCGGACCTGTTCGCACGGTTCGTCCAGGCCCACGAGAAGATGGACTGGGTCCTGCGCGAGCTGGCCGCGCCGGTGGCGACCCTCCCGGACGACGCGGGCCGCCTCCTCCGGCCGAGGGAGAAGGGCGCCGGGTTCGCCCCCGGTGGTCTCCCGCACGTGGCGCCCTCGACGCCGGCTCGCCAGGTAACGGCCCTCGGCGCGTAGCGGGACCTCCGGGGGTCGGTCCCGGCCCCTGCGGGTCGAGGCGGCGGGACCGGCGACGGTTATGGCGCCCGGCGGGTCGGGCGCCCGTGGCGAAAGTGAAGGTGGAGTTCGTCTACAGCGGTCTGAGGGTCCGCCGGCTCGCCCGGTCGCTCGCGTTCTACCGACGGTTGGGATTCCGCGTGGTCCGTCGGGGGCGGATGGGCCACGGGGGCACGTGGGTCCACCTCCTGTTTCCGGGGGCCGTCCAGCGGCTCGAGCTCAACTTCTACCCCCGGTCGAACCGCTTCTACGAGCCGATCCGCCGGGGCACCGAGTTCGATCACCTCGGGTTCCGGGTCTCCGATGTCGAGGCCTGGGAGGCCGAGCTCCGGCGGCGACGCTTCCCGCTCGTGGCCCGGATCCGCGAGCCGCACGAGAACATCCTGTACATCCGCGACCCGGACGGCAACTGGATCGAGTTCTTCGGCCCTCCGCCGGCGCCGCGCGCCCGCTCGGCGTAGCCCGGGCTCGAGGGATCGGCGGCGGTCGAGCTCCCCTACGGGGCCGCGGGGGGTCCGCCGCTCCCGGTCGGGGGGGGCG
>JASHRJ010000035.1 GCA_030037395.1 Thermoplasmata archaeon
GGCCAAGCCTCGTCGCCGCCCGGCGGCCTCCGGCGGGGCTCGCGCGACCCGCAAACGTAAGTAGCCTAGCCCCGCGTCGACCGTCGGCGGGGCGGTCTCGTGCGGATTGTCTCGGTGCTCCCGAGCGCGACCGAGATCGTCTGCGCGCTCGGCGCCGGCGCGGACCTGGTGGGCCGGAGCGCCGAGTGCGACTATCCGCCGGCGGTCCGTGCGCTGCCGGTCGTGATGCGACCCCGGACGCTCGACGCCGCGCGGCCGTCCGACGAGATCGATCGCCGGGTGCGGACCGCTCGGGCGGCCGGGGAGAGCCTCTACGACCTCGAACTCGATCAGCTGAGGCGCCTCCGGCCGGACGTACTGTTGACGCAGGACCTCTGCGGGGTCTGCTCCGTGACCGAGGCGGAGGTCACCGCGGCCTGCGCCGCCGCGGGGATCGCGCCGACGGTCGTCTCGCTCACCCCCCGCACCTTGGCCGACGTCTGGGCGTCGGTGGAGACGGTGGGCCGCGCGATCGGACGGACCGAGCGGGCGCGGCGGCTGGCGCGGAGCCTCGCCGCACGCGCCGGGGAGCGCGCGACCGGTCCTCCGGCCCGCGTGGCCGTCGTCGAATGGCTCGACCCCCCGATCCTCGCCGGGCTCTGGACCCCTCGGATGGTCCGCGCCGCCGGGGCGACCCCGGTCGGACCGGAGGAGGGGGCGCCCGGGGAGCGCGTCACCTGGCCGCAGATCGCCGCGCGCCGTCCCGAGCTGATCGTCCTCAGTCCGTGCAGCTTCGACCTCGCGCGCACCGGGCGGGAGCTCGCGGCGCCGGCGCTCGCCGCCCGCGTGGCGCGTGCCGCGGCGCGAAGCCGGATCGTCCTCGCCGACGAGGCATACTTCAGCCGGCCCGGCCCCCGGCTCGCCGACGGGATCGAGCTGCTCCGCGCGCTCCGGGTCGGCCGGACGGAGGGCCCGTTCCCGATGCCGGTACGGCCGTACGCGGCGCCGGCCGAGGAGGTGTCGGCGTGACCGGTGGGATCAGCTACTCGTACTCCTTCGTGGGCGCCCGCCGGCCTCCCGGCCGCATCACGACCTCCCGGCAAGAGATCCTCCAGATCGGGATCGCCTACGCCGTCCTGACCGCCGACCTCCTGATCATCTTCACGGACAGCAGCCTCTTCTACGGGACCCGGGGCGCCGGCCTTCTCCGCGCGGTCAACCCGACCGTGGTCGGGGTCGCCGCGCTCGCGGCCGCCACCGGCTTCGTCGCGCACGAGATGGCCCACAAGATCGTCGCCCAGCGGAGCGGCTTCTGGGCGGAGTTCCGGATGTGGCCGATCGGCCTCGTGCTCTCGCTGGTCACCGCCTTCATCGGCTTCCTGTGGGGCGCGCCGGGAGCCACGGTCGTCGGCGGCATGGGCTCGGCCGACCGGACCAACTGGGGCCGCACCAGCCTCGCCGGGCCGCTCACCAACGTCGGGTTTGCCGCCGTGTTCTACGGCCTATGCCTTGCCACGGTGGGCCCGCTCCCGACGATCGCCTTCTGGCTGCTCCTGCTCGCCTACATCAACGCCTGGTTCGGAACCTTCAACCTCATCCCGATCGGCCCGCTCGACGGCCGGAAGGTCCTGTCGTGGAGCCCGAGGACCTGGGCCGCGTCGATCGCCCTCACGGGGTCGGTCGCGGTGATCGTCGGCCTCGCCCTCTTCTGGTTCCAGAGCCCGTTCCTCGCCTGGTAGGACCGTTCGGCCGATGACGACGCCGAGGGTGATCGACCTCGGCCGGGACCGGCGGCTCCTGGACCTCGACTTCCGCGACACCGAAGGGCTGGTCGCGTCGTACCTGCTGCCGGAGCCGAACGGCTGGGCCCTCGTGGAGACCGGCCCGACGACCTGCCGCGGGCCGCTGCTCCGGGCCGTCGGCGCGGCGGGCGTCGAGCCCGGCGAGATCCGGGATGTCCTCGTCACGCACGTCCACCTCGACCACGCGGGCGGCCTCGGCGCGCTCGCCGGCGATCTGCCGAACGCCACCTTTCACGCCCACGAGCTCGGGGTACCGCACCTGGTCGAGCCGACGCGTCTCGCGTCGAGCGCCCGCCGGGCGTGGGGCCCGTCGTCCGACCTCCTCTGGGGTCCGATCCTGCCGGCCCCGGCGGCGAGGGTCCGGGCGCTCCGCGGCGGGGAGACGTTCCCGCTCCGGGGCGGGGAGCTACGGGTCCTCGCGACCCCGGGCCACGCGCGTCACCACCTGGCGTTCTTCGACACCGGGACCGCCTCGGTCCTCGCCGGGGACGGGGCCGGCGTCCGCCTCGAGGGCTCCTCCCGGCTCCGCCCGGCGGTGCCCCCGCCGGACCTGGACCTCGAAAAGCTGTTCGCGAGCCTGGAGGCGATGGCCCGGCTCGAGCCGGCGCGGGTCCTCCTCACCCACTTCGGCCCGACGCCCGGGGGAGCCGCCGACCTCCGACGGTACCGGGAGCGGGTCGAGCGTTGGCGCGAGGTCGCGCTCGCCGCCGCCCGGGAACGGCCGGAGGTCGCCTGGGTCGCGGGCCGTCTCCGCGAGGAGGAGGAGCGGACCGAGCCGGCGGAGACCTCGGAACGGTCCTCGCTCGTCTCGGGGTACGAGCTCGCCGCCGCCGGGCTGCTGCGGTACTTCGAGACCCG
>JASHRJ010000004.1 GCA_030037395.1 Thermoplasmata archaeon
GGCTGCCGAGCCGGACGGCGATCCGGCCGGCCCACCGGCGGAGGTCCGCCGCGCCGGCCCCCTCGACGACCCCGAGCACGACGGTCCCGTCCGGGGTCCGGCGCGCGAACGCGGGGGCGGTCCGCTCCGCCCGGCGCAGCAGCCGCTGGCGGAGCTGGACGCCGTCCTTGAACCGGGAAGAGCAGTAGTGGACCGGGACCGTGAGCCGTAGCTCGCGGACGAGCCGCTCGGCGACCGCGCGGCTCCCGCGAACTCCCCAGCCGTTCTCGGCGTCGGTCCGATAGCCGCGGCGGAGAAGGTTCTCCTCGTTCGTCTCCGAGAACTCGAGCTCGTTGAGGTTGACGAAGTCGACCCCGATCGCCTCCAGGGTCCGCAGGAGGCGGCGGAGCTCGGCCTCCTTCTCCGGGAGGACCGGGATCTCGACCCCGCGGCGGATCCCCCACGCCGGGGCTTCCGCCAGGACCTGCCGGTACGCACCCCCGTCGGCGGCGAGCGGCCCCCACAGGTAGTGCGGGATGTGCAAGCGGAACTCGTCCAGCCCCGCGGCGGCGAGCCGCCGGAGCTTCTCGGGGTTCGGCTCGTGGGTGTACAGGTGGATGTTGTGCTCCGGTCCGAACGCCGTCTTGAGCAGCCGCACGTAGTGCTCGACGCGGTCGACCACGCCGAGCGGGTCCCCGCCGGTGATCCCGGTTCCCGCGGCGCCGATCGCGCGGGCCTCGGCGAGGACGTCCTCGTCGGAGGTCACACGCCGCTCGTTCGCGTAGACGACGTCCTTCTGGTTCCGGGTCGGGGAGACCGGACAGTAAAAGCAGCGGAACCGGCAGAGGCCGGTGACGAACAGGACCAACTTTCGGCCCTCGGCGCACTGCGTACAGGCGGGGGAAAGGGCCCCGCGGTGGCTCGACGCCATCGGCAGGCGCACGAGGCCCGGGATCCCCATGGTCTCCCTCCGCCCGGTCCGGGCGGTCAAAGCCTTTCCGTCCGGGCCGAGGTTGACCGACGCCACCAGGTGGACCCCGGGCGAGGAGGAGGCTCAGGCTCAAATCCCGGGCCCGGCTGGTCGCCGCCGTTCTGGGGGCCGCTACCGCATGGAGATGCAACCGGGCCAGATGGCGTACGACCGGGCGAGCACCGTCTTTTCGCCGGACGGCCGGCTGTTCCAGGTCGAGTACGCGCTGCAGGCGATCCAGATGGGCGGCACCGCGGTCGCGGTGACCTACGACACGGGGATCGTCTTCGTCGCCTACCGCAACCTGCCGGTCAGCTCCCTCGCCGAGGCCGGCTCGATCGAGAAGAGCTTCGCGATCGACAACGGGCTCGGCTGCGTCACCGCGGGCCTGATCGCCGACTCGCGCGTGCTCGTCGAGTTCCTGCGGGTCGAGGCCCAGCGCCATCGGCTCACCTACGGCGAGCCGGTGCCGTACACGGTGCTCGGCCACGCCCTCGGCACGCTCCTCCAGCAGTACACGCAGTTCGGAGGCACCCGGCCGTTCGCGGTCTCGCTCCTGCTCGGCGGCTTCCAGGGCCGCGCCCCGGGCCTGCTCGAGCTGGATCCGAGCGGGGCGACGATCGGGTGGAAGGCGTATGCGATCGGCCGCAACCGCCGGGCGGTCGCGGACTACCTCGAGGAGAAGTTCCCCGAGAAGCCGAACGAGGAGGCCGCCTTCAAGCTCGCGGTCCAGGGCGTCGCCGAGGGCTCGCCGACGCCGTTCCAGCCGGAAGCGCTGGACGTCGCGATCCTCGAGCCCGAGGCCGACCTGCGCCGCCTCGCGACCGCGGAGATCGCCCGGCGGGTCCAGGGGATGTCGTTCATCGGCGCCCCCGAGCGCAAGAACGCCTCGCGGTAGGCCCCGCGCTACCGGGCCGCCGCATCGCCCGCCGCGGCGAACTCCTCGCGGAGCCGCATCCGCCGGCGGGTCCGGTGGTACGTCACGGCGAACCGGTGCGCCTCGTCGCGTACGGCCCGGAGCAGCAGCATCGGGGCCGCGTTCGGGTTCGGCCGCATCGGCTCGGCGCGGTCCGGCCGGTACACCTCCTCCTCCCGTTTCGCCAGTCCGATCGCCGGGATCCGCTCGGCCAGCCCCAGCGCCGCGAGCGAGGAGAGCGCCGAGCCGAGCTGGCCGGCCCCGCCGTCCACCACCAGGAGGTCCGGGAGCGGCTCCCCCTCGGCGGCGCGCCGCAGGTACCGGCGCCGGACGACCTCCGCGATCATGGCGAAGTCGTTGGTCCCGGGGACGGTGCGGATGCGGAACCGGCGGTACTCCGAGCGCCGCGGAACGCCGCGCTCGAAGACGACGATCGAGCCGACCGCCTCCGACCCCTGGAACAGCGAGATGTCGGTCCCCTCGATCCGGTTCGGGATCGTCGGGAGCTCGAGGAGCGTCTGGAGGGCCGTCAGCACCTCCCGGGGCGGGGGTCGCGCCACCACCTGGTCGACGGTGGCGCGGGCGAGCCGCTCGGCGAGCGCGGCGAGGCTCGCGAACCGCCCCGTGGGGCGGAACTGGACGTCGATCCCCCGCTCCCCGAACAGCTCGTCCAGGCTCGGGTCGATGCCGGCCGGGCGGGCCCCTTGGACGACCAGGCGGTCCGGCAGGTCCAGCCGCCCACCGTAGTACTGCGTGAGGAACTGCCGCAGGACCTCGCCGGGCTCCGGCACGTCGTCGGCCGGCACCGCGACCAGGTGCGGCTCGGTGGAGCGGACCTCCCCGTCCTCGACGCGGAGCAGCCCGACGGCGACCCGGAGCGTCGCCGGGTCGCGTGGGTAGGCGAGCGCCAGGACGTCCGCCCGCCCGCGCCCCCGCCCGACGATCGCCTGGCGCTCGCCGAGCGCGTCCAGGCCGGCGAGGGCGTCCCGTAGGAGGCCGGCGCGCTCGAACTCCTCGCGTCGGGCGGCGAGCCGCATCTCCTCCTCGACCAGCGGACGCACGCCGGCGACGCGCCCCCGGAGGATCGAGACCGCGCGGTCGACGTCCCGGCGGTAGCCGTCCGCCGAGATCGCGCCGATGCACGGCGCGCTGCAGACGCCGAGGTGGTAGTACAGGCACGCCTCCCGAGGGAGCCGTACGCAGCGGCGCAGCCGGAACAGGTCTCCCAGCAGCCGTTCGACGCTCCGGGCCTCCCGGGCGCTGGTGTACGGCCCGAAGAGGAGGGTGCCGGCGCGCCGGCGGGGGCGGCGGACCAGCAGGACGCGCGGGAACTCCTCGCCGACCGTGACGGCGAGGTACGGGTAGCTGCGGTCGTCCTTGAGCAGGACGTTGTACGGCGGTTGGTACTGCTTGATCAGGCTCGCCTCGAGCAGGAGCGCCTCGCGCTCGGTCGCGGTGGGCACGAACTCGACGCTCGCGCTCGCGGCGAGGATCGTGCCGTCCTTCTCGATCCGGGCCCGGAGGTGGTCGAGGACGCGGCGGCGCAGGCTGCGCGCCTTGCCAACGTAGACGACCTCGCCGGTGGCGGTGCGGAACAGGTAGACCCCCGGCGCGTCCGGCCCGGTCCGGAACCCCTCGCCGGTCGCCGCGGCGAGCTCGCTCGCGCGGACGAACGGGGCCGGGGTCGGCGCGGGCGGATCGGTCATCCTCGGGCCCGCGGGGCGACCGCGACCGGGCGGCCGAGGAGCGGAGCGAGGAAGCGGCCGGTGTGCGAGCGCGAGGCGCGGGCGACGTCCTCCGGCGCGCCGGCCGCGACGATCTCGCCGCCGGCGTCGCCGCCCTCCGGACCGAGGTCGATTAGCCAGTCGGCGCTCTTCAGGACGTCCAGGTGGTGCTCGATCACGAGGACCGTGTTGCCGCCGGACCTCAGCCGGAACAGGACGCCGAGCAGGCGCTCGACGTCCGCGAAGTGGAGGCCGGTCGTCGGCTCGTCCAAGAGGTAGAGAGTCCGGCCCGTGGGGGGCTTTGCGAGCTCGTAGGCGATCTTGATCCGCTGCGCCTCTCCGCCGCTCAGGGTCGTCGCGCTCTGGCCGAGGCGGACGTAGCCGAGCCCGACCTCGCTGAGGAGGCGCAGCCGCGACGCGATGCGCCGGTGGTGCTCGAAGAACGCGAGCGCCTCGTCGACCGTCATGTCGAGGACGTCGGCGATCGTCCTTCCCTTGAACGCCACCTCGAGGGTCTCCGCGTTGAAGCGGCGGCCCCGACACTCCTCGCAGACGACGTAGACGTCCGGCAGGAAGTGCATCTCGTAGCGGAGGACGCCGTCCCCTTCGCACGCCTCGCAACGCCCTCCCGCGACGTTGAAGCTGAACCGTCCGGGGCGGAAGCCCCGCGCCTTCGCCTCCGGAAGGCCGCTGAACAGCTCCCGGACCGGGGTCATGATGCCGGTGTAGGTCGCCGGGTTGGATCGCGGGGTGCGGCCGATCGGCGACTGGTCGATCAACAGGACCCGGTCGATCTCGTCGATCCCCTCGATGAAGTCGTGGCGCCCGGGACTTTCGCGGCCGACGCCGAGGTGGCGGCGGACCGCCTTGTACACGATCTCCTCGAGGAGCGTCGACTTCCCGCTCCCCGAGACGCCGGAGAGCGCCACGAACAGGCCGAGCGGGATCTTCGCGTCGACCCCCTTCAGGTTGTGCTCGCGCGCTCCCCGGACCGTCAGCCATCGGCCGGCAGGGCGCGCCCGGCGCTCCGGTAGCGCGATCGCCCGGCGTCCGGCGAGGAAGTCGGCGGTGAGCGAGCGCGGGGCCGGGCCGATCTCCGACGGCGGACCCGAGAACAGCACCTCCCCGCCGTGCACGCCGGCCCCCGGCCCGAGGTCGATCAGCCAGTCGGCCTCCCGCATCGTCATCTCGTCGTGCTCGACGACCAGCAGCGTGTTGCCGAGGTCCCGGAGCGTCTTCAGGGTCGCGAGGAGCCGGGCGTGGTCGCGCGGATGCAGACCGATCGACGGCTCGTCCAGGATGTACAGCACGCCCACGAGACCCGAACCGATCTGGGTCGCCAGCGCGATCCGCTCCGCCTCCCCGCCGCTCAGGCTGCCGGAGGCCCGGTCGAGCGAGAGGTACGTCAGGCCGACGTTCTCGAGGAAGCCGAGGCGCGCCCGGATCTCCTTGACGACCTGTCCGACGATCTGCAGGTCCCGCTCGGCGAGCTCGAGGCCCCGGAACATTCGGGCGGCGTCCGCGACGGTCATCGCCGCGACCTGGGCGATCGAGCGGCCCTCGACCGTCACGGCGAGGCTCGCGGGCTTCAGGCGGCGCCCGCCGCACGAGCGGCAGCTGACGAACGACAGGAACCCGAGGTAGTACTCCTTCGCTCCCTCGCTCTTGGTCGACTTCCACCGCCGTTCCACCGCCGCGACCAGCCCCTCGCGGAGCCAGCCGGTCGTCCACCAGTGCGCCGGACCGCGGACCCCGGGGCCGAGGCTCCGCTCGGAGCCGTACATCAGAGCCTTCCATCCCTTCTCGCCGAGCTCGCGGACCGGCCGGCGCAGGTCGTAGCCGAAGGCGCTCGCGAACCGGCGGAGCCCCTCCCCCTCGGGCGTCAGCCCCCAGACCGCGATCGCGCGCCCGAGCGGCTTCTCCTTGTCCGGCACGATCCGCTCCGGGTCGGCGTGCAGCGTCGCGCCGATGCCGAGGCACTCGGGGCACGCCCCGATCGGGTTGTTGAACGAGAACATGCGGGGGGTCAGCTCCTCCAGCGAGAAGCCGCACTTCGCGCAGGCACGGCGGCTCGAGTACGTCGTCCTCGCCCCCCCGGCCCGACGGACGACCAGGAGGCCGTCGCCGAGCTCGCGCGCGAGGGCGACCGCCTCGGCGAGCCGGCTCTCCTCGCCGGGCTCGACCTCGAGGCTGTCGACGACGACCTCGATCGTGTGCTTCTTGTTCTTCCCGAGCCGCACCTCGCGGCCGGGCAGCCGAATCTCCACGCCGTCGACGACGAACCGACGGTAGCCGGCCTTGCGCAGCCGATCGAGCACCTCCCGGTGCTCTCCCTTCGTCTCGCGCACGACCGGCGCCAGCAGGTCGACCTTCTCGCCGGGGGAGGTGCGGCGAACCGCCTCCACGATGCGGTCGACCGACTGGGGCGCGATCTCCTCCCCGTCGTTCGGGCAGTGCGGCACGCCGATCCGCGCGAAGAGGAGGCGCAGGTAATCGTAGATCTCCGTGACGGTGCCGACCGTCGAGCGCGGGTTGCGACTGCCGGCCCGTTGCTCGATGGCGATCGCCGGCGAGAGCCCTTCGATCGCGTCGACCTCCGGCTTGTCCATCTGACCGAGGAACTGACGGGCGTACGACGACAGGCTCTCGATGTACCGCCGTTGTCCCTCGGCGTACAGGGTGTCGAACGCGAGCGACGACTTCCCCGAGCCGCTCACCCCGGTGATGACGACGAACCTCCCGCGGGGGATGTCCAGCGAGACGTTCTTCAGGTTGTGCTGGCGCGCGCCGCGGATCCGGATGGCGTCGGTGGGTTCGGGCATCCGGCTCCTACGGCGGCAAGAGCGAGCGCACCGTCTCGACCAATCGGTCGAGCACGTGGGCCTGCACCCGGCGCCCGAGCTCGGGACTCGCCGGGCCCGTGTCGCCGATCACGCTCTCCGGCCAGTCGGCCTCGCTGGCGCTCCCGGGGACGAACGGGCTGTGGCGGTAGACGACCGACGGCCGCTGGGGTCCGACCCGCTCCGGGGCGAGGGCGAGCAGGCGCGACGTCTCGAGCAGCCCGGCGTGCCCGTCGGTGGCCGGCGCCTCGGTGCCGCGCAGCTCGTAGACGAACTCGTAGTCGCAGAGGACGACCACCCGCAGCCCCGGGTACGCGCGCATGGCACCGTCCCCGGCCTCGCGCAGGGCGGCCATATGGCCCCGTTCTCCGTGACCCGAGAGCACGACGATCCGCCGCACCCCTCCGCGGGCCAGTTCGCGGAGCACCCCCCCGACGTGCGTCTCGAGCTCGGCGATCGACAGCGACACGGTCCCGGGGAAGCGGCGCGCGGCCGGCGCCGAGCCGTAGGCGACGGACGGCGCGACGAGCGCGTCCAGCCGCTCGGCGACCGCGTCCGCGGTCGCCTCCGCCTGGATCTGGTCCGCGCCGAGCGGCAGGTGAGGCCCGTGCGCCTCCAGGGCGCCGACCGGCAGCAGCACGAGCGGGTTCGCGGCGAGCGCCCGCTCGAACGTGCGGCTGTCGAGGTCCATCAGGCGACGGGGGCGCCCCACGGCGCGTCGAGCGGTCCGAGCGTATTTAACGCGGGTAGGGAGGCCGAGAAACAGGGCCGCTCGGGCCGTCCTCTACGGCCCTCGGCCCGAGGTGCTACGGCAAGCTCGGAGCCGTCCCGGGGCTCGGCGCCTCCGCGGGCGCCGGCTCGCCGGCCTTCGAAGGCCGCTTGGTGCGGGAGCGCCGCGGGGGCGCCGTCGAGCGCGCCCGCCGGACCCGGGGCGCCTTCGGGGCCTCCGGTGCGGCCGCCGCGGGCTTCTCCGGCTTCTGGCGCGACGGGCAGGCCGGGTTGATGCACAGCGTCCACGGGGGCCGCCCCGCCTCGATCGCGGTCACCACCGGCGCTCGGCAGACCGGGCACGGCGGCTGGTCCTTCTCGAGCTTGCCGCGCTGCGGCAGGGGGTAGGTGACCCGGCACGTCGGGTAGCCGGAGCAGCCGACGAACCGCTTGCCCGCGAACGAGTAGCGGATCTGGAGCGGGCTGCCGCAGTTCGGGCACACGCCGATGCGGAACGCCCGGTGGTGCTCGGCGCACTCCGGGTTGATGCAGTAGAGGTCCGGCCGCTGGCCCCGGAAGGTGATCTTCACCCGCGGGACCTTGCACGTGCCGCAGAGGAACTCCGGCGCCGGCTCTACGAAGCCGGCGGCGGGCAACGAGTAGGTCGCCGAGCACGACGCCGGATTGTTGACGCACTGGACCCACCGCGCTCCCCGCGGGCTCCGCGCGAGCCGGAGCGCCCCGCCGCACCGGGCGCACGGGCCGACGAAGTGCTGGCGGTCGAGCGCCGCGCCGAGCGTCTCCTTGACCCCGGCGGTGTTCTCGGAGAGGAGCGCGTACGCCTCGCGCAGCATCTCGCGCGATTCGCTGAGCACCTCCGACTTCGGCTTCTTCGACTCGGCCACGAGCTCCATGTCCTCCTCGAGCCGGTGGGTCATCTCCGGCCGCGTGATCAGCGGGGCGTGCGCGCGCAGGGCCTCGGTGACGGCGATGCCGGTCGACGTCGGCTCGAGCTGGCGGGGGGTGACGTACTTCCGATCGAACAACTTCTGGAGCACGTCGTGGCGGGTGCTCTTGGTCCCGAGGCCGAGGCGCTCCATCTCCTGGATCAGCGAGCCCTGCGTGTAGCGTCGGGGGGGCCGGGTCCGGTCCTCCGTAAGGTCGACCGACTCGATCGCGACCGTGCCCCCCGGCACCAGGGTCGGCAACGGGCTCTCCTCGGCCTGCGAGTACGGGTAGACCTGGTACCAGCCGGGGACGGTCAGGTGGTGGCCCTCCCCCTCGAACGGCTCGCCGGCGACCTCGACGGTCGCCGTCCGCCGCCAACCTTCGGCGTCCGGCGCCACGGTCGCGAGGAACCGCCGAACGATCAGCTCGTAGAGCCGGGCCGGCTCGGGCCGCAGCTTCTTCGGGTCTACGGCCGCGGTCGGATAGATCGGCGGGTGGTCGGTGGTCTCGATGCGTCCGCGGCTCGGGCGGAACGACGGCTGGGCGAGCACGAACTCGGCGGCGGCGGCGAACGGCCCCTCCCGGAACTTCTCGGCGAGCGCGCGCAGCCCGAGCCCGCGCGGGTAGACCGTGTTGTCCGTCCGGGGGTAGCTGATCAGGCCCTGCGTGTAGAGGTCTTCGGCGTACCGCATCGCCTGGGCCGCTCCGAATCCGATCCGCGTCGCCTCCGCGACGAACAGCGTGGTGGAGAACGGCGGCGGCGGGCGGCGTCGGGTCGCCTCCTCCTGGAACGCGCGGACGGCGCCGGCCTTCTCGCCACGGACCTTGGCGTGGACCTTCTCGGCGTCCGCTTTCCCCTCCCAGGGGCCGTGCGCGTGCCGCAAGCCGAACCGCTCCCCGCCGTGGGAGGCGGTCGCGGAGATCAGCCAGAACGGCTTCGGCTCGAACTCCTTGATCTCCTGGTCGCGTTCCACCAGGAGGGCGAGGGTCGGGGTCTGGACCCGCCCCGCGGACAGGAAGCTGCGGCCCCGCTGGCCGGAGGTCAGCGAGAGGTAGCGGGTGAGCAGCGCGCCCCAGACGAGGTCGATCTCCTGCCGGGCCTCCCCCGCCTCCGCGAGGGCTCGGTCGAGATCGGCGAGGCGCGCGAAGCTCTGCTCGATCTCCTCGCGGGTCAGCGCGCTGTAGCGGGCGCGCCGGACCTCGATCGTCGGATGGACCTTCTGCAGGAGCGCGAGGCACTCGAGCCCGATCAGCTCGCCTTCCCGGTCGAAGTCGGTGGCGAGGATCACGCGATCGAACTCCCGGACGATCTGCTCGAGGGCGCTGACGATCGCCGGCTCGGTGACCCGCTTGTTCGGCACCGTCTCCAGGAGCCGCGGCAGCCCCTCGAGCGACCACTCGGCGAGCTCGCTCGGGTAGTCGAGCTCGACGATGTGCCCCCGGAGGCCGACCACCGCGTACGGCCCCTCGGGCCGCTCGAACTGGAACACCGGCGTCCCGGCCACGCGGGAGCGCTTCATCCGGCCGTCCGAGAGGACCACCGCGATGCGGAGGGCGGTGTTGAACTTCTCCGTGACGACGAGCGTTCGCATCGGGACCGTTGCTGAGGCGGGAGCCGGGTAATAAGCCGACGGGCCGCCGGGGCGGGCCGGTCGTCTGCGAACGTGGGCGCGCGCGTTCGACCAACGCGTTCCGGGCTCGAGCTCGCGCCGTCCATTTTATAGGGCGGACGGGGTCGGGGCAGCGGCGCCGCGGTAACTCAGTTTGGGAGAGTGCAAGACTGAAGATCTTGAAGCCGCCGGTTCAAGCCCGGCCCGCGGCACCTCCCCCCTCGCCCGGAGCCTGAGGAACGACGGACCCCGAGCGGGATCGACGTGGAGGCTGCGTCCCGGCGGGGGCGCCGGAGGCGTCGAACGCTCAAGACGCGCCGCGACTTCCCGGCCCGATGGGATCCTCCGAGCGCCGCTTTGCGCGGCTGGGCGCCCACCCAACCGATCGGCTCGGAACGTTCGGCCTTCCCGACGACGGGATGTGCCTCTCCGCCTACCTGCTCGTGCGACCGGCCCCCGGTTCCCCCCAGGTCCTCGCCGGGCGTGCGGACCCGAGCGGGCCGTGGGGGACCGCGGCCTGCCTCGACGCGGACCGCCTGCGCTCGCTCGGCGACCGCTGGATCCTGCCCGCGACGCAGCTGCTGTTCTTCGAGGGGCCCGACGAGGCGGCGCGCCGCATCGCCCGGGAGCTCGTCGGCCGGACCGATCTCGAGCTTCTCGGCCCGCGGGTCTACAACGAGGCGTACGCGCGCGGACCGGATCGCCCGGACCCGCATTGGGACCTGCAGTTCGTCTACGACGGGCTCTGGCCCGGGGGCGAGCCGCCGTCGCGGGGCCGGCTTTGGCGGGAACTTCGCTTCCTCGACGTCGGGGCGACCGGGCCGGCGGAGTTTGGCCGGGGGCACGCCGACGTGCTGGCCCTCGCCGGCCTCTCCCCGGGGGCGGACCGCGCGCGCTAGGCCCGATCCGGCACGAACCATAGGTCCGTGACCAGGTACTTCGGCGTGGGGCTGAACCGCGCCACCACCGGCATCCCGACGTAGATCTCCGACTCTACGCAGTCCTTCAGGCGTACCAGGAGCACGCTGTCCGCGCCGTCGAACTCGACCAGGGCGAGGTTGTACGGGGTCTCCTTGAGGAACGCCTCGCTCCCGAAGTGGCACGTCGTCCACGAGTGCAGCCGGCCCTTTTTCGGCAGCTCGAACCAGGCGGTCGGCTTGCCGCAGACCATGCAGTGCGACCGAGGGGTCGCGAAGCGGAAGCCGCACTTTCGGTCGGTGCACTTCGAGCCGAGGAGTTTTCCCTCGGCCAGACCGAGGAAGAACGGGGAGTCCTCGGCGTAGCTGTGGATGTAGTCGATCGCGTACGGGAACCGGATGACGAGGCTCTCGACCCCCGCCGCGTCCCGGAAGATCGCGGCGCCGCTGCGCCCGAGTTCCTCCTGGACCTCCCGGAACTTGGCGAACTTCGGCGGCGTCATGGCGTGAACCCCCGCTCCAGGATCGAGACCGTCACCGACGAGCCGGTCCCGGCGTGGCTGTGGATCGCCCCGCGCCGCGCGTCGGCGAGCTGGAGCCGGGGGTCGCCGAAGTGCTTCCGGATCGTCCCTTGGAGCTGCCAGAAGGCGAACACCCCCTGCATCAGGCCGGTCGCGCCGACCGGATGGCCGCAGGCGATCAGCCCACCGGACGGGTTCACCGGGATCTCTCCGGCCCGGGGGACCTCCAGGCCGTAGTCCATGCCGCGGAGGAACGGCGCTCCGGAGAGCGTGAAGTCGTACCCCTCGCCGTAGCGGCAGAGCCCGAGGTCCTCGTACGTCTGGATCTCGCTGGAGGCGTAGGCGTCGTGCAGCTCGATGAAGTCGAGCTGCCGCTTCGGGTCGGTGATGCCGGCCATGCGGTAGGCCTCGAGGCCGGCCGCGCGCCCGGCCCGGAACGAGTGGACGCCCGGGTAGTCGAGGTCCGCGTAGTCGGAGGCGCTCTCGTGAGGGAACCGCGGCACCTTGCCGAACGGGCGGTCGGCGAGCCGCATGGTGTCGGTCCCGCAGCCCACCCCGGTGATGCGGACCGGTCGGTCGGTGAACTCCTTCGCGCGCGCCTCGTCGCAGAGGACCACGACCGCGGCGCCGTCGGACATCGTGCAGATCTGCTCGCGGGTGAGCGGGTAGGAGATCATCTCCGAGCGCAGCACGTCCTCGACGCTGAGCCGCTTCGGGTACTGCGCGTACGGGTTGTGCAGCGCGTTCGTGTGGTTCTTGACCGACACCCAGCTCATGATCCGCTGGCCCTCGGCGATCGCAAGGCGCTGCGCCTCGCGCTCGTCCGCGACGTGCGCGAACTTGCTCTTGCGCAAGTACTCGTAGATGTGCCGGACGACCATCAGCGCGTAGTAGCCGGTGTAAAATCCCCCGAGGGGGAAGTCGAAGTTCGTGTCGGAGGCGAGCGCGATGAACTCGTTGCCCTTCCAGGTGGCGACCCGGCTCATCGTCTCGTAGCCGGCCGCGAGGCAGACGTCCATGCGCCCGCTCGCCACGGCCTCGTACGCCGCCTGGAAGCACTCGCCGCCGGTGGCGCCGCCCCACTCGATGCGGACCGAGCCCTTGGGGTTGAGGCCCAGGTAGTCCTGGACCATGCTCGCCGCCTTGAGCTGGCGGGAGAAGTGGTCGGAGAAGTACGAGATCCGGCTCCCGTCGATCCGCTCCTTCGTGAGGTTCGGGATCCCGCGGACCGCGTAGTCGTACGCGCGCTTGACCATCAGGCGGAAGTCCATCGCCGGGTGGGCCTTCGCGAACTTGGTCACGCCCCCGGTGACCATGTAGACGCGGCGACCCCCGGTGGGCCGCGCGGGGCTCGCTCGGCGCGTTCGGGCGCTCGGAGAACGACGGGCGGGCATGGTTTCGCACCGGGGCGGCCGAGCCGGGCCCGCTTCTTAACGTTCGCACGCGCCGGGCGCGACGGTTTTCTGTCCGGGCGCCTCCGACGAACGATGGCCGGAGTGCCCCCGAAGCGCGACTTCCTGTCGATCGCCGACGCGGCGGCCGAGCTTCCGTCCTGGCTCGAGCGGGCGGCGCGCCTCAAGGCCGAGCGCGCCCGACGCGAGGTCCGCGCCAGCCTTGCCGGCCGCAACCTCGCGATGATCTTCGAGAAGTCCTCGACCCGCACGCGGACCTCCTTCGAGGTCGCGATGCAGGACCTCGGCGGCCACGCGGTGTTCCTTTCGGCGGCCGAGCTGCAGTTGGGGCGGGGCGAGACGGTCGCCGACACCGCTCGGGTCCTCTCCCGCTACGTCGACGCGATCTGCTACCGCGCCTACCGTCACGAGAACGTGGTCGAGCTGGCCCGCTGGGCGAGCGTGCCGGTCATCAACGCGCTGGACGACGTCGAACATCCCTGCCAGGTCGTCGCCGACCTTCTTACGATGCGGGAGCGCTGGCCGGACGGCTTCCGCCACCGGCGGCTCGCCTGGATCGGCGACGGCAACAACGTGCTGCACTCCCTGCTGCTCGGCGCGGCCGCGGTGGGCCTCGACCTGGTCGCGGCGACCCCGGACGCCTATCGGCCCAAGCCGGCGGTCGTGCAGGCGGCTCGGGAGCTTGCCGCGCGCTCGGGGGCGAGCCTCGCGTTCACCGCCTCGCCGGAGCAGGCGGCCCGGGGGGCCGACGCGCTGTACACGGACGTCTGGGTCTCGATGGGCGACGAGGGGGAGCGGGAGGCGCGGGAGCGCGCGTTCCACGGCTACCAGGTCAACGGGCGCCTCCTCGGCCTCGCCGCGCGCGAGGCGTTCGTGCTCCACGATCTGCCGGCGCATCGCGGACAGGAGATCACCGACGAGGTCCTAGACGGGCCTCGGTCGGCGGCGTGGGACCAGGCGGAGAACCGCCTTCACGCGCAGAAGGCGATCCTCGAGCTCCTGCTGTTGCCACGGCCCCGACCGGCGGCCGCCGGCCCGACGCGCCGGCACCGGCGGACCCGGGCCCGTCCGCGGAAGTAGCGGGCCCGCTCAGCCGGCGGCCGTCGGATCGGCCCGGAGCCGGACCTTCAGCAGGTGCTCGAGCTTGCGCACCAGCGCGTCCGGGGGGTGGAAGGCGCCGCCTTCCAGCTTCAGGACGACCGACTTCTTCTCGTTGAGGCGCTTCGCAAGCTCCTCCGGCGTCCACGCGAGGGCCTCGCGCGCCCGCCGGACCCGCGGGCCCCAGTCGGGGGCGAGCTCGAGCTCGCCGATCTCTTGGTAGAGGTCCCGCTCCTCGAGCCGGCGCGACCGCGCCGGGCGGCCGGCCGGGACCGGCGGCTCGGTGGTACGTGGGCTGGGGGCCGCCGCGGCCGCCGGCGGCGGGTCGACCGGCGTGCCGAACCGTGCGCAGGCCGGGCAGAGCTGGAGGATCGACTGCTCGATCCGGACCCGGCGGGTCGTCTCGACGTCGTTGCCGCACATCTCGCAGAGCATCGGTTCCTCGCAACTCGCCCGGGGCCGCCCGGGCGCACCTCCGCCCGGCCGCCGGCCCTCATCAGCCCTTCGACGCGCGGTCGCCCCGGCCCCCCGCGCGCCGGCCCCGGGCGCCGGCCGGGCTTCCCGGCGCGCCGGAGCGAGCGCTCTCGGCGGCCGGCTTCCTCAATGCCTATATAGGGGTACCTTTTGGCCGCGCCCGGAGCCTATCGGATGGCGCAGAAGCCCCACCTCAACATCGTCTTCATCGGCCACGTTGACCACGGCAAGTCCACGACCGTGGGCCGGCTGTTGCTCGACACCGGCTACATCCGCCAGGAGGAGATCGACAAGTACCGGGCGGAGGCCGAGGCGAAGGGGAAGGCGACGTTCGAGTTCGCCTGGGTGATGGACGAGCTCAAGGAGGAGCGGGAGCGCGGCGTCACCATCGACATCGCCCACCGGCGGTTTGACACCCAGAAGTATTACTTCACGATCATCGACGCGCCCGGCCATCGGGATTTCGTCAAGAATATGATCACCGGCACGAGCCAGGCCGACGCCGCCGTGCTCGTGTGCTCCGCGGCCGAGGGGATCCAGGAGCAGACGCGGGAGCACATCTTCCTGTCCCGGACCCTGGGGGTCACCCAGCTCATCTGCGCGGTCAACAAAATGGACCGCCAGGAGGTCGCCTACTCCGAGGCGAAGTTCAACGAGATCAAGGAAGAGCTCACGAAGCTCCTGAAGAACGTGGGCTACAAGGTCGACCAGCAGGTCGTCTTCGTCCCGATCTCGGCGTTCAAGGACGACAACATCAACAAGGCCAGCCCGAACATGGGCTGGTACAAGGGCCCGAGCCTGCTCCAGGCGCTCGACGCGCTGAAGGTCCCCGAGAAGCCGACCGACAAGCCGCTCCGCCTGCCGGTCCAGGACGTCTACACGATCACGGGCATCGGCACGGTGCCGGTCGGCCGGGTCGAGACCGGCAAACTGAAGGTCGGCGACAAGATCGTCTTCATGCCGAGCGGGAAGTCCGGCGAGGTGAAGACGATCGAGATGCACCACGAGGCGGTCCCGGAGGCGATCCCCGGCGACAACATCGGCTTCAACGTGCGCGGCATCGACAAGAACGACATCCGCCGCGGCGACGTCGCCGGTCCGGCGTCCAGCCCGCCGACGGTGATCGAGAGCTTCGTCGCGAACGTGCAGGTCCTGAACCACCCGAGCGTGATCACGGTCGGCTACACGCCGGTGTTCCACTGCCACACGGCGCAGGTCGCCTGCGAGTTCACCGAGCTCCAGAAGCGCCTTGACCCGAAGACCGGGCAGGTCGCCGAAGAGAACCCCCAGACGCTCAAGACCGGGGACGCGGCGGTCGTGAAGATCACGCCGAAGCGGCCGCTGGTGCTCGAAAAGTACAAGGAGTTCCCGCAGCTGGGACGGTTCGCGGTCCGCGACATGGGCCAGACGGTCGCGGCCGGCGTCGTCGTCGACGTCAAGAAGCGCGCCTAGGGCTCGCACGTAGGGCACCGGGCCGGCGGTAGGGGAGGGACGCTCGATGCCGCAGAAGGCCCGGATCTCCCTCAGCGGGACCGACTCGCGCAAGGTCGACTCGATCTGCCGGCAGATCCGGGAGATCTCCCAGAAGACCGGGGTGGCGATCGCCGGCCCGATCCCGCTGCCGACCAAGAAGCTCCGTGTCCCGGTCCGCAAGGGGCCGGACGGCGGCGGCACGAGCACGATCGACCACTGGGAGATGCGGATCCACAAGCGCTTGATCGACCTGGACGCGGACGAGCGCGCGCTGCGCCAGGTGATGCGGATCCAGGTCCCGGACGGCGTGAACATCGAGATCGTGCTGACGGGGTAGGCGTGTTCGCCCGCGGGGCGGTGCGGCTCCTCGGGCCGGCGGCGGCCCTCCTGGCCCTCGACCTCGCGCTCCTCGTCGCGTTCGCGCCCCCGCTCGGCCGCGCTGCGGAGGTCGCGGCGGCGCCGCTCGGAGCGTTGGTCGTCTTCCTGCTCGTGTTCTACCGCGACCCGGAGCGCGCGGCAGGCGACGGGATCGTCTCCGCCGCCGACGGCCGGGTTCGTGCGGTCGAACGGGCGGGGGACCGCTGGCTCGTGTCGGTGTTCCTGGGGGTGCTCGACGTCCACGTCAACCGCTGGCCGACCGACGTCGAGGTCGAGGCCATCGAGTCCGCAGGCGCCGGGTTCCGCCCCGCCTACCGACCGGACGCTGACGCCAACGTGCGCCGCACCTACCGGTTGCGGAGCGCGGTAGGTCCGGTCGAGGTCGTCCAGATCACCGGGATCGTAGCCCGGCGCCTCGTCTCGTTCGTGGCGGCAGGGGACCACGGGCGCAAGGGCGAGCGGTTCGGCATGATCGTGCTCGGCTCCCGGGTCGACGTCCTGTTGCCCGCCGACCGGACCGAACCCACGGTCCGGGTGGGCGATCGAGTCCGCGCGGGCCGCTCCACGATCGCCCGGGTCCTTCCATGACCGACCGCTGGCGCCTCGGGGCGAACCTCGCGACCGCCGCCAACGGCGTGCTAGGGGTAGGGGCGATCGCCTACACGCTCGCCGGCAACAAGCTCTGGGCGATGCTCCTGCTCGTCCTGGCGATCGGCTTCGACGGGCTCGATGGGATGCTCTCCCGCCGGAGCCCGCGGCCCCCCGCCGTGTTCGGCCGGGTCGCCGATTCGGTCTCGGACGCGGTATCGTTCGGGATCGCCCCGGCGGTCCTGCTCGCCGTCCACACCTCCGATGCGGCGGCCTGGGCGCCGTACGCGCTGCTCACGACCGCGGTCGCCGCGGCGTACCTCGCCGCCGCGATCGCGCGGCTGGTCTACTTCACCGCCCGCGCGCACGCGCTCCCGTACTTCCGGGGGGTCCCGACGCCCCAGAGCACGCTCGCGCTCGTCGTCGTCCTCCTGTTCCACGACACCCCAGCCCTGGCGGGGGTCGCGCCCCTCGGGGTCGTCGCGGGGGCGTCGGTCCTCGCTATCCTCATGGTCGCGCCGGTGCGATACCCCAAGGTGCGGCGCGGCTCGCCGATGCGACCGGTCGCGACCGCCGCGGCCGCGCTGGCGGCCGTCTCCCTCGTCCCGCTGCAGTTCCGTCCCGCCGGCGGGTCGGTGGCCGCGGACGTCGCCTTGCTCGCCGCCTGGGGCCTGCTGGCCGCGGTGGCCCTCCTCTATGTCGCCGGGCCGTTCACCGTGCCGCGGGCGGGGGCGCGCGAGGCGTAGACGATGGGCCGAGCCCGCTCGATCCATCCGGCGCCGCTCTCCCGGCGGGAAGCGCTCCTCTTCGAGGCCGGCGTCAAGCTCGGCGGCGTCTTCCACCAGTACCTCGGGATCCCGGTCAGCCCGGCGACCGCCGCCGGGCTGGCCCGGACGATCGAGGCGGCCGTCCGCCTCCAGCCGTACGTGCGCGCGATCCGGGTCCGGGTCGACGTGCGGCGGGGCGGGCCGGTCGGACGGGGCCGGTTCGGTTACCGGTACCTCACCGCGGAGATGCTGGAGGTGGACGTCGAGCTCGCGGACGGGCCGCTGTCGGTCCGGGCGAGGCTCGCCCACCGCGCCGACCTGCGCTACCCGCTGATGCGGGTCGAGGCGGTCGGCGGCGCCCGGCGTCCTATCCCCGCTCCCCGAGCGGGACGTAGGAGAGGTCGGTCGGACCGACGTAGCTCGACGTCGGCCGGATCAGGCGGAGGTCGTCGTACTCCTCGAGGACATGGGCGGTCCAGCCGACGACGCGGCTCGCCGCGAAGACCGGCGTGAACAGGTCGCGCGGGATGCCCATCAGCGCGTAGACCGCGCCCGAGTAGAGGTCGAGGTTGGGGTAGAGCCCCTTCTCTCGGTGGACGACCTGCACGACCCGCTCGAGGAGCTCGGAGTATCGCAGATCCGCCTTGGCCTCGCCCAGGCGCCTCGCCCATCCCCGCAGGATCGTCGCCCGGGGGTCCTCCACCTTGTAGACCCGGTGGCCGAAGCCCATGATCCGCTCGTGGCGGGCGAGCTTTCCCTTCACGACCTCCTCGACGCGGTCGACGGAGCCGATCTCCTCCAGCATCTCCATCACGCGCTCGTTGGCCCCGCCGTGCAGCGGGCCCTTGAGCGTCCCGATCGCGCTCGTGATCGCGCTGTACAGATCGCTGAGGGTCGACGCCGTCACCCGCGCGGCGAACGTGGAGGCGTTCAGTTCGTGGTCGGCGTGCAGGATGAGCGCGACGTCGATCGCCCGCGCCTCGAGCTCGCTCGGCTCCCGGTCCAGCAGGGCGTAGACGAGGTACGCCGCGTGCGAGAGGTTCGGGCGGGGCTCGAGCGGCGGAAGATGCGCCCGGCGGCGCTGGAACTCTCCGAGGATCGTCGGGAGCGCGGCGGTCAGCCGCTGGGCGCCGCCGATCGAGCTCGGGCCAGGGGCGGTCTCCTCGGGCTCGAAGACCGCGAGCGCGCTCACCGCCGTGCGGAGCACGTCCATCGGGTTCGCGGAGACCGGCAGCGCCTCCAGTTCCCGGGACAGCGCCTCCGGCACGCTCCGGAGCGCCTCGAGGCGCTGGCGGAGGCCGGCCAGCTCGGTCCGCGTCGGCAGGCGGCCGTACCAGAGCAGGTAGGAGACCTCTTCGAACGTCGAGCCGGCCGCCAGCTCGCGGATGTCGAATCCCCGGTAGATGAGCCGACCCTGCTGCCCATCGATGAAGCAGATCCGCGACTCGAGCGCCACGACATCCTCGAGGCCCCGCTGCACTTCCCCGGGCACGCCGTCTCTCCTCCGGACGCCTCGCCCAGCGGCGGCCGGGTTAATGGGGTTTCCCGGCCGGTCCGGTCGCAGGGGCCGCCGGATTCCCCCCGGCCTCTCTCGCGCGGTCGGCGGAGCGCCGCCGCTCGTAGGCGACCGTCGCCGCCGTCCAGAGCGGCACCGAGGCGAGCAGGACCCCGCCGGAGACGAGGAAGACGAGACGGAAGCTCCCGACCACGGCGAGGATCCCCGACAGCCCTGCCCCGGCAACGGCGGCGACCCCGCCCAGCGCGCTGTTGACGCCGAGGAGCCGGCCGGGGTCGCGTCGGCCGAGGCCCCGGAACAGCATCAGCGAGCTCGCGGTCGTGTAGACCGCGATCGCGCCGCCGAGCAGGCCGTAGATCGCCGCGTTCGGGAGGAACGCTCCTCCCGGCGCGAACGCGAAGAAGGTGAGCCCGGCGGCGGCGAGATAGCCGAGCCCTCGGACGTACGTCGCGCGGCCGACCAGGCGGTCGGCGCCCAGCCGGTTCGCGAGGCCGCCGGTCGTCGGGAACACCAGCGTCTGGGCGAAGTTGTTGGCGAAGTTCACCAAGAAGATCGGGGCCGCCGCAAGGCCGGCGGCGTACAGGTAGGGCGTGTAGGAGATGTTGAACAGGTTCGCGGACAGGTTGAACAGGAACGAGGCGATCATGATCAACGGAAGCTCATGCCGCAGCTCCTCCCGGGCCCAGGCCCGCAGCCGGCGGAGCGGCTCCGGTCGCCAGCGGGGACGGTGCGGGAAGAACGGGATCGGGACGCCGAGGCCGGCGTGCGGCCGGAGGCGGGAGAACAGGCTCTCCGGGTGGCGGGCCACGGTCGCGGTGGTCAGCGGGCGCCGGGCCTCGGAGATGCCGAACCAGAGCGCGGCGGCGCTGGCGGCGGCGAGTCCTGCCAGCACGTAGAGGAGGCTTTGCAGCGTGTCGTTGGACACGGTCCAGAAATAGCCGACCAGAAGGCCGGCGACCGAGCCGATCATGCTCATCTCCTGGAAGGAGGCGTACGCCGTCGGGCGCTCCCCCTCGCCGAACTTCTCCAGGATCAGGAGGTTCGAGGCGCTGACCCCGGCGGGCGAGATCGCCCCCAGGGCGGTGTACAAGCCGTACAGCGCGTAGACCGACCCGACGTGCGAGAGGACGACGTATATCCCGGCGTAGCCGGCGTAGTTGAGCACGAGGAACAGGCGGCGATGCGGGTAGGTGTCCGAAAGGTGGCCCCACGCCAGGGAGGCGAGGATCACCGCGGAGTTGAACAGCGTCGCCGCGACGGCGACCTCGGCCCACGAGCCGTGCAGCGTGATCAGGATGAGGAGGGGCAGAACGACCCCGAAGCCGGCGGTCGCGGCGTTGATCGGGACGAACGCGGCGAGCCAAGGCCGGGCGACCAGCCGGCCGGACCACGTGCGCAGCGTCGAGGCCATCGCGTTCGCCGGGCGCAACGCGGCCCGGGCTTAACTCCGGGCGCGCGGACCGGCGGTCGGGGCGCCGCGCGCGGCCCTCGGCGGAGCGTCCTTCTCGACACGCTTATTAGGTGAGGGTCTTCTCGCGCCCGGGTCTAGGGGTGCGCGGGGCGTGGCGATCGGATTCGTCCTGATCAGCACCGCGCCGGCGAAGGAGCACGAGGTGTACACGGAGCTGCTGCGGGTGAAGGGGATCGTAGAGCTCCATCCGCTGTTCGGGGAGTACGACCTGATCGCGAAGGTCGAGGCGGAGGACTTCAACGCCCTCGGACAGCTCGTGGTGGACAAGATCCGCTCCGTCGCGGGCGTCATCGACACCAAGACCCTGACGGGCATCAAGTTCTGAGGCAACGCAATGATCGGGATCTTGGCGACAACGGACGTCGGCATCGGCGCGTGGCAGTTCTTGGCGATCTTCCTCTTGGTTTTCGCGCTCTTCATGATCCTCGCGGGGATCTTCACCGCCTACTTCGGGAGCGGGAAGAGCCGGACCGTGGGGGTGGCCCTGCTCGCGGCGGGGATCGTGGTCGGCCTCCTGGCCGCCTACTCGTACCACACGGGCTGGATCGACCCGCACCAGTCCGGCCGGCTGGGGGCGCTGGTGTGGGAGTCGTTCCTGGTGATCGTCGCCGCGGTCATCGGCGCCCTCGTCGCGGTCGGGATCTTCCTGGTCGCGATCATGAAGTCGTAGGCCGGCGCGCGGCCCCGTGGCGCACCGGACCGGCCGCCGGCGGTCCGGGCTCGTGACCCTGGCCGGCGATCTCGGCTGGGCGTACGCCGCTCAGCTGAAGGCGGTGCTCGTCCGGACGGTCGCGCCGGGTCGTCTGATCGACCTTGCGCACGACCTCCCCGCGCACCGGGTCGGGGAGGCGGCGTTCGTCGTGCGGGCGATGGCCCAACGGTTCCCCGCCGGGACGATCCACGTCGTCGTCGTCGACCCGGGGGTCGGGGGCCGCCGGGCCCCGATCGCGATCGCCTGCCACGACGGCTCGGCGCTCGTCGGTCCTGACAACGGGGTGCTCGCCCCTCTCGTGGAGGCGCTGGGCGGCGGCGTCGCCTACCGGCTGGACCCGCAGCGCCTGCACGCGCCCGCGCGCGTCGGGACCACGTTCGACGGGAGAGACCTCTTCGCGCCGGCGGCCGCTCGGCTGGCGGCGGGAGCGCGGGCGGCCGCGCTCGGCCCCCGGACCTCCTTCCGTCGCCTCGACCTGCCGCCTCCGGTCCGCCGCCGCGCCGGTGCCGTGGGGACGGTCGTCCACGCCGATCGGTTCGGCAACCTGATCACCGACATCCCGACCGGCTGGGTGCCGGGGTCCGTCCGCGGCCTGAGTTCGCGGGTCCGCGGTCGGACCCGGGCGGTCCGCTGGACGACGAGCTACGAGGCCGGGGGCCGTGGCCGCTTGCTCGGCCTGGGCTCGAGCTTCGGCACCGTCGAGCTCGCGGTAGGAGAAGGGCGCGCGGCGGACCGGCTCGGGGCCGGCACCGGCGACCGGGTCCGGCTCGCGTGGCCGGTCCCTCGATCCCGTCGTGGAGTGAAACGGTAAGTAGCGACCGCCCTAGAGACGCACGGAGCCGTCCCGGCCGAATCCGGTCCGATGCCCAAGCGAGACTACTACGAGGTCCTCGGCGTCCCCCGGGCGGCGAGCGACGACGACATCAAGTCGGCGTACCGGCGGCTCGCCCGGCAGTACCATCCGGACGTCGCGAAGGAGAACCCCAAGGTCGCCGAGGAGAAGTTCAAGGAGCTGTCGGAGGCCTACGAGGTCCTCGCGAACCCGGAGAAGCGGCGTCGGTACGACGAGCTCGGCTTCTCGGCGGTGGAGTCGGAGTTCGGGCCGGGCGGGTTCGGCTGGCAGAACTTCACGCACCAGGCCGACCTCGAGGACCTGTTCGGATCGTCGGCGCTGTTCCGCCAGCTGTTCGAGGGGTTCGGCGCGCCGTACGGGGGACGGGGCCGGCGGGACAGCGGCCGCGGCAGCGACGTCGAGATGACCCTTCGCGTGCCGCTGTCGGCGGCGGTCCATGGGGCGCGGCCCACGCTCGAAGTGCCGCACGACCGCCCGTGCGCGGACTGCCGGGGGACCGGGGCCAAGGGCGGCACCGCCTTCGAGGTCTGCCCTGAATGCGGCGGGCAGGGCCAGGTCCGCCGGGTGCAGAGCCGAGGCTACACTCAACTGATCACCATCGGCGAGTGCCCGCGCTGCCACGGAGCGGGCCGGCGCATCCTCGAGCGCTGCCCCACCTGCGGAGGCAGCGGTCGTCTTTCGTCGGTCGAGAAGATCGAGATCGACGTCCCGGCCGGGATCGAGGACGGCGCCGTCCTCCGGGTCCCCGGCCATGGCGGGATCGGCCGGCCCGGGGGCCGACCGGGCGATCTCTACGTCCAGGTCGCCTTCGACCCAACCCCCTCGATCCGGCGGGCGGGGCAGGACGCCTACACCGAGACGACGATCCCGCTGGCGACGGCGCTCCTCGGCGGGCAGGTGACGGTCCCCACGATCGACGGGCGCGCGGACCTCAAGATCCCGCCGGGCACGCAACCCGAGACCCAGTTCCGGCTCCGGGGCCACGGCTTCCCACGCCTGAGGGGCTCGGCGCGCGGCGACCTCCTGGTCACGGCCCACGTGGAGGTCCCGCGCTCCCTCTCGGGGCGCCAGCGCGAGCAGCTGCGGGAAGCGCTCGGCGCCGCGACCCCGGCGGCCGAGGGTCGGCGGGAGTCGTTCTTCCGCCGGCGCGGTACGTGAGCGCGGAGGACGACGAGCCCGGCGGGGAGACGTACTTCGCCGAACGCCCGCGGTCTCGCTCGGCGCGCCGCGAGCTCCGGTTCCTCTATCGGGGCGAGCTGCTCACGTTCGCGGTCGACGCGGGGATCTTCGCGTCGGGCGGCCTCGACCCGGGGACCGCGCTCCTGATCGAGAACCTCGCGCTGCGCCCGACCGACCGGGTGCTCGACCTCGGCTGCGGCTGGGGGGCGATCGGCGTCGCGGCGGCCCGCAGCGCGCCCCGCGGCCACGTCGTCCTGACCGAGGTCAACCGCCGCGCGGCCCGCCTCGCCGAGCAGAACGCGGCGAGGAACGACGCGCGGAACGCCGAGGTCCGCGTCGGGTCGCTGTTCGCCCCGATCGGCGACGAGACGTTCGACGTGATTGCCACCAACCCCCCGTACCGCGCCGGCCGACCGCAGGTCGTGGAGCTGTTGACCCAGGCACCCGCCCACTTGGCTCCCGGCGGCCGCCTCCTCCTCGTCGGCAAGGGCAGCCAGGGGATCCGCTACTACCAGGCGTGGTTGGCGGGCTCCTGGGCGCCCGCCGTCCGCGTCCTCGGCCGCGGCTCCGGTTATCGGGTGCTCGAGGCCCGCGCGGCGCCGACGCCGGCGGGTGCGGGGTCCCCCGTCGGCGAAGGGGTTAAGAACCGAAGGACGCTCGGCCGCCGCCCCTGAGACCGAGGCGGCCGGCGCCCCGGCGCGGCCCCGCGCCCGGTTCGGTCGGGGGAGTTCGAGCGGAAGGGGGTGGATCGGACGCCGAAGGACGCCAAGGAGGAGGCGGCGCCGGCCGCCGCACCGTCCGCAGAGGCGCCCCCGCCGGAGAAGCCCGCGAAGAAGGAACGGACCGGCGCGAAGGCGAAGGAGGGGAAGGAAGGCAAGGACGGGAAGGAGCCGAAGGAGGGGAAGGGAAAGTCCCGCCCCGGCGCCCCGACCAAGGCGACGAAGGTCGTCCCCGACAATCCGAACTTCCGCTACATCGTCCGGGTCGCGAACACCGACCTGGACGGGACCCGGTCGACGGCGCTCGCGCTGACGAAGGTCCGCGGGGTCGGGCTCCGGCTCGCCGAGACGACCTGCCGTCTCGCCCAAGTGAACCCGAGCGAGATGATCGGCAACCTCCCCGAGCCGACGGTCGAGGGGCTCGAGGCGACGCTCCAAGCGCTCCCGACCAAGGTGCCGGCCTGGATGGTCAACCATCCGGTCGAGCCGGTGCTCGGCGACTCCCCGCACTATCTCGGTCCGGACCTCGAGTCGCGGCGCCGGGACGACATCAACGTGATGAAGATGATCCGGAGCTACCGCGGCGTCCGACACGAGCGCGGGCAGAAGGTGCGCGGCCAGCGCACGCGTTCGAACGGCCGGACGGGGATGGCCGCCGGCGTGCTGAAGAAGGCGGCCAAGGAAGCGGCGGCCGCCGCGGGCAAGGAAGCGCCCGCCGCCCCCGCGGCGCCGACCGCCGCCCCGGCCGCGGAGAAGAAGGCGTAGGCCCGGGAACGGTCTCACGATGGGCGATCCGAAGTTCCTCCGGCGGCGCTACGACACGCCGAAGCACCCGTGGGAGGCCACGCGCATGGAGGAGGAGCGCAAGCTCCTCGAGCGCTACGGCCTGAAGAACAAGCGGGAGCTGTGGAAGGCCCAGTCGATCCTCCGAGGGTTCCGCCAGCAGGCTCGCGAGCTGCAGGCGCGCCTGCGTGCCGGCGAGGCCCAGGCCCGGCGGGAGACCGACCAGCTCCTCGGCCGGCTGAGCCGGCTCGGGGTCCTCTCCGTCGCCACGCCGACCTTGGACGACGTGCTCGCGCTGTCCACGGAGGACATCCTGCGTCGGCGCCTCGAGTGGATCGTCTTCTCGCGGGGTCTCGCCCCCACGGCCCTCAGCGCGCGCAAGTGGATCGTGCACGGCCACTTCTCGGTCGGGGACCACCGCGTCACCCGCCCGGGCCTCCTCCTGCCCTCGGCGGACGAGAACCGGCTCAGCTACACCCCGACCAGCCCGCTCGCCGACGACGGCCACGCGCTGCGCGTCGCGCTGCGGGAGCGGCTCGAGCGGCGCGGCGGCTCGGCGGAGGCCCCACCGGCGGCCGCCCCGGAGGCGTCGCCGTGACGAAGGTCGGGATCGCGCACATCTTCGCCAGCTACAACAACATCCACATCACCGTCACCGACATCACCGGGGCCGAGACCCTGGCGAAGGCGACCGGGGGCATGGTCGTCAAAGCAGCGCGCGACGAGTCCAGCCCGTACGCCGCCATGAAGGCGGCCGACCAGGTCGCCGGCGTCCTGAAGGAGAAGGGGTACGAGGTCCTCCATGTCCGGGTCCGCGCGCCGGGGGGCAACCGCTCCCGCTCCCCGGGGCCGGGGGCCCAGGCCGCGATCCGTGCGCTGGCGCGCGCCGGCATGAAGATCCAGCGGATCGAGGACGTCACCCCCGTCCCGCACGACGGCACCAAGCCGAAGGGCGGGCGGCGGGGACGGAGGGTGTGACCGTGCCGGTCAGCGTCCAGGCCCTCACGCCTCGGGGAACGTCGCTCGAGCTCGAGGGGGTCTCCGCAGCCCAGGCGAACGCGATCCGCCGCACGCTGATCGCCGACCTGCCGAAGCTCGCGATCGAGGACGTTGAGTTCCACCTGGGCCCGATCCGGGACGAGGCGACCGGCAAGGACTACGACTCGTCGACCAGCATGTTCGACGAGGGGGTCGCGCTGCGGCTCGGCCTCCTCCCGATCCCGACCGACCTCTCCCAGTTCCGACGGAAGTCCGAGTGCACGTGCGACGGCGCCGGCTGCCCGCACTGCCAGGTGATGTACTCGATCGACCGCAAGGGCCCGTGTACCGTCTACGCGAAGGACGTCGTGCCGCTCGGCGACCCGTCGCTCGCGATCCTGGAGCCGGAGGTTCCGATCGTCCGGCTCGGGGCGCGCCAGGCGCTGCTCGCCTACGCAACCGCCGTCGTCGGGACCGGGCGGGATCACGCGAAATGGCAGGTCGCCCACGCGGTCGGCATCGCTCCCCGCCCGCACGTCCGCATCGCGCGCAAGGACGGCTGCACCGAGGCGTGCCTCAAGCGGACCGCCGCCTCGTGTCCGGTGAAGATCCTCGAGTTCGCCGACGGGAAGCTGTCGGTGACGGACGAGGGCAAATGCATCGACTGCCTCGCCTGCGAGAAGACCTGCGAGCACGGCTCGATCCGGATCGAGCCGGACGAGGAGCGGTTCTTCCTCCGCTTCGAGACCGACGGCTCGCTGACCGCCCGCGAGGCGCTGCGGTTCGCGCTCAAGGACCTCAAGCGCCGGTTCGAGGAGCTGCGCGAGGCCGTCCAGGCGATCCCGTAGTTCGGCGCTCGCTGGTCCAGTCGTACCGGAGCAGCGCCGCGATATCCCCGAGGCCGGCGAGCCGCTTGCCGGGCGCCTCCTCCGACCGGACCACGAACAGGCGGGCCCGGGCCTCGCGCGCCCGGTCCACGAGGGCGGCGACCTCCGGGTCGACCAAGAGCCGCTCGCCGACCAAGAGCGTCTCCACGGCCCCGGCGTCCACGGCCTCGGCCACCTCGGCGCGTCCGACGGCCGCGCGCCGGCCGCCGGCGACCGCCTCGACCAACCGCTCGACGACCTCGGCCTCCTCGGCGGCGACGTTCGCCCGGAGCACCTCGCTCGCCCGCCCCGACCGCAGGAGCTCGTCGACCCCCACGCGGCCGGCCTCGGAGGTCGGAAAGAGCCGGGTCCGTCGGGCGAGCTCGGGCTCGGTCTCGGCGAGCCGCCGGGAGAGCGCCTCCTTGAGGAATCCGGGCCCGGCCAGGACGAGCGCCGTCGCCGAGGCACCCTCGCGCACGACGAGCGTCCGCAGCTCCTCCAGGTAGGTCGCCCGGTCCTTCTCCGCCTGACCCCCTTCGAAGCGTTTGCCCGCGATCGTCCGCCGGACGTCGGCGACCGGCTCGATCGCCCGTCCTCGCAGCCGCACGATGCTCGAATCCCCCCAGTCGACCGCGGCCACCAGGATCGTGGGGTCCCCCCGGCCGGCGAGGCCCTCGTCCAGGAGCGCGCGCTCCGCGGCGGCCAGGCTCGGCTTCACGACCGTCACGTCGTCGCCCTCCGCCAGGTCGAGGGTATGATGCCGGCCGAGGTCGAACGGCCCCTCCACGATCGGCCCGGTGAAGCGGACATGCTGGGAGAACCCGTGGAAATCGATCTGCTCTACGCGGACCGCGAGGTAGACCCGGCGGCGGCTTCGCTCGGCGCCGGGCACGTCGATCGGTGCCTCAGGATCCCGGCGGGTCGTGGACGCCCCCACGACCTCGCCGAGCCGGACCAGCCGGGAGATCCGCCACAGGTCGCTCGGCGTTTCGAGGCGCAGCCGATACCGGCCGGTCGACGGGTCGCGGGAAACGAGACGCACGCGGTACCCGACGGGCCGACGTGCGCAGCCTACAAGCGGGTTTCGTCCGGGCCGCTTAGGCGTCCGGCGACGGGGCGATGGGGACCGCGCCGGCGTGGTACCAGTCGCGGCTCGGACCGCGCGAGCGTGCGAACCCGAGCCGCT
This sequence comes from Thermoplasmata archaeon, assembly GCA_030037395.1. GTDB lineage: Archaea > Thermoplasmatota > Thermoplasmata > Lutacidiplasmatales > UBA184 > Lutacidiplasma. Next base: position 27,587 of record JASHRJ010000004.1, read on the forward strand.
CGTACAGGCGGAAGGCGGGTGCGTTCCCTTCCGTGACGTTCAGGTAGATCGGGCCGGCGTGCGCCGAGCGGAGCCCGTGCAGGGCGCGGAGGAGGACCGCGCGGCCGACCCCCCGGCGTCGGTGGCCCGGGCCGACGGCCACGTCGGCCACGAGCGCCCCCGCCTCGGTCCGGACCGACAGAACCGCCCCGAGGAGCCGCCCGCCCTCCTCGAGGGTCCAAGAGCCCTCCGGGGCGTAGGAACCCCACCGGCCCTCCCACAGGTCGCGGATCTCCTGCCGCGCGCTCTCGAGCTCGTCGTCGATCTCCGAGAAGAGGAAGCGGTCGAAGCTCCCGTGGTAGGCGTCCCGATGGAGCTCGGCGAGCGCCGGGAGGTCCTCCGGGACGATCGCCCGCAGCCCAGGGCGGTCGGTGACCTCCGGGAGCGGGATCTGCGGCCCGAGCGCCATCTCGCTCCGGCCGAATCGGCGAAAGCCCCGGCCCCGGAGCAGGCGATCCTCCGAGTCGGCGGGAACCCCGACCAAGGGGCCCGGGAGGAAGGCGACCCGGCCCACCTCGTGCTGGAGCGCTTCCAGCAGGCGGGCGTACCCCTCCCCTCCCGGCCCCGGCGGGTCCACGAGCCAGAGCTGGACGGACGCCCCCGGGGTGAGGCCGACGGTCCACGCGACGAACCCCCCGATGCGGCCGCGGTCGAGCCACAGCCGCCCGCAGACCCCCCCGGCTGCGAGCCGCTCTTCGAGCCGGTCGGCCCAAGGCTGGGGCTCGCCGGTGGCGGCCGCGCGCGCGCGCAGCGCCCGGCGTCCCCAGGCCTTTGCGGCGGACAGGTCGGAGCCCAGCGGCTCTAGGCGGCCAGCCACGGTCGTGGAGTTCCGGCCGGGCCTTAAGCGTCGAGAGCGCGTCGTCCCGAGTTGACGCGGGAGCTGATACGGACCCGGTCCCTTCGTCGTCGGACGGAGTGGCCATGCGTTCCGTGCAGGAGCTCTCTTCGGCGCTGGGCCTCGGACCCGACGACGTGACCCCGGCCGGCCGGTCGGTCGGCAAGGTCGCGGTCTCCTCCGTCCGCGAGCGGATCGGCCGCGGACGGCGCGGCAAGCTGATCCTTGTCACGGGGATGACCCCGACGCGGCACGGCGAAGGCAAGACGGTCACCACGATCGGCCTCGCCGACGGCCTCGCCCGCCGGGGCCGCGCTTCGGTCGCCTGCCTTCGCCAGCCGTCGCTCGGCCCGGTCTTCGGGATCAAGGGCGGTGCGACCGGCGGAGGGAGGGCTACGGTCGAGCCGTCGGACGAGATCAACTTCGGCTTCACCGGCGACATCCACGCCGTCGCGTCGTCCCACAACCTGCTCGCGGCGCTCGCCGACAACCACCTCTACCACGGCAACGCCCTCGGCCTCGATCCGGCACGGCTGCTCTGGAACCGATCGATGGACATGGAGGACCGGGCCCTCCGGCACATCACCGTCGGCGACGGGGTGCCGCGCCAGCCCCCGCATCCGAGCTCGTTCGCGATCACCGCCGCCAGCGAGGTGATGGCGATCCTTGCGCTCGCCCGCGACTATGCCGACCTCAAGCGTCGGCTCGAACGAGTGCTCGTCGGCTACGCGGCCGACGGCCGACCGATCCGGGCCGGGGACCTCGGCGCCGCCGGCGCGATGGGAGCGCTCCTCCGGCATGCCCTCGAGCCGAACCTGGTGCAAACGGCCGAGGGGACTCCGGCGTTGGTCCACGCCGGGCCGTTCGGCAACCTGGCGCACGGCACCTGCAGCCGGCTCGCGATCGAGCTCGGCCTCGCCACGAGCGACTACGCGGTCGTGGAGGCCGGCTTCGCGACGGAGCTCGGGGCGGAGAAGTTCGTCGACATCGTGACCCCGGCGATCGGGGTCGACGTCGACGCGGCGGTCCTGGTCGTCACCCAGCGCGGCCTGCGCGCGCAGGGCGGGGCGGACGACGCCACGTCGGCGTCCCCCGCCCCCGCGGCGTTGGCGCGCGGGCTCGAGAACCTCGACCAGCACCTCGCCAACCTGCGGTCGCTGGGGCTGGCGGCGACCGTGGCGCTGAACCGGTTCCCCGGCGACTCGGCCGAGGAGGCCGCCGTGGTCCGGGAGCATTGCCGGCCCCTGGAGGTCGACGTCGTCGAGTCGAGAGGCTTCGAGGAGGGCGCCGCCGGCTGCGAGGAGCTGGCCCGCGCGGTCGAGAGGGCCGCGTCGCTGGGCCACCACAGCCGGCCGCTCTACCCTGCCGGCACGCCGCTGCGGCGTCAGGTGGAGGTCGTGGCGACCCAGCTGTACGGCGCCGACGGGGCGGACGAGACGCCGGAGGCCGTCGGCCAACGCGGGCAGCTCGAACAGATCGGCGAAGCCACGGGTCCGGTGTGCCTCGCCAAGACGCCGCTCTCCCTCTCGGACGATCCCCGACGCCTCGGCCGGCCGCGCGGCTACCGGGTCACCGTCCGCCGATACGCTCGGTCCGCGGGCGCAGGGTTCACGGTCGCGTACCTTGGCGCCGTTGAGACCATGCCGGGACTGCCGAGCCGACCGGCGTCCGATGGGATCGACCTTCTCCCCGACGGGACGGTCACGGGAGTGCGCTAGGCGCGCGCCGCCGGCGGCCCCCGCCGCCGGAGACCGCTCGCGCCGACGGGCCGCGCAGGTGAGGCGGTCCGGGCGACGGGAGGAGGGACGATGCGTTCGCCGGACCGAGGCTCGCCGGATCGCCTGGCCTCCTGCCGCTCGCCTCCAGGGAGACGGTACCGTAGCGGCCGCCGAGGGGCCTCCGGCGGCGAGGCAGGGTCCTTGAGCGCGTACCGACTCCGGTCGCGTTGGGGTTGTCCGACCGAGAGCCCTGCGGGACCTTGGGCGCTCGGGCCTACCTTTTCGAACGGGTGTCGCTCGAGGGACCCACGGCGGGCCCCAACCTGCTCCGCGACGTCGAGGCCGTCTCTCCGACCCTCCGCTCCTGCTGAGCCTCCTTGAGGTCGAGCCGAGAGCCGGCGCCGGCCGACGAAGCCTGAGCGCTCGGCGCTGTCCATGCTGCGAAGCCTCGGAGACCCCGAGCGACCGGCGCACCCGCGGCACGCCGCCCCGAGGGTCTGACCATCGGCCGTACCGGGCCCTCGGGTCGAGACGCCGCGGTGCCGACAGAACCTAGGGGACGGGTTCTGTAACTTACCGGGTCATCCCTCTATTCGTCCGACAAACAGACTCGTAGTGTCGGACGAGTTCTGCTTCGATATAGACGGTCTAATCTGACTTCCTCTGGTGCTTCCCGGGTTTAGGCTTCAGCTCCCTCGCGGGTCCCTTCGCCCTGCCCTTCCGACGGTCTCGCCGATCTCTTAGGCGGGACTCCTTTGCGAGTCTGGCCGCCTCATCCTCGGGAGACTCGACCTGCCGGAGGACCCAGACCGCGCTCCAATCCGGGGGAAGAGACAGGACCCGAGCACGAGCATGAGTTTGTAGCGTCGGGGCGTCCTTGCCCTTGCAGACCTTCAACCCCCGGTGCACCACTCGGTCGATGGTCTGCTCGGGGTCATACTGGCTCACTTTCACACGGAATCCCCCTCGCTACTTCAGCGTCGCCGATGGCGCCCG
>JASHRJ010000036.1 GCA_030037395.1 Thermoplasmata archaeon
CCCCTCCGCGAGCACGACCAGGGCGAACGCGCCCGCCAGCGCCCAGGTTCCGGGACGGTCCCACGCGGGCGGGGGCGGTCGGTAACGCGGGCCGCGGGCGGCGCGCAGCCGCCGCGCCAGCAGGACGTAGGCGATCGCCGGGGCCGCGAACGCCGCGACCAGGAGGAGGGCGAGAGCGCCCGCGAGCCGGGGCTCACCGGCGAGCTCGGCCAGCTGATAGACCTCGACCTCGACGGTGGCGCAACGGTTGCCGCACAAAAGGATCGGAGGGGCGAACGACAGCGCCGACAGGACGAACGTGAGCAGCCCTCCGCACGCCGCGCCGACCGCGCTCGGGGCGCCCCAGCTCTCGCGGTAGGCCCGCCACGGCCCCCCGCCGAGCGAGGCGACCGACTCCTCCAGCGTCCGCGACGACGCCTCGCACCCCGCGGCGGTCAGGACGACGACGATCGGCACGTTGTAGAACAGGTTCACCGCGACGATCCCCGGCACCCCCGACGCGAACCAGCGCGCGCCGGGCAGGGGGCCGCCCAGGACGCCGGTAGGACCCAGCAGATCGAGGACCCCGAACACCATCACGAGGCCGGGCAGTAGGAACGGCAGGAGGAGCGCCGCCCGGACCGCCCGTCGCCCGACGAAGCGGAACCGACCGAGGAAGACCCCGGCCGGATAGCCCAGGGCGACCGCCAGCGCGGCGGAGAGGCCGCCCTGGACCGCGGAGCTGCGGAACGCCGCCCGGGTGCCGGCCGAGCCGAGCGCCGCGGGCAGGGGGCCGGACGCCGGGTCCGGACCGACCGCCTGAGCGAACCACGCCCCGGCAGGGAGGACGGCGAACGCGGCGACGAACGCCCCGATCGCCGCGAGGGCGAGCAGGCCGGCCGACGGCCGCCTCATCCGCCGCCGTCGGTGATCGCCGACCACTCGGCGACCCAGCCGGCGATCGACGCGCCCACCGCGGCCGGCGTGGTGTCGGCGTTGAGCGCCGTCATCGACGACGGAGCGAGCGCGTCGGCGAAGACCGACGGGAGGGGGATCGTCTCGTTCGCCGGGTACTCCCACTCGTTGGTCGGGATCAACGCCTGGACCGTGCCCGAGAGGAACCAGTTCTCGAACGCCTCGTCCAGGGCGAGATGCCGGCTCCCGTGGACGATCCCGATCCCGTAGACCGTCTGCCAGCCGTAGTCGGTGCCGTTCCACCAGAGGCCGGTGGCGTTGAACGCCCCCGCATGGCCGTAGTAGGCGGCGTACGCCGGGTCGGTCGCGTAGCTGACGACCATCTGGTCGTACGCCGAGCTGAACGCGTCGAACGCGTCCCCCCACGAGTCGGAGAGCGGCGGGGTCCCGCTCGGCGCCTCGGTCCAGAACGTCGTCCAGTTTCGGTCGAGGACGTGCTCGTAATACTCGATCTGCCAGACCAGGAACTCCTCGCCGGTGATGTCGGTCGCCGGGTCCTCGACCAGGAGGTTCCGCGCCCAGCTCGCGTTCGCGATCACCGCCGGCAAGCTGAGGTGGGCCACCGCGCCGGCGGTCGCGTTGTAGAACGTCGCGTTGTAGTCGATGGCGAGGTCGCCGTACTCGTACGGGACCGCGCCGTCGTCCGGGGACAGCTCGGCGACCAGGCTCGCCGGGACGTCCGCGAGCCCGGGCGGAGCGTACGGGACCAGGAGGCCGGACGCCTCCGCCTGGGGTGTCGTGATCTCGTCCAGCCCGATCACGAGGTCCGCCGCCGGGGCGCCGGACTGGCCGAGGAGCGCCCCGTACAGGGTGCCGGACGGGCAGACGACATCGATGCGGATGCCGTGGGCGCTCGCGAAGTCGCCAAAGACGGTGGAGAACGCCGGGGCGCCGCAGTTGCCGCCGCCGAACAGGCTCGGGTAGGTGTAGATCACCAGGATCGGCCCGCCGAACTCCGAGGCGATCACGTCGTACGTGCCCAGGCCGGCGAGCACCAGGCCGGCGGCGAGCCCGACCGCGAGCAGCAGCCGCCCGGCGTGGCCGGGCCGCCGCAGGCGCCGTGACGGAGGAGCCGGTGCTTCCCCGCTCACGCCCCCGCAGATCCGGCGGAGAGTCGCCCTAGCGCGTCCATCGCATTCCCTTCGCGGGCATTGCCCCGTACAGGTTCGTGGGGTCGACGAGGTGGTCCTCGTCCTCTCAGCCGGTTCCCAGCTCCCCCTGCCGGGGCGGCCAGGGTCCGGGAGGATTTACCGTTGGTGTCTCCCGGCGGACGGTAGCGCATTATAGGCCGCCCGGCCTTCTCGGGACGGTCGTCGATGCCGGAACCGATCGAGAAGCTCCGCTTCGGGACGGAGCTGGTCAAGCGCGGGTTCGCCCGGATGCAGCAGGGCGGCGTGATCATGGACGTTACGACCGCCGAGCAGGCCGCCCTCGCCGAGGAGGCCGGCGCGGTGGCGGTGATGGCGCTGGAGCGGGTCCCGGCGGACATCCGCGCGACCGGCGGGGTCGCGCGCATGGCCGATCCGGTGCGGATCCGCGAGATCCGCGACCGTGTCTCGATCCCGGTCATGGCGAAGTGTCGGATCGGCCACACCGCGGAGGCCCGCGTCCTCGAGGCGCTGGCGGTCGACATGATCGACGAGTCGGAGGTCCTCACCCCCGCCGACCCGTTCGCCCACGTCGAGAAGAAGAAGTTCCGCGTGCCGTTCGTCTGCGGCGCCCGGAACCTCGGCGAAGCGCTCCGGCGGATCGAGGAGGGGGCGGCGATGATCCGGACCAAGGGCGAGGCTGGCACCGGCAACGTCATCGAGGCGGTCCGGCACATTCGGCAGATGACGGCGGATGTCGAGGAGGTGAAGCGCCTTGCCAAGAAGGACCTGGGTACCTGGGCGAAGCGCGAGCGCGTCTCCGAGGAGATCGTGGCCGAGGTGCGAAGCCTCGGGCGGCTGCCGGTCGTCAACTTCGCGGCCGGAGGGATCGCGACCCCGGCGGACGCGGCGCTCTGCCGGCTCCTGGGCGTCGACGGGATCTTCGTCGGCAGCGGGATCTTCAAGAGCGAGAACCCGCGCCGCGTCGCGCGGGCGGTCGTCGAGGCGTCGCTCCACTACGACGAGCCGGACGTCGTCGCCCGGGTCTCCTCGGGCCTCGGCGAGCTGATGCACGGGATCGAGATCGGCGCGATCCCCGCCGAGGCGCTGCTGCAAGGCCGGGAGTCCGGCCCGGCGGCGGAGGCGGTCCCCCGCCACCCGCCCGCCCCAGCGTAGCCTGCTCCGGACGGCCCGTCCGCCGGAGGCTTTCTATTGCGCCGCGGGGTACGCCGTAGGTCGTGCGGATCGTCCAGGTCGCTCCGTTCTTCTACCCGCACGGCGGCGGGGTAGAGTCGCACGTGCGGAGCCTCGCGCGAGAGTTCGCGCGGAACGGCCACGAGGTCGTCGTCGTGACGGCGCGCTACGCCCCCGCGCTGCCGGCCGTCGAGCTCCACGAGGGCTACCGCATCGTGCGCTCCCGCACCCTCGGCGTGCTGTTCAACACGCCGATCGACATCGGCGCCGGGCGCGCGGTCCGCGGGCTCGCCGCCGACGTGGTCCACCTGCATTATCCGCCGCCGCTGACCTCGTTCTTCGCCGCCCGGGCGCTCGACGACGCGCCGGTGCCGGTGTGCCTGACGTACCACTGCGACCTGTTCATCTCCGGGCTCGCCGGCCGCCTGCTCGCCGGCCTCTACGAGCGGACGTTCCTGCCGCCCACCCTCGGTCGGGTCGACCGGATCGTGGTCCACACGCGCAGCTACGGCACCACCTCGGCGATGCTCCGGGACCGCGAGCTGGAGATCATCCCGTCGGTGGTCGACCTCCGGCGGTTCCGGCCCGGCCTGGACGCGAGCGCCCTGCGCCGCCGGCTCCGGCTCGACGGCCGGCGCGTTGTCGCCTTCACGGGACGGCTGGTCCCGCACAAGGGCGTCGACGTGATCCTGCAGGCGCTCCGGCTCCTGCCGCGCGACGTGTGCCTGGTCGTGATCGGCCGCGGCCCGCGCTTGCTCGACCTGGAAGGCCTTGCCCGGCGCCTCGGAGTGGCCGACCGGGTCCGGTTCTGCCCGACCGTCGCCGACGACGAGCTGCCGACCTACCTGGCGCTCGCCGACGTCTTCGCCTTCCCGTCGCAGAACCGCCTGGAAGGGTTCGGACTGGCCGTAGCGGAGGCGATGGCGAGCGGGGTGCCCGTGGTGATCTCCGACGTGCCGGGCGTCCGCGAGGTGATCGACGACGGGCAGGAAGGCCTCTTGGTCGAGCCCCTCCTCGCCGAGGACCTCGCGCGCCAGATCGCGACGCTGCTGGACGACCCGGCGCGGGCCCGTCGGATGGGCCTCGCCGGCCGGCGCCGCGCGGAGGACCGCTACGACCTCGGAAAGGTCGCCGCGTCGCTCATCCGCCTGTACGAAGCCCTAGGCGCAGCTGGTTGATCTGGACCTTCGTGCGCTCCGCCTCGCGCCCGGCGGCGCGACGCCAGTCCTTCTCGGCGGAGGCGTACAGGATGCTCCGCGACGCGTTGACGAGGAGCCCCCGGCCGTGGGCATCCACCCCCTCGCGGACGGTGGTCGCCAGCGAGCCCCCCTGCGCCCCGATCCCGGGCACGAGGATCGGCACCCCCGTACCGAGCGTCTCGCGGGCGGTCCGCAGCGCGTCGGAGAAGGTGGCCCCGAGGACGACCCCGGCGTTGCCGTGCGCATGGGCGAGCCGGCGCACCTCCCCGACGACCGCGTGCCAGAGCGGACCGCGGGGCGTCGGGATCTCCTGGAAGTCCCCGGAGCCCGGGTTGGAGGAGTGCGCGACGACGAAGAAGCCGTGCGTCGGGTCGTCCAGGAACGGCTCGATCGTCTCCCAACCGTTCCACGGCGTCACCGTGACGGCATCGAACCCGAACGCGCGGAACGCCCCGTCCCGGACCATCCGCATCGTGTTCGGGATGTCGTTCGCCTTGAGGTCGAGGAGCTTGAGCCGGCTCGCGCCGATCCGCTTCGTCCACCGGGCGAGCGCCCGGAAGCCGTCCGGCCCGTACTGGAGGTAGGAGCCGAGCTGCATCTTGTACGCCGCGGCGTGGGGGAACGTCGCCGGCACCACCCCCGAGAGGAACCGCTCCAGCTGCGCCGCGGGGGCCAGCCGGCGGAGCGGCTTCGGCATCTGGCCGGGGTCCGGGTCGAGCCCGACGCACAGCAGGGAGTCGCGGGCGCGCAGGATCTGGTCGACCCGCTGGGAGAACCGAGGCGGCACCGCCCGGTACGAGGGGACCCGGCGGAAAAGCATTGTCCGACCCCGACGCGCGGCCTCGCGCGCCGCGGCGGCGCCGTCCACCTCCCGCGGCTCGCGCGACGCCTATAACGCGGGACCCGTTCGACCGGGGGACCGGACCGTGGACGGAGACGGAGGGGAGCTACCGGAGATCCGACTTCGCGAGGTCGGCCGCACGTCGCCCCTCGTCCACGTCGTCGGACGCATCGTGAGCCTCCGGCGTCGGGAGGTCCTGCGCCGCTCGGACGGCAGCCGGCGGCCGCTCCTTTCCGGATGGTTGACCGACGGATCGGCCACGCTGCGGTTCACCTGGTGGGACCCGCCCCGGGAGGGGATCGACCGCGGGACGATCCTCCGCGCCGTCGGCGCCGAGATACGGGAGTTTCGGGGGCGGGCCGAGCTGGTCTTCTCGTGGAAGACGAAGATCGCGCCGGCCGGCCCGGCCGAGCTCCCGCCGCTGGACCCGACGGCCCTGCCGCTGCGCTCGCTCCGCGAACTCCAGGACCGCGACGAGGGGTTCCGCGTCGAGGTTCGCCTCGTGCGCGTGGGCGCGAAGCCGGTGAGCGTCGGAGAGGAGCGACGGGTCGTCTACGAGGGAGTCCTCGCCGACCGCTCGGGGGCCGTCTCGTTCGCCGCCTGGAGCGACTTCCGACTGCGGGCCGGGGAGTCGATCCGGGTCGCCGGGGGCTACGTTCGGTCGTTCCGAGGACGGCGGCAGCTGGTGCTGGACGAGCGGTCCTGGGTGGAGCGCATCGAGAGCTCGGGCTTGCCAGAGCCGGAAGAGTTGTTGCTCAGCTCCCCGCGGCCGATCTCCGATCTCGAGGAGGAGGGGGGCGGCGAGGCGGCGGCGCTGGAGGGGATCGTCGTCGGCCTCCTGCCCCCGAGCGGCCTGATCTACCGGTGCCCCGCCTGCCGGAGGGTCCTCGGGGGCGGGCTCTGTCGGGTCCACGGCGCCGTCACCGGTACCGCCGACCTGCGGGCCCGCCTGGTGGTCGACGACGGGACCGGCTCGGCGACGGTCGTCGCCGACCGCGCGGCGACCGAACGGCTGTGGGGGGTCTCGCTCGAGGAGGCGCGGGCCCGCCTCCGCGAGGTGGAGGACCCTGCGGTCCTGGAGGAGCAGCTCGCCGAGGCGATGGTCGGGCGACGCCTCCGCGTACGGGGGAGCGCGACCGTCGACGACTTCGGTCTCCAGGTGGCGCCCGAGTCGATCGAGACCGCGGAGATCGACCTCGAAGCGGCGGCCGAGGAGCTCTCGGCCCGGCTCGGCGGAGGGGCCTGATGGCGCTCCGCGAGACGGCCTGGCGCGTATCGGCGCGCGAGCTCGCGGCCTGCCGCGAGGAGGAGCGGGGCACCGGCGAGCGGGCGGCGACCTACGTCCTCAGCCCGTACGGGGCGCGCATGAATCGGGTGCTGCTGGCCGGGACCCTCTCCGCGGCGGAGCCGCTGGGCCGGGACCAGCCGCCGACGTTCTGGCGGGCCCACCTGGCCGACCCGCTCGGCCGCGTCGCCGTAACGGCCGGCTCCTTCCAGCCGCGGGCGATGGCCCAGCTGCGGGCGGCGCCCCCCGGCCGCCCGGCGCTCGTCGTCGGCAAGCTCCAGCTCTACCGCGGCGGGGCCGCCGAGCCGGCGGTCTCCGTCCGCGCCGAGGGGATCCGCTCCGTGCCGGAGGCCGAGGAGCGGGCGGCCCTCGCCGACATCGTGCGCCAGTCGCTCGACCGGCTGGACCTGCTGGAGCGGCTCGAGAACGAGCCGGCGGTAGCCGACGACGCGCTGCGGGCCGACGGCTACCCGCGCCGGTGGATCGCCTCGGCGCGCGCGTGCCGGCGCCGGTATCCCGGCGCGGACCGGGCCTCCTACCGGGCGGCACTGCGCGCGGCGATCGGCCGCATCGCCGGAACGGGTCGGTCGTCCGCGCCGCCGGCGTTCCGGGAAGGGGTGACGGTCACCGTCGATCCCCCGCCGCCCGCCCGGACGCCGCCGACGGAGCCGGAGCGGGCGGAGGAGGCGATCTTCCTCGACCTGGTCGACCGGACGGCCGAAGGGTCCGAGGACGGCTACGCCGACGTGCGCGAGGTGCTCCGGCAGATCGCCGGCCGCGGCGTCCCCGCGCCCCGCGCGGAGGCGGTGCTCGGCCGGCTCGAGGAGGGAGGGGTCCTCGAGGAGCCGATCGTCGGCAAGCTGCGCCGGGCGTAGCGCCGCGGCCCCCCGAGCGGGGAGCGCCCGGGCGTTCTCGGCAGGTTATATATGGCCCCCCTGCTCGGGGGGCGGGGGAATGACGAGCACCTGTCTCTCCGAACCGATGACGAGACACGCGACCGACTGACCCCCACGGTCGATCAGGAGCGAGAGCATTGGCCGCCAGCTCCCCGTCGCTCGGTTTCCTCACCGTCCTGGTGGTGGTGATCGTGGTCGGGGCCGGGGTGGGGGCCGGGGTCCTGTACCTGTACAACCACCCGCGGCCGCCGGGGAGCCCGGCGACGGTGCAGATTGGGGACAACGCGACGGTCAACTACATCGGCATCTTCGGCAGCGGCCCGCAGGTCGGGAAGGTCTTCGACACGTCGATCCTGGACGTGGCGAAGGACAACGCGACGTACCCGAAGTCGCTCGAGTACACGCCCCGGAACGTCTCGGGCTACGAGCCGCTCCCGGTCCATGTCGGCCCGAACACCCCCTCCGGCGGCTACGTCGTCGGGAACGTGACGTACAGCAGCGTGGTCACGGGGTTCTGGAGAGGCCTGATCGGCCTCGCGGTCGGGGAGACCCGGCGGGTCACCGTCGACCCGAGCGCCGGCTACGGCCCGTTGAACGCGAGCTGCCTGAGGACCGCCCCGCTCGTCCAGACGATCGCGGCGGCGGTCGTCTACACGGCCGCGCAGTTCTCGGCGAACTACTCCGGGGTCACGGCGGCGGCCGGGACGACGTTCCGCGACCCGACCTACGGGTGGAACGACACGGTGGTCAGCGCGAACTCGAGCGCGGTCGTCGTCGAACGCTCTCCGTACGTCGGGGAGACGACCAAGCCGTACGGCTGGACGATCCTGGTCGAGAACGTCAGCGCCGGTCGCATCACGCTCGCGAGCCAGCTGAGCCCGTCGAGCGTGGGGACCGTCCTGGGGACGATCCCGACGACGACGGTCTGCTCGACGACGAGCTTCCTCGTCTGGAACGTCGCGCCGGCGAACGGGACGTACACCCAGAACTACAACCGCGAGGTCGTCGGCGAGACGCTGATCTTCGTGGTGACGGTCGTCTCGATCCTGCCGCCGTAGCGTCCGGCGCTACAGCGTCACCTTCCCGCGCTTCATCAGCTCCTCGAGGTGCGCGTCGGCGATCGACGCGAGCGCCTCGCCCGCCGGCCGGTGCCGGCCGGAGTACTGGCGGAGCATCTTCTGCGCCTCGGCCCGCCGGGCCCGGGAACGGCCGAGGAGCTCGCGCGCCTCCTGGTCTACGGCATCCAACTCCTTCGAGCAGCGGTCGATCTCGGCCATCAGCTCGGCGCGGGCCTTCCCCTTCGCCCGGAGCTCCGCCACCAGGCCACCGGCGGTCTCGAGCCGTTCGCGGATGCGGACCATCGCCGCGTCCCGCGCCGCCCGCGCCGCGGCCATCTCCCCTCCCAGCCGATCGACCTCCGCGCGCGCCTGGTCGATGGCGAGCTCGGACTCCTTGCGGAGGCTCTCGTGCGCCGCGACGATGGCGATGCGGGCCTCCGCGGTCTTGAGGTCGGCCGACCGGCGGCGGAGCCGCGCGATGAGCGCGTTCTCCTCCTCCAGCGTCAGGGCCCGCGTCTGCTGCCGCAGCTCGAGCTCGGCGATCTCGCGCCGGATCTGCTCCGGCCGCTCGCGCTCGCCCCGGTCGAACGTGAGGAGCAGCTCGCGGCGCCGGACCACCGCCTCGTCGACCCTCCGCCGGGCCGCCTCCCGTTGCGCCCGGAGCTCCGAGAGCACCCGACCCAGGTGGCCGAACTCGGAGTGGAGCTTCTCGACCTCCGCCTGGGGTTCCTGGCGACGCTCGTAGAGCGCCCGCTGTTCGCCGGAGAGCCGCCGCAGGTCCGCGATCATCGTCCGCCGCCGCTCGAGGAGGGCCTCGAACCGGCCTTCCAGCTGGCCGAGCCGCTGGCGATCGTCGCGCTCTTCGCGGTCGGACTCCTCGGAGAGGGAGTGGCGGGGCGCCACGACCCTCGGAGTTGCGTCACTTCTCAAAAGGCCTTCGAAACCGCCCGGGGGCGGTCCGGACCCCCCCGGAGCTACCGCGCGGGCCTTCGGCCGCTGACGGGACCGCGCCCCGGTCCGGCGAGCCGGCGCGTCCTCCGGCGCGGGCTCGGCCGGCGGGCTGGCGGCGGCGCGGCCCGGAGCGCGAACCGCTGCGCGGCGAACAGCGCGGCGGGGACCGCCGCGTCGATGTTGACGACCGCGAGGGGGGCGCACGACTGGAGCATGGCACCGAGCGCGGCCTCCCCGCGGCCTCCCCGGCCGTAGCCGACCGACGTCGGTACCCCGACCACCGGGGCGCGCACCAGCCCTGCCACGACCGTCGGAAGGGCGCCCTCCCGGCCGGCGAAAACGAGGTAGGTCTCCGGACGCTCCTTCTCGAGCTCCTCCAGGGCGCGGAGCAGGCGGTGGAGACCGGCGACCCCGACATCGTAGGCGACGACCGTGGCAACCCCGAGCTCGCTCAGCAGCGCGCGCGCCTCCTCGGCGAGGGGGACGTCGCTGGTGCCGGCCGCCAGGAGGGCCACGGTGCCCGGCCGGTACCGCACGTCGAGCCGGCCGGGGACCCGAACGAGCCGGCCCCCGGCGAGCTCCCGGAGCGGCGTCCCCCGCGTGCTCAGGGCGCGGAGCTCGCGGCGCTGCGCCGGCGTCGGCCGGGATACGAAGCCCCCGCAGCCGCGCCCCAGCAGCGCGCGGACGATCCGGACCAGATGTTCGACGCTCTTCCCCTCCCCGAGCACGATCTCGGGGACCCCGATCCGCCGTCCCCTCCCCTGATCGAGGCGGGCAAACCCTCCGACGCGGAGCTCCCGCACGTGCGCGGCCGGCGCGCCGGACCCTCCCTTCTCGCGTCGCACGCGGTTCGCGACCCAAGCCGTGATATAGCGGGTTCCTGTGGTCGCGCCGCCCTCGAGCGATGGTCGATTTCTCGTTGACCCCGGAGGCATCCAGCCTCCGCGACCTCGCCCGGAAGTTCGCCCGCAGCGAGATGGCCCCGCACGCCGCGGAGTGCGACCGGGCGGCACGGTTCCCCGAGGAGATCTATCGCAAGGCCCACGCGCTGGGCTTGATGAACCTCAACGTCCCGGCCGAGTTCGGCGGCAGCGGGCTGTCGCTGTTCGAGCAGTGCGTCATCGTCGAGGAGCTCGCCTACGCCTGCGCCGGGATGACGACCTCGATCATCGCCAACTGCCTCGCGCTCGAGCCGATCCTCCTGGGCGGGAGCCCCGAGCAGCAGCAGCGGTTCCTCCCGTCGTTCTGCGCCGACTACCACCTCGCCTCGTTCGCGCTGACCGAGCCGTCCGGCGGCAGCGACGCGGGGGCGCTCAAGACCCGGGCGCGGAAGGACGGGGACGCCTACCTGCTCGACGGCGAGAAGTGCTTCATCACGAACGCGCCGCACGCCTCCCTCTACACCGTGTTCGCGACCGTCGATCCGGCGACCCGCCACCGCGGCGTGACCGCCTTCGTCGTCCCGCGGAACGCCGAGGGGGTCGTCCCCGGGAAGGACGAGGAGAAGATGGGGCACCGTGCCTCCTCCACGAGCACGGTCCGGTTCGACAAGGTGCGAGTCCCGTTGTCCGACCGCCTGCTCGCCGAGGGGGACGGTTTCTCGCTCGCGATGCGCACGCTGGACCAGACCCGGACGCCGATCGGCGCGCTGGCGACCGGGATCGGCCAGGCGGCGCTGGACCATGCCGCGCGCTATGCGCTCCGGCGCGAGACCTTCGGCAAGCCGATCGCCGAGCACCAGGCGATCCAGATCAAGCTCGCGAACATGGCCCAGGCGGTCCACGCCGCGCGCCTCCTGACGTGGCACGCCGCCTGGACGATCGACGGCGGCGGCAAGGGGACGCTGGAGTCGTCGATCGCGAAATGCTTCGCCTCCGACGCCGCGTTGCACGTCGCCGACGAGGCGATCCAGACGTTCGGAGGCTACGGCTACATGAAGGAGTACCCGGTCGAGAAGCTGCTCCGGGACGCCAAGCTCACCCAGATCTACGAGGGGGCGAACGAGATCCAGCGCACCGTGATCGCCCGCGAGCTGCTCCGGGCGTACGCCTGAGCGAGGCGGGAGGCCGTGCGGATCGTCGTCTGCGTGAAGCCGGTCCCGGAGGCGGAGAGCCGCCTTCGGGCGACCGCGGACGGCGTCGCGCCGGATCCGGACGGGGTCAAGTTCGTGCTCGCCGGCTACGACGAATCGGCGGTCGAGCAGGCGCTGCTGCTCAAGCAGGCGGTCGCCGGCTCGACCGTCGACGCGCTCGCGCTCGGCCCGGCCGCCCGCGCCGAGGAGGTGCTCCGCGGAGCGATCGCGCTCGGGTGCGACCGGGCGACCGCGCTGGACCGCGACGGGCCGATGCTCTCGGACCCGCTCGCGACCGCACGGGGCCTCGCCGAGGGGATCGCCGGGGTCGGAGGGTTCGACCTGCTCCTGTTCGGCAAGCAGGCAGGGGACGACGAGGAGGGGCTCGTCGGCTCGGCCGTCGCGGAGCTCCTCGGGGTCCCGTTCCTCGGGGGCGCCCTCGACATCCGGCCCGAGCCGTCGGGGGACCGGCTCCGGCTGCGACGCTCGGTCGAGCAGGGGGAGGAGAGCTGGGAGGTGCCGCTCCCGTGCGCCGTCGGCCTGCAGCAGGCCTGGAACGATCCTCGGACCGCCTCCTTGCCCGCGATCCTCCGCTCGCGCAAGGCGTCGATCGCCCACCGCGCCGTCGCCGAGGCCCCCGCGGCCGGGCCGGCGAGCGCCCCGGCGCGGTTCGCGCTTCCCCCGCCCCGGCAGGGAGCGAAGATGATCGAGTTCCGTACCCCCGCCGAGGCCGCAGAGCGGCTCGTCCGCCTCCTCCGCGAGGAGGCGAAGGTCTTCCCGTGAGCCGCACGGTGCTGCTCGTCGCCGAAGCCCACGGGGAGCGGCTCGCGGGCGCGAGCGCGGAGGCCGCGGGGGTGGCGCGGGGCCTGGCGGGCGCCGAGGGCCGGGTCGCCGGATTCGTCGCGGGAAGCCATGCCCGGGCTCTCGCGACGCCCCTCGCCGGGCTCGGCGTGGGCCCGATCCTCGCGGCCGAGGATCCGGCGTGGGACCACGCCCCGCCCGCGTCCCAGGCCCGGCTCGCGGCCGCGTCTGCGGAGTCGGTCGGGGCGTCGGTGGTGGTGCTCGGCGCCACCGCGTTCGGCCGCGACCTGACGGGGGCGCTCGGGATCGCGTTCCGGGGAGCGGCGGTGAACGGGGTGACCGACGTCCGCCCGGAGGAGGAGGGGATCCGCGTTCGTCGTCCGGTGTTCGGGGGCCGCGCGACCGAGGAGCGCCACCTCGAGGGCGGGCGATACGTGCTCTCCGTGCGCCCGCACGCCTTCCCGGTCCCGGTCGGTCCGGCGATCCCGGTCGATCTCCGCGCCGCCCCGCCGGGGGAGGCCCCGGACCGGCGGCGGGCCCCGACCTGCACCGGGGTCGCTGCGGCGGCGGCCGGGGCGGGCCCAGCCCTCGGCGACGCGGCGATCGTCGTCTCGGGGGGCCGAGGGCTCGGCTCGGCCGAGAACTTCCGGATGGTCGAAGAGCTCGCCGCCGCGCTCGGGGCGGCGGTCGGGGCCTCCCGCGCGGTCACGGACGCCGGCTGGCGCCCGGCGTCGTACCAGGTTGGACAGACCGGCAAGGCGGTCTCGCCGCAGCTGTACGTCGCGGTCGGGATCTCCGGGGCGATCCAGCACCTCGTGGGAATGACGAGCTCGCGGGTCGTCGTGGCGATCAACCACGACCCGTCGGCGCCGATCTTCCGGGTCGCCGACTACGGCGTCGCGGGGGACCTGTTCGCGATCCTGCCGGCGCTCACCGCCGAGGTCCGTCGCGTCCGCGGCGCCTAGGGCGCTACATCTCGCGGACGAGATCGAAGCCGTCACGGAGGAGGGTGCCCGTCCCGAGGCCGACGGCCCGCTGCGCCTTGCGGACGGCGCGCCAGAGATGCTCCTGGCGCCCCCGGCCGGTCCCCATCAGCTCCCGGAACAGCTCGGTCGCGAAGCGAGGGTAGAACGTGTAGAACCGCGGGTTCCATTTCACCCGGTCCATCCCCTCGAAGTGGCGGAAGTCGCCGAGGATCCCGGCGACCTCGAGGCGTCGGTCGTACCCCGCCAGGCGGCCGGCCGGCGGTCCGGTCGCCCCGCGCGCGGCGAGCGCCGTCTCCGCTGCCTCGAGACCGGAGCGGACGGCGTAGTTCATCCCCTGGATGACGATCCCGTTCGAGAACACAAAGCCGGCCGCATCGCCGGCGATCATCCAGCCGTCGCCGTGGAACGCCGACGGGCGGCTCGCCCAACCGGAGCTGATCAGCTTCGCGCCGTACTCTACGAGCTCGGCGCCCGCGATCGCCCGCCGGATCGTCGGCTGCTGCTTGAACGTCTCCACCATGTCGTGGGCGTAGAGCCCCGTCCCGTACAGCGACGCGACGTTGGCGATGACGCCGAGCGAGATCGTGTCGCGGTTCGTGTACAGGAAGCCGCCGGCCATCACCCCGCGCGGGTAGAGGCCGAGGACCCACTCCTCGGCGTGGCCCTCGTCCGGTCCAAGCTGGAACCGCTCCTCCAAGCGCGACCGGTCCAGCCGGTAGACCTCCTTGATCCCGAGCTCGGTCGCCGCCTCCTTCAGGCGCGGCGCCGGGCGGATCGCCGTGCCGAGGCTGAGCCGCGAGTTCGCCCCGTCGGCGACGATCGTCACCGGCGCCCGCATCGTCTCGCCCCCCTGCACGACCCCGCGGACGGCGGCGCCGTCCCAGGCCAGGCGCTCGACCGGGACCGACGAGACGAGCGTCGCGCCGGCCGCCTCCGCCTGGCGGGCGAGCCAGGCGTCGGTGCGCGCGCGGAGCACCGAGTGCGCGACGAACGGGGGCGTACGCCACGCCTCGTCCTCGAAGTCGAAGGCAAGCGACCGGTCCGGGGTCAGGAAGCCGAACCGCTTGCGCACCAGATGCCGCTCGAGCGGCATCTCCCGGCGCCAGTCAGGAAGGACCCGGGCGAGATCGTCCCCCCACAGCAGCCCGCCGGAGAGGTTCTTCGCCCCGGGCTCGGCGCCCCGCTCGAGCAGGAGGACGTTCGCCCCGCCTTGGGCCAGGCGGAGGGCGGCCGAGGAGCCGGCGAATCCGGCCCCCACCACGATCGCGTCGAACTCGTCGCCCATCGCGGGCGAGGACGACGCCGCGACCCCGATTTAACGGTGCGCGGCGGCGCGTCGGCTCAGTGCCCGGCGGGCGGCGCCGGCGCGGCGCCCGGGCCCTGGACGGCGTCGGTGGCGTCCTGCACCCACTTCTGGAACTTGAACGGCTTCGGGATCCCTTCCCAGTCCTCGTTGCCGACGCGGGCGCCGCCCTCGGAGCTGACCCGGATCGTCCCGTACCCCAGCAGTCGCTGGGCCACGGTCTGACGTACGTCCACGCCGCGGACCTGCGCGACCGGGATCTCATCGAAGTCGCGGGCCACGATCCCCCGCTGGACGATCACCCGGCGGCTCGTCACCGCGTAGACGACCCGGATCCAGCGGACGTACCGCACCGCGACCCACAAGAGGCCCACGACGAAGAGGACCAGGAAGAGGCCCCCCAGGTACTTCGCGAGGTCCCCCTCCGTGACGTGGACCGCGGTCGCGAGGCGGCTCAGGGCGGCGGTGTAGGTCCGCGTGCCGAACAGGTGCAGCCGCGGGCCCCAGGTGAGGTAGAGGAGTCCGCCGAAGACGATCGACCAGACCACGGGGCGAGGAAAGTAAAGCAGCTTCGAGGCGCGGGTCTCCTCGAGCAGGTACTCTTGGTCCGCGAGGTACGTGGCCCGCAGGAGCTTGGGCGCCCTCTTCGAAGCCCACGGCGCTGCCATCGTTCCGCGAGCCCCGCCTCGGGAGATAAGACCTCGTTTCTAAGGCGCGCCGCGGTCCCCGCTTATATTCCGCGCCCGGTCCGGCCCGGCGATGGGGGTCACCGACTGCCACGTCCACATCAACCCGATATGGGAGATGCGGCCGGAAGCGCTCGCGCTGCTCGGGCACCGGGACCCGGCCGTCGCCCGGTATGTCCACGAGCCGAAAGCGTTCCTCGAGCTCCTCGACGCTTCCGGGGTGGAGCGGGCCGTCCTGGTCAACTACGTGGCCCCCGACGTGATCGGCTACTCCGAGGCGGCGAACCGGTTCGCCGCCGACTACGCGCGGGCCGACCCCGCGAGGCTCCTGGCGACCGGGGGGATCCGACCCGATCACCCGGACCCTGCCTCCGAGGTCCGCCGGCTTGCCCGCGACCTGGGGCTCCGCGCGCTCAAGCTCCACCCGCCCCACCAGCTGTTCCGCCCGAACGCCTACGTCGACGGGCTGCTGCCCCGGCTGCGCGAGATCTACGCCGCCTGCGAGCGCGAGCGCTTGCCGTTGATCGTCCACACCGGCACGTCGATCTTTCCGGGGGCGCGCAACCGGTTCGCCGACCCGATGTTCCTCGAGGACGTGGCGATCGACTTCCCGGAGCTGAGCATCGTGCTCGCGCACGGGGGACGGCCGCTCTGGACGGCGGCCGCCGCGTTCCTCGCCCGACGCTTTGCGAACGTCTGGCTCGAGGTGTCGAGCGTCCCGCCCGCGCGGCTCCTCGACTACTTCCCCCAGCTGGGCCGGCTCGCCGACAAGGTCCTGTTTGGGACAGACTGGCCCGGTCCCGGCGTTCCCCCGATCCGCGAGAACCTCGAGGCGTTCCGGGCGCTGCCGCTCCCTCCCGAGGCGATCCGGCGCATCCTCGAGGAGAACCCGCGGCGCGTGTTCCCTCAGAGGTGACCTCTTTAACTCGGGCCGCTCGTGCCGGACCCCGTGCCCGAGCCCGACGAGCCCCCGAAGCCGGACGCCCCCACCGCGGAGGCGCCGCCGAGCGTCGAAGTGCTCGAAGGGGGCGAGGAGGTCGGTCGGCTGCCGCTCCCGCGCCGGCCCCGAGGGGAAGTGTTCGGGATCGCGAGCCAGTTGCTCGGGGCGGCGCGGATCCGCGTGATGTGCGAGGACAACGTCTCGCGGATGGGCCGCATCACCGGGAAGATGAAGAAGAAGATGTGGATCCGCGAGGGCGACCTGCTCATCGTGCGCCCCTGGGGGTTCCAGGAGGGGAAGGCGGACATCCTGTTCCGCTACAGCCGGACCCAGGGGCAGTACCTCGCGCGCCGCAACCTCTTGCCGGCCTCGATGAGCACCTTCCTCGCGCCGGAGCCGACCGCGCAGGACGCGCCCACGACGTAGGTCCTCCATGTGGGCCGCGTCCCCGCGACCGCTCGCCTCGGCGGAGATGCTGGCGATCGAGCTGAACGCCGTCGCCCTCGGGGTCCCGATCGACGCGCTGATGGAGAACGCCGGCCGGGCCGTGGCCGAGGAGGCTACGCACCACCTGCCGGCGCCTCCCTCGCGGGTCGCGGTGGTTGCCTCCACGGGCAACAACGGCGGCGACGGGACGTGCGCGGCCCACTACCTGCACCAGTGGGGCTACTCGCCCGAGGTCTGGCTCCTCCGGCCCCCGCTCGAGATCCGGTCCCGCGCCGCCCGGCGGTGCTTCGAGCGGCTCGAGCACAAGGTCCCGGTGCACGTTGGCGTACCTCGGACCGAGGAGCTGGCCTCGATGCCGCTGGTGATCGATGCGCTCCTCGGCACCGGACAGACCGATCGGCTCCGGCCTCCGATCCGCGAAGCGGCCCGCGCGATCCGCGCGAGCCGGGCTCCGGTCCTCGCCATCGACCTCCCGACCGGGAGCCGCGACCCGGAGGGGGTCCGGGCGACGTGGACGGTCACCCTCACCGCGGTGAAGCAGGAGATGGACCCGGCGAGCGCGGGCGACGTGGTGGTCCGGGACATCGGCATCCCCGAGGACGCTTGGCGACGGACCGGGCCCGGCGAGTTCGCCTTCTACCGGACGCCTGCCGGCAAGAACGACCGGGGCCGCTCGGCCCGGGTCGTGGTCGTCGGCGGAGGCCCGTACGCCGGGGCGCCCGCGCTGGCCGCGATGGCGGCGCTCCGGGCGGGCGCGGAGCGGGCGACCGTCCTGGCCCCCCGGGGCGCGGCCGAACTCGTCCAAGGGTTCTCGCCGAACCTGGTCGTCCGCCCGGTCGGCTCGGAGCGGTTCCGGCCCGGCGACGTCGCCGAGATCCTCGGGACGGTGCGAGCCGCGACCCCGGCCGCCGTGGCGGTGGGGATGGGCGCCGGCGCGGATCCCGAGACGCTGGCCGCGCTCGGAGAGCTCGTCCGCGAGCTCGCCGGCGCGGTCCCCTTGGTCGTCGACGCGGACGCGCTCGGGGCGCTCCCTCCGACCGCGGGGCCTCCGGGGGGCCCGGCGCCGCTGGTCGCGACCCCGAACGCCGGGGAGTTCGCCCGCGTGTTCGGCGAGGTGCCGTCCGAGGGCCGGCGCGAAGCCGTGCTCGCGGCGGCCCGCGAGCGCCGGCTCGTCGTCGTCGCAAAAGGTGAGCCGGACCTGATCTCCGACGGGCAGTCGATCGCCGAGAACCACCACCACACGCCCGCGATGACGGTCGCCGGGTCCGGCGATCTCCTGGCCGGCGTGCTCACGAGCGTCCTCGGCAGCGGCGTCCTCGCGTTCGCCGGGGGCCGGCTGGCCACGTACTGGGTCGGCGAGGCGGGCCTCCTCGCCGCGGCGCGTCGGAGCTACGGGCTGGTCGCCACCGATATCCTCGAGGAGATCCCGGCGGCGCTCGCCGGCGGCCTCGGGCGCGCCCAGCGCGGCGGCTAGGCTCGCGAGGGTGCGACGCCGGCCGGCGGGCCCCCCGGCTACCTGCCGCGGATCCCTGGGCGAACCTGAGGGCCGCGGGACCCCCCTGATCGGGGGCACGGAGGCGGGGACCGTGCCCGGGCGAGAGCCCCGCAAGAGAGCTAGGCGTAGCGGACCCTACCCTTGATCGCCTTCGCGCGCGCGCGGATCTCTTTGGCCCCGGCCGGGTTGCCCTCCTCGTAGCCCGCGTAGAACGCCCGGACCAGGCTGGGGGCCCGGGGCGAGAGCGCCTTGAGGTCCTCCTCCACGAGGTGGAGGTCGATCCCGAGCTCCTCGAGGCCCGCGTTCCGGCTTCCCATCGACAGGTCCAGGAAGGCGGGCGGTCCTGCGGGGCCCTCGGGGAACAGGACGTTCGAGCTGGTGAGGTCTCCGTGCGAGATCCGGCCGGCGTGCAGCCGTCCGAGGGCCTTTCCGAGCGCGCGCACCGCCTGGGCGACCGCCGGCGGGGGCACCGCCGGGTCCTCCAGGACCGCCTTGAGCGTCGGGCCGGGGAGCTCCTCGAGGATCAGACGGCATCGCTCGCCGTCGTAGTCGTAGACGAGCGGGGTGCGCACCCCCAGCCGTCGGGCCTCCACCAGCAGGCGGACCTCGGTCCGGGTCCGTTCGCGCCGCAGGCGTTCGTCCAGGGCCTTCGGACGGTACCGCTTCGGCTCCCGCGACTTCAGGAGGGCCGGGAATCCCCACCAATCGACCGCGCGGAGGGACGCCTCCGCCCCTTCCGAGACCGGACGCCCCGCGTCCGCCGGGTCGTCCACGGTCGTCGCCCCGAGCGGCCTAGCGGCCGCGACGCGACTGGAGGACCCGGGCGATCGCCTCGCGCGCGAGCCGCGCGGCCAGCGCGCTCGTGTTCCCCTGGTCGTAGGGGGGCGAGACTTCCATGATGTCGAGGCCGACCAGCCGGGGGGCGGCCTGATCGATGACGTACTTCACGTCGCGCGGCGTGAGGCCGAACGGCTCCGGCGTGCCGGTCGCGGCGGCGTACGCCGGGTCGATGGCGTCGATGTCGAGCGAGACGTACAAGCGCTCGGTCTTCAGCATGTTCAGCGCGCGCTGGACCGAAGCCGCGATCCCGTCCCGCGCGATCTCGTGGGCGGTGACGAACGGCATGCCGATCGATCGGTTGTCGTCGATCTCCTCGCGCGAGACGCTGCGCACCCCGAGCACCACGACGTTCCGGGCGCCGACCTTTTCCACGATCCGTCGGGAGGAGCACGCATGGCTGCGGGCGTCGCCGAGGTAGCTCGAGCGGAAGTCGAGATGGGCGTCGAGGTACAGGATCCCGAGGCTCGGAGCGCCGTCGGGGTACGCCTCGACCGACGGGGGCGCGCAGGCGTGATCGCCGCCGAGGACGATCGGGAACTTGCCGGCGCGGTAGAGCGGTCGCAGCTCGTCGCGGACCCCCCGGACCATCTCCTCGGCGCTGCCGAACTCGTCGGTGTTGCCGAGGTCGTGGACCTTCGCCTCCGCCAGGTCGAGGCCGGTCTCCAGATCGAACGACTCGAAATTCCACGAGTGCTGGCGGATCGCGTCCGGTCCGAACCGAGCTCCCGGCCGGAACGAGGTCGTCCGGTCGAACGGCACGCCGAGCACGACAAAGTCGGCCTCGTCGTAGCTGGACGAGGCGTCGGCGAACGTCGTGGGCCGGGCCACGCCGGGTCGACGACCCCCCGCTATAAGACCCCGGGGGGCCGGGGGCGCCGGCTCAGGCGGCGGCGCCGGAGCTCCGCGGCGCGTACCGTCGTCGCAGGCCGATTTCCCCGTAGAGCAACTCCATCACGACGAGCGAGACGATCGTGGTGGCGATCGCCATCGCGAACAGCCCGGTGTAGCCGGCGACCTCGAGCGCGACGGCGCCGACCAGCGGGCCGACGCTCCACAGCGACGAGTTGATCAGGGTGAACATGCCGAGGTACTCGGCCCGCTGGTCGGCCGGCGCCGCCCGCGCGACCCAGGCGCTCATCCCCGGGCCCAGGAACGAGAGCCCGGCGTTGCGCACCGCTTGCGCGGGGATCGTCTCGGCCCACTCGGTCGAGAAGAGGAAGATCCCGTAGGAGGCGAGGGTGAGGACCGTCCCGTACCATATCCCACGGATCTCGCCGCGCCGGTCGATCAGGCGCCCGAGCGGCAGCGAGACGACCGCGCCGGTCAGGAGCCCGGCGACCGCGACCACGCTCACCTCGAGGTCGTTCGCCCCGAGGCTCGCCGCGAGGAAGCCGTAGAACGTGGCGATCGCCCCGCTCCCGATCGCGCGGATCGACACGGCGAACGAGAACGTCACGACCGGCCTCATCTCGCGCAGGGGGCGTCGAGGGGCGGTCGGGTGCGGCAGCGTGATGTCCGGTACCAGGAAGACCACGACCGACAGGGTCCCGACCATCACCGCGACGACGAACGGGAACAGCGCGCCCAGCCCGAAGAGGAACGTAACCACGCCGGCGAGCAAGAAGCCGACGACGCCTCCGGCGTTGGAGGTGGCGTTGAGGAGGCCGTACCCTTCCCCCCGCTCGTGCGTCCGCGTGACATCGGCCACATACGCCGTGTAGGCGGGGGCGCCGATCGCGAGCGCGAGCTCGGCCGCGACGAACAGCGCGCCCGCCGCCACGTACCCGGGGGCGAACGTGATCGCCAGGAACAGCGGGAACGCCAGCGCTTCGCCGGCGAGCAGATACGGGCGCCGCCGGCGGGACCGGTCCGACAGGCGCCCGAGCCACGGTCCGAGCAAGGTGCCGGGAAGCCAGGCGAACGTCAGGATCGCCAGCGCGATCGGCAGGGTGGCTCCCTTGACCTCGACCAGATAGAGCGGCAGATAGACGATGAACAGGCCGCCCCGGTTGCTCGCGAGCAGCGCGTACAGCGACAGCGAGAGCAGCTCGCGGCGCGCCACGGAGCCGGCAGTCGCGCGGTTTACTTACCCTGGGTCCGGCCCTGCGGCGCCGGACGGCGGAGACCAGATTAAGAGCCGCGCGCGCCTTCCGGACCCGGCTCGACCGTGACCGGAACGGTGGATCGACGCGCGGAGGAGGACGGCGTCGAGCTGCTCCTGCTGCGCCATCCGCCGGTGAACGCGCTGAGCACGGCCCTGCTCGAAGCGCTGGACGGGCACGTGCGCCACCTGGCCACCGATGCCGCCTGCCGGGCGGTGATCGTGACCGGCGACGGCGCCTACTTTAGCGCGGGGGCCGACCTCAAGGAGATGGCGACGCTCGACCGCGCGAGCGCCCCGGCGATCGTCCGGCGCGGCCAGGAGCTGTTCGGACGCCTGGCCGATCTGCCGGTGCCGGTCGTCGCGGCGATCAACGGCCTCGCGCTCGGCGGCGGGCTCGAGCTCGCGCTCGCCTGCGACCTCCGGGTCGCGGCCGAGACGGCCAAGCTGGGGGCGCCCGAGACCACCTACGGGTTGATGCCGGCGTACGGCGGGACCCAGCGGCTCGCCCGGCTCGTGGGGCCGGCGAAGGCCAAGGAGCTGATCTTCACCGGGGCGATGATCCCCGCGCCGGAGGCCCTCCGCCTCGGCCTCGTCAACCGGACCGTCGCCTCCGGCCAGGAGCTCCGCGCCGCCCGCGACCTGGCCCACACGATCGCGGCCCGCGCTCCCCGGGCCGTGCGCGCCGCCAAGCGGGCGATCGTCCAGGGTCTCCCGCTCGGCCTCGCCGAGGGGCTGGGCCTCGAGGCGCGGCTGTTCGCCGAGGAGGTGCTCCCGAGCGAGGACCTCGCCGAGGGGCTCCGCGCCTTCGCCGAGCACCGGCCGCCGAAGTTCCAGGGGCGCTGAGCGTGCCGATCGACTTCGAGTTCACCGCCGATCAGGAAGCGTTCCGGTCCGCCGTGCGAGCGTTCCTCGAGCGCGAGGTCGCGCCGATCGTCGCAAAGATGGACGCGACGGAGGAGTTCCCGGCCGCGACCGTCCGCCGGATGCAGCAGGAGGGCTACTTCGGGGCACCGGTCCCGGAGGAGTACGGCGGCCTCGGCCTCGGGAAGGTCGGCTACTGCATCCTCCTCGAGGAGATCGGGAAGGTCGACGCCTCTCACGGCA
Organism: Thermoplasmata archaeon; assembly: GCA_030037395.1. Taxonomy (GTDB): domain Archaea; phylum Thermoplasmatota; class Thermoplasmata; order Lutacidiplasmatales; family UBA184; genus Lutacidiplasma. The sequence continues at coordinate 22,244 of JASHRJ010000036.1, forward strand.
CGATCGTGGGGGCGCACACGTCCCTCGGTACCACCCCCCTCCTGTACTTCGGGACCGAGGAGCAGCGACGTCGGTACCTCGTGCCGGCCGCCCGCGGCGAGAAGCTGCTCGCGTTCAGCCTCACCGAGCCCGGCTCCGGCAGCGACTCGGGCGCGGTCCACACCGTCGCCGAGCCCCATGCGGACGGCTGGCGCCTCACCGGCACGAAGCTCTACGTCTCGAACGGCAAGGAGGCGGACTCCGTCGTGCTCCTGGCCGCGAACGACGCGAAACGCGGCCCGAACGGCGGCGTGACCGCCTTCCTGCTGCACAAGGGCCAGGAGGGCTTCTCGGTCGGGCGCTGCGAGAAGAAGATGGGACTGCACGGCACCTCCACCGCGGAGCTCCTCCTCGACCACGTCGAGGTGGGTCCGGACCAGGTCCTCGGCCCGGTCGGGGGAGGGTTCGTGCTCGCGATGACCGCGCTCGACGTCGGCCGGGTGTCGCTCGGGGCCGCCAGCCTCGGCGCGATGGAAGCGGCGACGGCGGCGGCGCTCGGCTTCGCGCAGCAGCGGATCCAGTTCGGCCAGCCGATCGCCCAGCACCAGGCGATCCAGTTCAAGCTCGCCGACATGGCGATGCGGATTCAGGCGCTGCGGTACCTCGTCTACCACGCGGCGGCCCGGCAGGACCGCCTCGGGACCGATCCGGCGCGCTGGAGCCGCCGGGAACGGCAGGAGAAGACCCGCGAGGCGGCGACCGTGAAATGCCTGGCCTCGGAGTGGGCGAGCGAAGTGATCGACCAGGCGCTCCAGATCCACGGCGGGCTCGGCTACATCCGCGGGACGCCGATCGAGCGGGCCTACCGCGACGCCCGCATCGCCGAGATCTTCGAAGGGACCAACGAGATCCAGCGGCTCGTCGTGGCCCGCGACCTGCTCGAGCGCGGGCTCTAACGGCTCGCCGTCGGGGACGGTTCCCCCCGCAGCTGCCGGCGCAGGAGCTTCTGGATGCCGCTCTTCGGGAGGCTCTCGCGGAATTCGAACGACCGGGGCACCTTGTAGTGGGCGAGGCGCTCCCGGACGAAGCCGGCCAGCTCCTCGGCGGTGACCGTCGCCCCGGCAGCCCGGACCACGAACGCCCTCGGCACCTCCCCGACCGCCGCGTCCGGCACGCCGACCACCGCGGCCTCCGCCACGCCGGGGTGTTCGCCGAGGACCCGCTCGACCTCGAGCGGGTAGACCTTCAGGCCCCCGACGTTGATCAGGTCCTTCTTCCGATCGACGAGGTACGCGTAGCCGTCCGGGTCCACGCGGGCGAGGTCGCCGGTCCGCAGCCAGCCGTCGTGCAGCACCGCCGCCGTCTCCTCGGGCCGGCGGTAGTAGCCGAGCATCACCTGGGGCCCCCGGACCTCGAGCTCGCCGACCTCCCCGGGGGGGAGGGGCCGCGCCCCGTCGGGCTCGACGATCCTCTGGTCGGTGTCCGGCAGGGGCAGTCCGATCGACCCGGGGCGCCGCTCCCCCTGCACCGGGTTCGCGTGCGTCACGGGCGAGGCCTCCGTGAGCCCGTACCCCTCGACAAGCTGACCGCCGGTCGCGCGCTCGAACCGCCGGGCGGTCTCCGCCGGGAGGGCCGCCGAACCGCTGACGCAGTAGCGGATCGAGCTCAGGCGGTACCGGCCCACGTCCGGACGCTCCAGCAGCGCGCGGTAGAGCGCCGGCACCCCGGGAAACTGGGTCGGCCGGTACCGTTGGATCAGCCGCAGGATCTCCGCAGGGTCCGGGCGTAGCTCGAGCACCACGGTCCCGCCCTCCGCCAAGGCGAGCAGCAGCGCGACCGTGAGCCCGTAGATGTGGAACAACGGGATCGCGGCGAGGTAGACCTCCTCGCCGGGCCGTCGGGTCGTGTTCCACGCGTTCGCCTGCCGCACGTTCGCGAGGAGGTTGCGGTGCGTCAGCATCGCCGCCTTCGGCGTGCCGGTGGTGCCCCCCGTGTACTGGAGGACCGCGACCGTGGTGGCGGGGTCGCCCCGGTAGATGGGGCAGGCGCCCGGGGTCCGGACGGCGCGGCGCCAGGACCGGACGTTCGGCCCGGCCGGGAACCGGGTGGAGAACCCGTGCCGCCGCACCGCGAGATTGACGAACGGCCGGGCCGGGGCGGGATAGAACTCGCGCAGCCGCGCCACGTAGACGAGCGGGATCGCGCGGCCCGACGGCGCCCGGGCCAGGTTCGGATACAGCGTCTCGAGGGTGACCACGACCTTCGGCGCCGCGTCCCGGAGGACCGCCTCCAGGTCCTCGCCGATCCACAGCGGGCTCAGCTGGCAGACCGTGGCGCCGAGCCGGAGCGTGCCCAGCAGGGCGATCGGGTGCGCCGGGCAGTTCGGCAAGCAGAGCGCAACCCGATCTCCCAGGCCTACCCCTTCCCGGGCGAGGGTGGCGGCGAACCTCTCGCTCTCCGCCGCGAGGCGTCGGTAGCTCCACTGCGAGCGGGAGAACCTCAAGGCGGCCCGTTCGGGCCACCGACGGACGGACTCCTCGAGCACCTCGGGGATCATCTGCCGGGGATGGTCCAGGTGGGCGGGAACGTCGGGGGGATACTTCCTCAGCCACGGGCGGTCCGCGTCGGAGGTCGCGGCCGCGCTCACGGAGGTTCCGGGCGCTCGCCCGCCGGAGCGATCCGCTCGAACTGGACCCCCGGCCGGTAGCTGGGAGCAAAGCGGACCAGGGTCCCGGGCGCGATGTCGGCCTCCCGGTCCACGCCCCGGATCCAGCCGCTGATCCGGCCGCCGTCGTCCAGCGCGACGACCACGTAAGCGTACGGCGCCTCGTTCAGGAGCTCGTCGCCCGGCACCGCCACGACCGTACCGGCGACGATCCGACCGGTCGGGCCGAGCCGGGCCTCCTCGAGCGGCCGGGCCCCGCACCGCGAGCAGGCGAGCCCCCAGGTCGCGGTGAGGCTCCGGCACCGCGGGCAGCGGAAGGCGAGGAGGATCTCCTCCGCCTCGTACCCCCGCACGAAGTCGGCGATCCCGTGCACCGGCGGAGGCCCCTCCGTCGCCATCCGTCTCCTACCGTCGAGCGAAGATGTGCACCGAGCAGGAGCCCCCGGTCGCTCCCACGTTGTGCGCGAGCGCGTAGTCGGTCCGAGGCACCTCGCGGCCCGTTGCCCTCCCGTTCGCCTGCTCGAAGATCTCGACGACCTGGCCGACGCCGGTCGCGCTCACCGGATGGCCCTTCGCCTTGAGCCCTCCGGACGGGTTGATCGGGAGCCTCCCGTCGCGCGCCGTGGTCCCTTCGAGGCTTTCCCGGGCCGCGGTACCCCGCGGAAAGAACCCGAGGTCCTCGAGCGCCAGCACCTCGGCAATCGTGAAGCAGTCGTGGACCTCCGCGAAGCCGATGTCGCGCGGCTCGAGGTGCGCCCGGCGGAACGCCGTCTCCGCCGCCCGGCGGGTCGAGGGGATCCCCAGGAGGTCGGGTCGGTCCTGCAGCGCGGTCGGCGCGCCGCTGCGCACCGACGCCCGGACGACCAGGGGCTCGCGCGCGGGCCGCGGGACCGCCTCTCGGGCGGCGAGGACGACCGCCGCCGCGCCGTCCGAGAACGGGCAGCAGTCGTACAAGCGCAGCGGCGCCGCGACCGTAGGACTCGCCAGGTACGTCGCCATCGAGATCTCCCGCTGGAAGTGGGCGTGCGGGTTGCGGGCGGCATTGGCATGGTTCTTCACCGCGATCGACCCGAACATCTCGGGGGTGGTCCGGTACGCCGCACGATAGGCGTCCGCGAGCGTCGCGTACAGCCCGGGAAAGGTCGCCCCGTTCCGGGCCTCGAACGCGGAGTCGGCGGCGAAGGCGAAGTAGCCGGTCGCGGTCAGCGTGTCGAGGTGGCTGAGCCGCTCCGCGCCGACGACCAGGGCGACGTCGGCGAAACCGCCGGCAACGTGGACGTAGGCCTCGTGGAGCGCGGCGCTCGAAGACGAGCAGGCCGACTCGACGCTGACCGACGGGACCTCGGGGATCCCGAGGCCCTGGTTCACGAGCGGCCCGAGGTGCCCCTGCCGTTCGGTCAGTCCGAAACAGTTCGCCACGAACGTGTGGCCCACCGCCCGGGGCTCGACGCCGGCGTCGTCGAGCGCCGCCAGCCCGACCCGGGTCGCCGCCTCGCGGGCGCTCTCGGCGAGCTTTCCGTACCGCGTGGACGCGGCGCCGATCACCCACGCCTCGCGCATCGGCGTCGGCGGTAGGCGCCCGCTCGCGATTAACCTCACCGGGCGGCTGCGTCACCGGAGAGCGAGGGGAGCGCGAGAAGGCTGCTCAGGCGAGCGAACGCGCGCCGCGCCGCCGCCTCGTCGCGGGTCTTGAACAGCAGCCGCCCGCTCCGGCTCACCGTCGCCTCCACCTCGAGCGTAACGATCAGCAGGACCCGGGCGTCGACGACCGGCACGCCCGCGCGCTCGAGCGTCGCCCGCGCCCGCGGGAGGTCGAGCGGCGGCCGTCCGACCGGGATCGCCTCGAAGCCCCCGCCGCCCGAGCACAGCTCTAGGCGGCGATACCCACCGGAGACCGAACGCGGGTCCGCGCCGCTCATGCGCCACCCCCGGGGGGGAGCGCCGGGCCCGCCCTTAGCCGCTCGCGTGGCCCGCGGAACGCGCGACCGAGGACCGGCAAGCGCTACGGGGCGCCGGGGGGCGGCGCGAACGGAGGGCTCGCCCCCGGCATCGACAGGCCCCCGGCCGACGCGAGCCGGCCCTGCGCCTGGGTCACGCCGAAGTAGATGAGGAAAATGCCGGCGATGTCCAGGAACGGGATGATCAGCAGGACCGCGCCCACCTTGAGCAGCGAGTCGTCGTACCGCGTCCCGAGCCGCCAGATCCCGACGAGGAGCAGGATCCCGCCGATGAGGGCGAGGATCGCGCCGAGGACCAGGACCCCGAGGCTCGCCAGCAGCGCGCCGGCGGCGCCGGTCGCCGCGTTGTAGCAGTTCGTGGTGTTCAGGTTGGAGCACTGGCCGATGATGTTCGCTACGGTCGCGAACAGCACTCCCTCGCCGAGGACGATCAGGATGAAGCCGATGACGAGGAGGATCGAGAGGCTGGCGGGGGAGCGGAACCGGTAGTCGACGGGGACCAGGGTCTGGAACGCCGAGCGGAACTTGAGCACGAACAGGATGCCGATGATCGTCCCGACCACTTCCAGCGCGAAGAGGCCCCCGAGGAGCGCGACCGCGGCGGACGGGATCGAACACGTCTCGGTCACGGAGTTGCAGCTGATGCCGAGGCTCAGCCCGCCGTAGGCGAACGAGAGGTACGTGCCGACGACCGAGAGCAGGATCCCGACGATCCCGAAGATCGCCCCGGTCCTCGCGTGCTCGAGCGCGTGGGCGTCCGCCGCCGAGCTCTGGGCGGTGGGCATCGGGTTCACGAGGCCCGACCCGGTCGGGAGCCCTAGGGCGGGAGGCCAAGCTCCCGGGGTGGGACCGGCGGGCGCCCCGGCCGGCACGACGGCCAGCGGAGCGCCGCACCCTTGACAAAATCGGGACCCAGGGCCGTTGCTTCGTCCGCAGGACGAACAGTAGACCGCCGCCACGGCCGGGAGTGGATCCCTCCGATATTTGAAGCGCTCTCGGGAGAGGACCGGGACCCAAGGACGGTGCCGACGCCAGAGCTAAAGGACCTGAGCCCGCCGGACGCAGTCGTCGATCATCTGCTCGACGTCCAGCCGATCCTCCTGCCGCAGGATCTGGACGAGGTCGGACCGGGTCGCCGGCCGATCCGGCACCGCCTGGCAGCAGACCCCCGGACGGGTGGAGATGCTGTAGGTACCGATCTCCTTCGCGACCGTCTCGATCTCCGCCTTGTCGAAGCCGATGAGCGGGCGGACGATCGGCAGCTGGACCGAGGCCGTCGCCGAGCGCATGTTCGACAGCGTCTGGGACGCGACCTGGCCGAGCGCCTCTCCGGTCGCGAGGAACGTCGCCCGTTCGCGCTCGGCGATGCGCTCGGCCCCCCGCCACATGAAGCGGCGGCACATCACGCAGCCGACGTGGCGGTCGGTCGTGCGCATCAACGTCACCTGGGTCGGTCCGTGCGGGAGAAGGTACAGCGGGATGGGTTGGTGGTAGCGCTCGCGGAGCAGCCCGAGGTGGTCGACGATCTTCTCGAGCGGAGAGTCGTCGGTGAACGGACGGTTGTCGAGGTGGACCCCGACCATCTCGTGGCCCTGCCGGAGAAGGTAGTGCAACGCAACCGGGGAGTCGATCCCGCCGCTCATCAGCATCACCCCGCGGGCCATCGAGCTCTCGACCTGCCGCCCGCTATATAGGGGTGCCGGCGGCCCGGAGCGCCCGGCGCGAGAGCTCTTGTGGGGCGGCCCCTCCGCGGGCGCGATGGAGGAACCTGGCCGGGGGGCGATCGAGCTGTTCGTGCGGGAAGCGGGGCAGGGGGCCCCGATCGTCCTCCTGCACGGGGTCGGGGCGAACCACGCGATCTGGAACGGCGTGATCCCCCACCTGGCGACCGAGTTCCACGTCCTCGCCCCGGACCTTCCGGGCCACGGACGCTCGCCCGCGCCGGAGCCGCCCCTGTACGGGTTTGGCGAGATGACCGCCGACCTGCTGCACCTCCTGGACGGGCGCGGGGTCCGGGCCGCGCACTGGGTCGGCCTCAGCGCGGGGGCGCTGCTCGCCCTACGCCTGTGCCTGGACGCACCGGCCCGGGCGCGGAGCCTGACGACGATCGGCGGCTCGGTGTACACGGACGGCCACAGCCGGGCGGTGGCGGAGCGGTGGGCGGAGACGTACGCTCGCGAAGGGCCGGACGCGTTCGCGGTCCGCCTGCTCAAGGACCTGTACTATCCGGACTGGATCGAGGCGCACATGGAGTTCGCGGACCGGCTGCGGGAGGAGGTACCCCGGGTGGACTACGGCCCGGCCCGGGCCTGGGCCCGGGCGGTCGCTGGGTTCGACGAACGGAGCCGGGTCGCCTCCCTCGTGCCGCCGGCCCTCATCGTCCAAGGGATGGACGATCAGGTGGTCGACGCCTCGCACGGGAGGATCCTGCGCCAGTCGATCCCGGGCTCCCAGATCCGCATCTTCGCCTCCACCGGCCACATGGTCCCGGTTGAGCGGCCCGGGGAGACGGCGGAGGCGATCGCCGCGTTCGTCCGCGCCGTGGAGGCGGGCGCGGCGGCGGGCGGCCGTCCGTGATCGGCCCCACCTAGGGTTATCTCCGCCGGTGGGAATCGAGAAGCGATGGCCGAGGCTCCCGCGCCGGACCTTGCCGCCCGCCTCGAAGAGCTCGAACGGGAGGTCCGGGTCCTCCGCGCCCGCGTGGCCGCCCTCGAGCGGCTCGTGGGGAACGCCGGGGAGCACTCCACCGACCGCACGGTCGTCCGCGAGAAGGCGGTCTACGACTGGCAAGGATGAGCTCGGGCGCTTCGCCCCCACCGCGGGGCTCCGGTTCCGCGGCGGAGCTGGTGCGCCGCTTCCCTTCGCTTCGTCCCCCGGTGTCGACCGCGGGGGCGGCCGTCACGATCGTGCTCCGGGACGGTAGATCGGACGTCGAAGCGCTCCTGATCGAGAGGACGGTGAGCCCCTCGGACCCGGCGTCCGGCCAGGTGGCGCTGCCGGGGGGACGCGTGGACGAGCGGGACGGCTCGCTCGCGGCGACGGCCGTGCGCGAGCTCCGGGAGGAGGTCGGACTGTCCGCCGAGGACCTGGACGGTCCCCCGCGCTTTGTCCGCTGCACCCCGGCGTCCAGGTTCGGGCTCACCGTCGGGGTCTTTGCCGCAGAGCTCGCCGCCGCGGCGCGACCGCCGGCCGCGGAGAGCCCGGAGGAGGTCGCGCACGTCTTCTGGCTCCCGCGCGGCGCGCTCCTCGCCGGTCGGGCGGTTGAGCGGAGCGACCTGGGCCAGCCGCGGACGGTGCTCGCGACCGTTCACGAAGGACACATCGTCTGGGGGTTCACCCGGCGGGTCCTGCGCGACTTCTTCGACCTGCCGGTCGAGGACCCCGCGGCGGGACAGGTTCTGCCTCCGCGGCCGCCGTCCTCGTAGCCCGGCGCCGTCCCCGCGGCCACCCTGGGCGGGGCGCTCCGGTCCCGGTCCCCGGTCACGCGCCGGCTCCCCCGGGGATGGCCACCGGGATGGGCACCGCGGCCTGCAGCAAGATGGCGTAGCTCGCGACGGTACCGCCGGAGAGCCCGACCGCGGCGGCGACGAGCGGAGAGCCGCCGAACGCCTCCGCGGCCGCCTCCACCGCTACCGCCACGACCAGCAGAACCGCCTGCGCGAGCCCGAACGCCCGAAGCGAGCCGGTGCGGTCGGACCCTCCCCGCCGTTCGAACCTCCATGGACCCCCCCACGCGAGCGTCCATCCGGCGGTCGCGAGCCCACCGAGCGCGACCGCGGCGACGGCGCCCGCCGCCGCGGTCGTGGGGACCGCCTGCGCGACGACGTAGACGCTAAGCCCGGTGATCGCCGCCGAGATGGCGACGATCGTCAGCGAAGGGAGCCGCTCGAAGGGGATACGAACGGGGGCGGAGGTCCGGGCCGACCCCCCGTGCCGACCGAGGAACGTCCGTACCCCCGCGAGGGCCGGAACGTAGAACACCGCGACGATCCATACCGGCCAGATCGGGTAGTTGACGAGCAGCTGGATCCCGCCGGTCCGGGGGCACCACGGGCCGCGGTTGGCCAGCACCGCCGGGCAAACGACCGCCGAGCCGCCCCAGAGGAGGAACGGCAACACGAACGCCGCGCTCACGCCGGCCGACACGGCGAGGCCGCGCCAGTCTCGGCGCACCAGGTAGTAGAGGAACACGAAGGCGTTCGCGAACTGCTTGCAGCCGAGCGAGAGCCACTCGGCCCACTTCTGCCGGCGTCCCCCGACCCCGACGAACCCTACGGTGAGGAGCAGCAGCACCACCGGGTCGTTGTAGCCGCTCGCCCCGAGGAGCATGGCGTACGGCTGGGCGAGGAGCACGGCCATGTCGTGCCGCCGGCGCACCACGAGGACGGTGAGCGCCCAGCAGGCGAGGGCGAAGAACTTGTACGGTACCCCCGGCACCTGAAGGAACATCAGCAGCGGCAGGTAGACGTACAGCGACGTCGAGACGACGTGGCGGCCGTACACCGTGTAGGCGACGGTCATCGGCACGGTGTAGGGGTCGTGGCCGGCCAGCAGAAAGCCGGCGAACCGTGGGGTCGTGAACCCCTCGTCGGTCAGACCGTTCCCCCAGCCGGTAAGGATCGAGAGAACGCCGAACGCGAGCCCGGCGGCGAGAAGGAACCCGACGAATCCGGCGTCCCGAGGGATGGCGAGCCGGCGGAGCATCACCGGGAGCGCGAGGGCATACGCGCCGAGGCCGACGATAGCGAACGGGGTCGTCTCTGCCGGATACAGCCACAGGACGGTGATCATCGCCAGCGCCGGGGCCGCGCCCGCGATCCAGCCGACGAGATAGGCCGGGACCGGCGTCGGGCGGGCGACGCCCGCGGCCGTTCGGGCCGCTACGGTGGGGTCCGACAACGCTCCGCGGACCCGACCGCTGCCGCGTTAAGAAGAGACCCACGACCGGCCCGACCCCGGCGAGGGCCGCGGACGGCCGCTCAGTCGGCGCTCGGGACCGGGGCGGGCGGGGCGCTCGGCCCGCGGGACCCGGCGCCCCGCAGCAGCTGCGGCTGATGCGCGAACCGGGCGTGCCGCCGGGGGCCGATCACCTCCTGGCCGAAGACCACCGCGAGGCCGCCGACGATCGTGACGGCGCTCGCGATCCAGAAGGCGTACTCGAACCCGGCGTGGGAGGGGACCCGCAGCCCTGCCAGCGGGCCGGAGCCTACGGTCGTCAGGTAGGTGGCCAGGAGCGAACCGGCGATCGGCGCCCCGATGCTCCCGCCCACGTTGCGGAACACGTTGTTCATCGCGGTCGCTTGGCCCATGTCCTTCGGGTCCACGGTGAGGATCAGCAGGTTGATGATCGAGGCGTTGAGGAGCGCGATCCCTGCGCCGATGACGACCTCGCTGAGGAGCGCGGCGTCCAGCGAGCGGGCGATGGAGACGAGGAAGAAGCCGACCGCCGTGATGCCGGAGCCGGCGATGGCGAGCGGTTTCACCCCGGTACGGTGGACCCAGAGGCTTGCGAGCAGCGCGATCGCGGTCATCGAGAGGGCAAGGGGGATGATCTGGAGTCCCGCCGCGAGGATGTTGAGCGAGGGAAACGCGCTGTTGTAGCCGCCGGACGCGGGCCCGTACTCGAACTGGTAGATCAGCGTGAACAGGGCCAGGTACATGCCGAGGCCCGCGACGGTGAGCACGATGTTCGTGACCGCCACGTTCCGCTCCTTCAGCAGCTTGCCGTCCACGATCGGCTCCCGGCCCTGGCGCTTCCACCAGGCCTCGTAGAGCGCGAACGGTACGAACAGGAGCCCGCCCGCCACCGCGAAGCCGAGCGTCAGCGGGGAGGTCCAGCCCCAGGTCTCGCCCTGGGAGAGGGCGATGACGATCCCCGCCAGACCGCCGCCCAGGAGCGACGCGCCGAGGTAGTCGACCTTCACGGTCGGCCGACGGTACTCCGACTCTCGAACCAGCAGAACGACCAGGATCGTCAGCAGCACGACGAACGGGATCGACGTGTGGTAGGTCGCCCTCCACCCGTAGTCCTGCGACACCCACGAGCCGAGCGGGAGGCTCACCGCGAACCCGACCCCGAACATCGCGCTGAGGAGGCCCTGGGCTCGCGGAACGAGCTCCCGGGGGAACTCCTCCCGGACGAGCGACATGCCGAGCGGCATGATCGTGAGGCCGATCCCCTGGACGGTACGCGCAGCCACCATGAACGAGAACGTCGGCGAGAACCCGGTCACGGAGACCGCGGCCGCGTAGCAGAGCATGACCGCGATGAGGACCTTGCGTTTGCCGTGAATGTCCCCCAGCTTCCCGACGACCGGCGAGAGGGCTACGCCGGAGACGGCGTAGACCGAGATGATCAGGCTCGCCTGGGCAGAGGTGATGCCGAACTGCGCTTGGATCGTGGGAAGCGAGGGGGTAAGCATCCCCTCGATGTAGAGCACGACGGAAACGATTCCCATCAGCACGAGCATGACGCGGTTCGCGTACCGGCGGTCGAACGTCGCCAGCGTCTTCGCCCGCGGGTCGGCCGTGGGCAGCGCCGTCCCGTCTACGGGCACGCTTCGAGCTCCATCCGGTCGGCAATGTCGGCGAGGGTTCGCGCGGCCGCGGCGAGGGAGGCCGCGCTCTTCCCGGCGCAATAGGCGCGCCATCGCAGGCGATACCTCCGCGCGAGCCGTTCGGTCAGCCGGCGGCCGGCAGGGGTCAGCGCCACCACCACCTGCCGACGGTCGCTCGTGCCACGAAGACGGCGGACGTAGCCTTCCGACTCCAGCGCGTCCAGCAGGCCCGTGAGCGCCGAGGGGGAGGCCCCCACCATCTCGGCCCAGCGGACCGCGGGCGCAGGGCCTCGCTCGCGGAGGCCCCGGAGCAGCACCAGCTGGGCGAGCGAGAGATCGAGGCTCCGGGCCTCCTCCCGCCCGCTGCGGATCCACCCTCGGGCGATGCGCGACGTCGCGGCGAGGAGCCGTTCCTCGGGAGGGACCGGGCGCGGGGGCGAGGGCCGGGGCGCCGAGGGCTCCATGTTAGTTCGACTCCAGCATATTTCGGATACCATATGAAATTGGCGCCGGCCGGGCGAAGGCGCCCGCAGCGGCCGGCGAGGGGAGGGGGGACGACGCGACCGGCGGCCGGGTACAGTTCGGCATCTTTTAAATACCTCCTTAAATACTCCCGCCGCGGGGGAGTCTTAGGTGAAGATCCGGATCGAGAACGTCGTGGCGTCGACCTCGCTCGGGGACGAGCTCGACCTGCAGTCGATCGCCCTCGGGCTCGACGGGGCGGAGTACGAACCGGAACAGTTCCCCGGCCTCATCTATCGGCTGAAGCAGCCCAAGACCGCGATCCTCCTCTTCCGCTCCGGCAAGGTCGTCTGCACGGGCGCGAAGAGCATGCACGAGGTGGAGGAGTCGATCCACTCGGTCGCGCAGCAGATCAAGAAGGGCGGCCAGAAGATCAACATGCACCCGAAGATCGAGGTGCAGAACATCGTCGCCAGTTCCGATCTTGAGAGCGAGATCAACCTCAACGCCATCGCGGTCACCTTGGGGCTGGACCGGGTCGAGTACGAGCCCGAGCAATTCCCGGGCCTGGTCTGCCGCATCGACGAGCCTCGGGTCGTGGTCCTCTTGTTCGGGAGCGGCAAGCTCGTGTGCACCGGAGCCCGGAAGCCGTCCGACGTTGAGGTCGCGGTCAAGAAGATCACGAAAGAGCTGCAGGGAGCCGGGCTCCTGCGGTAGGTCGTCCGCGGCCCGCGACCGTGGGGGGGATCTCCGGCCTCCCGGTGGTGGACCACCACTGCCACCTCGCGCCGTCCGGGGAGGGGGTGGGGGCGGTGCGCCGGTTCCGCGCCGCGGGCGGTACCCACCTGTTCTTGGCGACCCAGAACTACGAGCCGAGGGTGCCCCTCGACCTGGAGGACTATCGGCGACAGTTCGAGACCACCGAGCGGCTCGCGCGCGACGTCCGGGAGGACGCCGGCGTCGGGGTCCTGGTGGTCGTGGCGCCGTACCCTGTCGACCTGGTCGGAGCGGCCGCGACGCTGGGCGTGGACGGTGCGCTCGAGGTCCATCGTCGGGCGCTCGACCTCGCGGGCCGTTGGGTCCGGGAGCGCCGGGCGGTCGCCCTCGGGGAGGTGGGATGGCCGCACTTCGAGGTGGCCCCGGACCTTGCGGCCGCGAGCCGGCAGGCGTTTCGCCATGCGCTGCAGGTGGCCCGCGACGCGGACTGCCCGGCGGTCGTGCATTCGCCGGACCTGGATGCGGCGGGATGGAGCGAACTGGAGGCCGAGGCGCAGCGGGCCGGGCTTGCGCCCCGGCGCCTCGTGAAGCACTACGCCCGGGCCCGACGGGCCCCCGAGCCCGGCGCCGGGGTCGTGCCCTCCTACCTCGCCCGGAAGGAGCTGTTCGAGCAGGTTCTCCCGGACCCGGGACCCTGGTTCTTGGAAACGGACTTCCTCGACGACCCGCGGAGGCCCGGGGCGGTCCTGGACCTGGCGACCGTGCCCCGTCGCGCCGCGGCCGCCGTGCGCCGATCGCCGAGTGCCGTCGAGCTCCTCGCCGGTCCGTTTCTCCGCTCCGTCGAAGAGGTGTATCGTCTCCGGCTCGATCCCGAGGGAGGCGTGCGGGCATGACGAGCCCCCCGCCCCGCGCGGGGTGGCTGATCGCGATCGAGGGGATCGACGGGGCCGGGAAGTCCACGCTGCAGCGGGCGCTCGCGCGGGGGCTCCGACGGCGGGGGTTTGCGGTGAGACTACGGCGCGAGCCAACGGACGCGACGCTCGGCCGCCTCGCGCAGCAGGCAGGTGTCGACGACCCGTGGACGGGGGCGGTGTACTTCACGGTGGACCGGCACCTGGCCGCCGAACGGTTGCGCCGCGACCTCCGGCGGTACGATGTCGTGCTCACCGACCGTTCGTTCTACTCGACGCTCGCCTACCAGGCAAGTCGTCTGCCGCGTCGGGAGCGGGTCCGGCTCGAGCAGCTGCAGCGCCAGGCGACCGTAGTCCCCGACCGGGTACTCCTCCTGGACCTCCCCTCGTCCTGGATGACCCGTCGCCTAGCCCGCCGGGCGAAGGTCCGGGGTCCGCTCGAGCGGAGCCGTTCGCTGGCGAGCGTGGCCCGCGCCTATCTCGCCCTCGCCCGACGCCACCGCTGGATCGTCCTAGACGCCCGTCGCCCCCGGCGCGAGCTCGCGGCCGCTGCGGTTCGGGCCCTCGGGCCGCTGCCGGGCCCGCGCCGGCGTCGGCCCGGAGGGAAGACGCTAAGCGCCCGAGCCGGACCGAGAGGGTCCCGATGAGCCCGGCGTCCCGCCTCCTGCTCCGCGAGGAGACCCTCGACCCGTCGTTCGTCCCGCCGAAGCTCCCGCACCGCGAGACGGAGCTCTCGCTGCTGCTCCGACGGTACCGGGAGGCGCTGGGCAAGGGGCTGCCGTACCACCTTCTCCTCACCGGCGGGGTGGGGAGCGGCAAGACGGTCCTCGCGCGCCGGCTCGCCGCAGACCTCGACCGGGCGGGCCGCCTGGGCGAGTACCCGACCCACGCGACCTACGTCAACTGCTGGCGCCGGGCGAGCGACCGTACGGTGATGCTCGACCTGCTCCGGGGGGTGGGCGTGTCGCTGCCGGACCGCGGCTACAGCCTCTCGGAGATGCTCGACGTCTTCGAGCAGGGCCTTCGGCGGTCGCCCGCGCACCACCTGATCTTGCTGGACGAGGCGTCGGCGCTCGTGCGGCAGGGCACGAAGCTCGTCTACCTGCTCTCCCGAGGCCGGGAGGTAGGGCTCGGCTCGATCTCGCTGGTCCTCATCGCCGCCGAGGACCTCCTGCCGCACCTGGACGCGGCGAGCCGCTCCAGCTTCGGGGTGACCCACCGGATCGCGCTCGCGCCGTACGACCGCGAGGCGCTGGTCGACATCCTCGAGGCCCGGGCCGCCCTCGCGCTCCGGGCCGGGAGCTTCGAGCGCGAGGTCCTCGACCAGATCGCGCGGATCGCCTCCTCCAACGGGGACGCGCGGTTCGCGCTCGAGGTGCTGGCGAACGCGGCGCGGGCCGCCGAGGACGAAGGGGCGGGCCAGCTTACCGCCGAGCACGTTCGGCGCGCGAAGGGATCGATCCTGCCGACGATGACCGAAAGCCACCTCGAGGAGCTGTCCACCCCCGAGCTGGGGGTCCTGCTCGCGCTCTCTCGCTCGCTGAAAGGCAAGGGTGCGAGCGCCCCGAGCCAGAAGGTGCGGCGGGCGCACGCCGCCTTGCTGGAGGAGCTCGGGGGGGCCCCGATGAGCCGGACGACGTTCTGGCGGACGCTCAAGGAGCTCGAGCGGGACGGGCTGGTCACGCTGGACGTCGGCGCCTCCGGCGAGTCGAGCCAGCTCGCGATGGACGAGCTCCCGGCCAGCCTGCTCGCCACGCTCCTCGAGGAGCGGCTGGCGAGGCCGCGCGGCCGGAAAGCCTAAAACGCGCGGGTCGGTCGGAAGCGCCGATGCTCACCGCCGAGGCCAGCCCGGGTCCTCCGGAGGCAGGGCCGCGGCTCCCGCCATGGATCCGGGTCCGTCCGCCGCACGGCTCGGCGTACCCCCAGGTGCGGCAGATCCTCGAGGGTCTCCGCCTCGGGACCGTCTGCCGCGAAGCCCGGTGCCCGAACCTCCCGGAGTGCTGGTCGGCCGGCGCGGCCACCCTCATGCTCCTCGGCACCGAGTGCAGCCGGCGCTGCGGGTTCTGCGCCGTCACCACCCGCTGGTCCCGGGGGGCGATCGACCGCACCGAGCCGGCCCGCGTCGGCGAGGCGGTGCGACGGTGGGGCCTCCGGTACGTCGTGCTCACCCAGGTCTGCCGCGACGACCTCGCGGACGGAGGCGCCTCGGTGCTCGCCGAGACCGTGCGGGAGATCCGACGGCAGAGCCCCGGCACGCGCGTAGAGCTGCTCATCGGCGACCTGGGCGGGGACGCGACCGCGCTCGCCACGGTGCTCGAGGCCGAGCCCGACGTGCTGGCGCACAACCTGGAGACGACCCGCGAGCTCTCGCGGGCGGTCCGCGACCGCCGCGCGGGCTACGACCGGTCGCTCGGGGTGCTCCGGGCGGCGCGCGCGCGCGGGGGCCCGGGGCAGGTCACCAAGAGCTCGATCATGCTCGGGCTGGGGGAGACCGAGCCGGAGCTCGCGCAGGCGTTCGCCGACCTTCGGGACTGCGGGGTCGACCTCCTGACCCTCGGTCAGTACCTTCGGCCCACCGCCCAGCACGTCCCGGTCGCGAGGTTCGTCCCTCCCGAGGAGTTCGACCGCCTCCGCGTCCGGGCCGAGCTGGCGGGGTTCGCCGGCGTCGAGGCCGGACCGCTCGTCCGGAGCTCCTACCACGCCGAGGAGCTGTACCGTCGGGCGATCGCCGTCCGGAGCCGGTGAGCTGTGGCGAAGAAGGTCCGTCGCAAGCCGGACGAGGCCGAGGAGGAGGAGGCGTTCGAGTTCCCGGTGTTCGACGAGGCCGGGTTCGCCGCCAAGGAGTTCGAGCTGACGACCGCGGTGGCGATCGGCGCGGGGATCGCCGTGGTCCTCGGGGCGCTCGCCTGGCTCGCCACCGCCGCCGGCCTCCCGTGGTACCTTCCGTTCGGACTCGGGTTCCTCGTCGTGATCTTCAGCCCGTACCTTCTCGGCCGGCTCCGCCGCGGCTCGTCGGCCTATACGAAGGGGGACTGGGCCGGGGTCCTCGCCCTCGAGTTCTTCGGGTTCCTCGCGCTGTGGTTCCTGCTGGTCAACCTCACGTAGCCCCCCCGTCCGCACGCGCCGGCCAGGGGAGCCGCTTCCGGAACAGCGCGCGGAGCGCTTCGAGAAGCGCCGGCGACTCCGCGGCCTCCTCGAGCGACTCGACCCGGAACCCGAGCGCACCGGAAAGGTGACGGCCCAGCGCGAGGCGCGGGAGCCGCTCGCGCAGGAACGCCTCGGCGTCCCGGTCCGTCTCCAGGGTCTCCACGCCCAAGCTCCCGTCGGGGCGGACGTACGGCCCCTGGAGGACCTCGGGCCGCTCCGGCGGCCAGGTCGCGAGGAAGTCGCCGGTGCGATCGATGCCGGCCGGGGGTCCGTCACGCCGGCGCACGAGGGGCCGGGTCCGCTCGGCAAGCTCCAGGGCGAGCACCACCCGCTCGGCGTCGGCCGCGCTCGCGCTGCCGAGCACCCGGAAGCCGGCGCGCCCGAGCTCGTCGGCGATCGCCCGCTCGGCCTTCCGCAGCTGCGGGTAGAGCGTGTCGTCGACCAGCTCGGGCTTGGGCCGCACGACGACGACCGCGTGCGTCTCCCGACGGCGCACCTCGCGCCGCGCGGCGTCCAGCGGGAACGCGTCCGGGGGCCGCGGCCGGAACCAGCCGGCCTCCGGCCGCTCGAGGTAGGCGCCGGCCGCGACCACCAGCGTGGCGAGGTTGCGGCGGGAGAGCGCGCTCGCCACGTTCCGGTTCGGGTCGACCGGATCGGCCAGCACGAGGGCCACCTCCGACGGCAACCGCGGGGGCTCCCGCTCGGCCGGCGTAAGGCGGACCGGGATGCGCCAGGCGCGGGCGGCCCTCAGGAGGGCGCGGAACGAGCCGTGCTCGAGGACCAGCAGCTCGAGGAGGTAGCCGGAGAACCCCTCGGTCCGCGCCTCCGAGCCGTAGATGCCGAGCGTCCGAAGGAACTGCTTGGCCAAACGCACCTCGGCGACGAGCGCGGGGGTCTCGCGCGCGGCGAGGTACGCCTGGTGGAACGGGGTCCGGTCCACCGGCGACCGCGGGCGGGAGGGATCGTCGACCGCGAACCCCGGGACCGCGTCGACCGCGAACCCCTCGAACGTTCCGCGCAGGTACGGATGGTCGGCGTACTTCACGGTCGCCTCGGCAAGGACGGCCCGGCCCAGCGCGAGCCCCTCCTCCTTCAGGCGCTCGTCCGGCAGGTCCGGAGGGAAGAGGAGGAACAGGTCGACGTCCAGGCGGTCGCTGAGGAACGTGCCCCGGGCAGCGCTGCCGGCGACGAGCGCCCGCACGAGCGGGCTGCTCCGCTCCCGCGCCGCGGCCTCGACCTGCGCGACGAGACGGCGGCGCGTCGCGGCAAGGCGGTCGAGGAACTCGGCCGACGGCGCCAGCTCGCGGGCGACCTCCGCCTCGACGCGCGACGCGCGGGCGTCGGCCGACTCGCCGGCAGGAACGACCATCACCGGGGACGGGGGTCCCGCGGAGAGATGAACCTTCGTCTTCGAACGCCGCTCCGGCGAGCCTAAACGGAGGTGGGGGCGTACCCTGGGGGAGGAGCCGGATGCCGACGGTCGTGGCGCCGGCGCAGGTCGCCACGCTCTACGAGCCCCAGCCGGGCGGCAAGGTCCGTTGCACCGCGTGCGCGCGGTACTGCACCATGCCGGAAGGCTCGCACGGCTTCTGCTTCGTGCGCAAGAACGTCGGGGGCCGGCTCGTGCTGCTCAGCTACGGGCGGGCCTCCGCGGTCCAGGTGGACCCGGTCGAGAAGAAGCCGCTGGCGCACTTCCGGCCGGGCTCGCGCGTCTTCTCGATCGGCACCGTCGGCTGCAACTGGCGGTGCCAGTACTGCCAAAACGCGGAGATCTCCCAGGAGCGCGAGATCGTCGGGCGCCCGCTCTCGCCGGAGGACGCCGTGCGGTCCGCCCAACGGTACGGCTGCGCCGGGGTCACGTTCACCTACAACGAGCCGACGATCTTCGCGGAGTACGCTCTGGACATCGTCCGGGAGGCCCATCGGGCCGGGCTGTTCGCGAACTTCGTGACGAACGGCTATCTTACTCCGGAGGCCACCCAGCTGCTCGGACCTCACCTGGACGCGGTCAGCGTCGACTTCAAGGGGAGCGGCGAACCCGGCTTCATGCGCCGGTACATCAGCGCGAAGGGCCCCGAGCCGATCTTCGAGACCACGGTCGATCTGGTCCGCCGGGGCGTCCACGTCGAGATCACCGACCTCATCGTCCCGGAGGTGGGGGAGTCGGTCGACGCCACGCGAACGCTCGCGCGCCATGTTGTCGACCGGCTCGGCCCTTCGACGCCGTTCCACCTGCTGCGGTTCCACCCGGATTACCACATGATGGATCTGCCCGTGACGCCGGTGCCGACGCTCGAGAAGCTTCACGCCGTGGCGAAGGCGGAGGGTCTCGAGTACGTCTACCTCGGGAACGTGTGGGGCCACCCGCTCGAGCACACGTACTGCCCGGGGTGCGGGGCCGTTGCCGTGCGACGCTACGGCTTCACCATCCAGCGGTGGGCCCTGGACGCGCAGAACCGGTGCGGGCGGTGCGGCCACAGGATCCCGATCGTCGGCCGGCCCCCCGACGACTACCTCCCGACGCTCGCGACGCCGGTCTAGGGCCCGGGGGCCGGCCGGGGTCCGGCGCGGCCGCTGAACGGTTAGCTGTATCTGGGGGGACCCCAGAGTGCCGGAGCGTCCCGCCGTGACGACCAACCTGCGGATCAGCCTCGCCATCCTCACGTTGGGGTTCGGCATCGAGGGGATCGGGGAGCTCTACTCGTTCGTCTCGCACGGCGCGTTCCGTCCCGGGGAGAGCCTGTTGTTCGTCGCCCCGGTCGCCACGACGCTCGCCGGCCTCCTCTTCGTCTGGGTGGGCCAGCACGAGTGGAACGAGCTCCACCGCAGCCGGGTGCGCCAGGCCCACGCCGTGTTCGCGGCGAGCCTGCTCGGCGCGGTGGTCGCGGGGGCCGTGGTCGGGCTCCTGGTGGCCCGGCCCTCCCTCGGGGTCCCGCCCTGGGCGGAGCTCCTCTTCGGCGCCGCGGTCGGCTCGCTGGTGCTGGGCACGTTCGTCACGTACGCCCTCCTCGTCTTCCACCTCGTCCCTCGCCCGAGCCAGGCGGCGCTCCTGGGCGCCATCGGATGGGCCCTGGTGGTCTCCGCCTTGGTCGGGCTCGCGATGGGCACGCACCTGGGGACGCTCCTCGGCCTGGTCTCGAGCCGCAGCCTCAGCATCCCCGGGTTCGTCGGGCCGATCGAGTCGATCGGCTCGTACCTGTTCGTCTCGTACTTCCTCCTCCTCGCGGCGTACCTGGACGCCCATCGGACGGTGGCGGCCGGGCTCCCCGCGCGGCGGGCGTCCGCCCCGGGCCCCGGCGGGAAGGGCCCCGCCGGCCCAGCCCCGTAGTCCTGCGCCGACGCGTCGGCGCCCGCTCAGGGAGGCGACGGCGTGCCGGGCCCCTCCGGGCGCCGGCCCTGAGGCGAGCTCGGGTCCGGTGCCCGGCGGTCGAGTTCGCCCCGGATGAACGCGGTCGGCGCACCGATGAGCCAGAAGATGTTGCCGTCCGGGTCCGCGAACTTCGCGCGAGCTCCCCCCGGTCCGACGCTCATCGGCTCCGCGAAGACGACCCCGGCCGCCTCCATCCGGCGGACGCGGGGCTCGAGATCGTCGGAGACGAACGCGATGCCGGTGTTGCCGGGTTCCGGCTTCTCGAAGCCCTCGCAAAGGTGGATCACGAACCGGTCTCCCGGCGGGGCGACGACCACGGCGTGCGGGCCGTTCCCGACCGTATGCACGGCAAATCCCACCTTTTCGGTCCACCAACGGGCGGAGGCCTTGGCGTCGGTCACGGCGACAGCACAGTCCGCGAGCGCGATCATCGGTCCCTCGCTTCGAGGGACGGCGCGGGCCCTATAGGGGCGCTCCGGAGGTGGTGAAACGGGGGGCGCCGTCCGGCGCGCGGGTCGCCGGGGGTCCCGGCGCACCCGCCGCGAACGCCGCCCGGGTCCGACCGCCCCCAGGCTTGATATCGCCCGAGCCAGCTACCCGGCTCCATGGCCGGCTCTCCGCGGCGTCGCCTGTCGATGGAGGACTTTCGTCCGACCACCCTGGACGAGGTCGTCGGCCAACCGGTGGCGGTAGCCCGGCTCCGACGGATCCTCGCCGGCGCCCGGAACGGGACGGTCGTCCCCCCGCACCTCCTGCTGCACGGCCCCCCCGGCACCGGCAAGACCGCTGCCGCCCGGGCGTTCGGCCGGGAGGCGCTCGGCGAGAACTACGAGGCCAACTTCAGCGAGCTGAAGGCGTTCGACGACCGGGACCACGCGAGCTTGCAACGGATCGTGGTGGCGTCAAGGTCGCCGCCTCCCGGAGGAGCGCCGTTCCGGATCATCTTCTTCGACGAGCTGGAGGCGCTCTCGCCCGACGCGCTGAACGACCTGAGGCCCGCGATGGAGGGGGAGGGCGGCTGGTCGGTGTTCGTTCTCGCCTGCAACGAGCTGGGCGGCCTCGCCCGGGCGCTGCAGTCCCGGTGCACGGTCCTCGAGTTTACGCCGGTCGCCCCGGACGACCTCCGACGCATCGTCACCCTCGCGCTCGCGAGGACGCCGTTCCGCCTCGACGCCGAGACGATCGACTCGATCGTCGAGCGCGCGAAGGGGATCCCGCGCGAGGCGATCAAGCTCCTGCTGGAAGAGGGGGGCTCGCGAACCGTCGCCGGGTGACGGGGTGGGCTTCGTGCCTCACCCGCTGCTCGCCCCGGCGTCGGCGGCAGCTGCGCGTCGCTCTCGAGGAGTTCCCGGGCGTCGCCGGGGGAGGACCCGGGCCCTCCCGGCGATCGCGGGAGCCTCCGCTCGAGGCGGTCCATCTCCTTCGCGAGCCACTCGAACTCCCGGAAAATCGGCGGGGCCCCGCCCTCCTGCCGCCATCGTGCCAGGAGGTCCTCCGGCTGCCGTAGCAGCGGGTAGTACGACGTCACCCACGTGCCGAAGGCGTTCCACACCATGCGCGGCTCGAGCGCCTTGCTCCGCGCCAGGAATCCAATCTGCTCGAAGAGGATCGGGACCTCCCAGGTGTCGGTCTCCTCGCCCCGCGGCGGTCGGAGCAGCCAGGCGCTCGGCTCGCGCCGGGCCGGACGCATGCGAGGGCTGTAGAACCGCTCCCCGAGCTCCAGGACGGTCGAAGCGGAGGACAGCCGTTGCCTCTGCCGCCGCTTCCGGCAAGCGGACGCAAGGGTGCCTCCCACCAGGACCCACGTCCCGATCACGGTCGCCCAGATCGCGGTACCGAGCCCGTTCACGGCGACCGCGGACCGCGACGGCCGGTAGGGGCCCTACGGAGAGCCTCCGCCCCGGGTCGCTACGAAGGCGGGGCGAGTCCGGCTACGGGAACGACCCGGGGCGGCCGAACCCCGAAGGGCCTCCCAAGTAGGTCCAGAAGTCGTCCCGCCAGAAGTCGACCTCCTCCCGTACGTGCCGCAGCGGGACGAGGCGGAGGCCGTCCTTCTCCGCGGCGGCGAGCCGGCCGCGCAGTTGGTCCACGGACTCGTTCGAGAGATCCGCGAGGATCGCCTCGAACTCCGCGCGGAAGCCTACATCCAGCAGGCGGTCCGGGTGCCGCAGGACCAGCCGGTAGTGATGCGACCCTCCGGAGCCCTCCACCCTCAGGACCTGCCACTCGAGCCGCTCCCGACGCCGGGTCGCGAGGCGGAAGGCGGCGAGGTTTCCCAACGCCTGCGCCACGAAGTTCTCCTCCGGCAGGCCGGGTCGGAGGTGGATGCCGACCTCGAGCCCGCGGTGCATGGCCTGCCCGCGGCGAGAGCTCCGAGGGCGCATTAGCGGTTCGGGCGCGTCGGTCCGTTCCTCGAGCGGTTGCGTCGAACGCAGACCCGCGCGGAGCCGTTCGGCGCGGGCGCAGAGGCCGCCCCCGGCGGAGCCTCGGCGCGAGAAGGATTATTTACGTCCGTCCGCTCGGAGGTCCGATGGGCCCGTCGGTCGCCCGCGGTCACGAGACTCGCGGCGGGGCCCGCTCCGTCGGGGGGCGCCGTCCGCGGGCGCCCCTTCCGCTGTCCGTCCGGGCCCGCCGGGCCACGGCACGGAATAGGATGGCCTAGGGCCCTGCGAGCGGACCACGCCCGAGGGCGTGGCCCGACACGGGCCTTCGGCGAGAACGGACCATGAAAGGCGGCGAAGCACGGGAGCCGAGGATCGTCGGCGACGAGCGCCGGCGCGCGTACCTAGACCTGCTGAGCGACGTGATCTACGAGACCGAGTCGTTCTTCCACGAGGAGGGGTTCCTCCAACTGTTACCGGTGATGCTCGGCCGGAGCACCGACCCGTTGGGCCCCGACCCCGGCTCTTCCGTAGTAAAGACCGTCGAGATCGACTATCTCGGCCAACGGTTCTACCTCATGAACTCGATGATCCTCCACAAGCAGCTCGCGGTACGCGACATCGGGAAGATCTGGATCCTCTCGCCGAACGTTCGGCTCGAGCGACCCGAGCGGGCCGCGTCGGGCAAGCACCTCTTCGAGTTCACCCAGGCGGACTTCGAGATCCCGAACGCCGCCGGGGATGAGGTGCGCGCGCTCGTGGAGCGCTTCTTCGCGCGGCTCGGCTCCCGCCTTCGCGGCCACCCGGCGTTCCGGTCGCTCGACGTTCCGCCCCCGAGCTTCTCGCCTCCGTGGGCCACCTACACCACGCACGAGCTCGAGGCACGGTACGGCCCCTCGTGGGAGGAGCCCGCGTCGCGCGCGGAGCGCCAGCCGTTCTGGGTCACCTGCCATCGCCGGGAGTTCTACGACCGCGAGGACCCGGAGCGCCCGGGACACTACCGGAACTACGACCTCGTCTATCCGGCGGGCTTCGGCGAGGCCCTCTCGGGGGCGGAACGCGAGTGGGACCCCGCCAGGATTCGGACCCGGATCGGCCGCGATGGGATCCCCCCGGCAGCGTACGAGGCCTATCTCGAGCAGGCGGACCATCTCGTCCCTTCGGCCGGGGCCGGCTTTGGGATCGAACGCTTGGTCCGGTTCCTCGTGCGCGCCCCTCACGTAGGGGACGTGCAGCTCTTCCGACGCGTCCCGGGCGAGACCCCCAGCCTGTAGGTACTCGCGGCTGCGTGCGTCGGGTCAGAAGGGGGGAACGCGTGACGATGCCGGCGGCTGCCTCGTCGGTCGGGGACCGTCGTGCCGAGCCTATCGCCGTCTCGGTCCCCGGCGCGCCCCGTTCGGCTCGCCCGCGTCGGGCGGCCCACCGCGGGGCGCGCGAGAGGTTCGCGCAAGAAGCTCTCATCATATACTCTTCGCCGTAAGCGGTCCCCTGAGGGCAGGATGGCGGCGACGAACTGTCCCAGCTGCGGGGCGCCCGCAGCGGCGGGTTCCGGGTTCTGCACGTACTGCGGCGCCGCGCTCTCCGGCGCGTCGACGCCCCTCGTCGCTTCCTCCGGGGTCGCTTCCGCGCCTCTTCCCCCCCTGGGACCGACCGTCTCCTACCCCGGCGGCCCGCCCCCTCCTCGCCGGCACTCTCGGCTGCTCCTCATCGTCGTCGTGGTGGTCGTCGTGATCCTGGTCGTCGGGGTGGTCGCCTACCTCCTCCTGCCGGGCCCGGCGCCGGCCGTTCAGGTCGGATACATCTTCGTCTACGCCCCGGACGACGTCTGCGGGCTGAACCAGAGCCCGCCGATCGCCTTCTACGGGTTCAACAGCTCCACGGGGGCGAACCAGACGCTCGACTTCCCCATGCCGAACTACAACGCGACGGCCTGCATGGTTCGGGGGGTATCCACGAACACCACCGGGTTCACGATCACGTACGCGCAGGTGCCGCTCACGATCGGAGGCAGCCCGCATGGCCCCGGCAGCACGAACGCCTCCCTGAACGTCACCATCATCTCGCCCTCCTCGTCGTTCTCGGGCAACCTGAGCCTCGTGTTGAGGTAGGACCGCATCCCGCCCGGGGGCCCTCGCCGCTGAGATCGGCCCGGGCAGAGCACCCCGGGCCGGGCACGATCGCTCGCAGCCGGGGAACGGCCGACGGCTGCGCACGGGCGAGGCCGTGCCCATCCTGGTCGCGGCCCGCGGGGTCTTCAGAACATGTCCAGCAGCTGACAGGCAAACGGGCGTCCGGTCGATCGGAGCCATTGGTAGAGGTTCCGCCGGCGCAGCTCCGGAGCGAGCGGACAGGCCATCATCACGGCGTAGGAAGGGAGCAACGGGGTACACCGGGCCAGTTCGGGGTCGTCCTCTCCCGAGAACCAATCGCTCGCGAACGCGAGCCAGCGGCCGCTCGACCTTCGCTCCAGGGAGGCCATGAGTGCCGAACGTATCTCCCGCGTTGGAGCGATGACCTCGCCGGCCCGACCCCAGGTCGAATGCGGCTCCAGCGTGGCGTATCCTGCCACGCGGCCCTGGCGCTCGGCGACCAGCACGCCCCGCGCCGCGCCGGCGCCGGAAAGGAACCGGGCTCGGTAGGCTCGAGGGTCCCTCTGCGCGAACCCGAGCGCCCCGGCATTCGCTCGGCGGTGGACGCGGGCCAGCGCCGGAGCGTCCGAGCGCCGGGCCGGCCGCACGCGGAACCCGGGCGGGGCGCTCGACGTCCGCCGGTCGATGTACCGCAGCGCAGTCCGGGGGTAGAAAATGTCCTGATAGCCGAGTTTGAGATAGAGCTCGTGGGCGAGGTTCGATCGGCCCGTGCAGAGGAGGGCAAGACGGCGGCCGGCGCTTCGCTCGCGGCGGTGCACCTCCCGCAGGAGCTGCGCTGCGAGCCCGCGCCGCATCGCGTCGGGGCGGGTCATGACGAGCTCGATCCCGGCGGCCGGCTCCGGTCCTTGCGGAGTCGTCAGCCGATACTGGGAGACGAAGACCGCGGAGAGGAGCTCGTCGCCCTCCCGCGCGTACACCCCCAGGTACGAGGCAAACGGGAACCCGGACCGACGGGCCCGGAGGGCCGATGCGAGATCGTCCAGCCCGCCCCACGCACTGTAGTGGAGCGAGACCAGGGCCCTCCGGAGGTCCCGGTAGGCGTCGTCAAAGTCGAGTATCTCGACGCCCATCGAGCCCCTCGCCCCGGGCGCGGCAACGCGTCCCACGACCTTAGGGATGCGGGCGAAGCCGTGCCGCGGTCGCGGGGTCCGCGTACGCCCGAGCTACCGCCCCTCCAGACGATCGGTAATCTCGTACACGCACCCGTCCGGCGCTCGAAAGTGCGCCCAGCCACCCCACGTCCCTTCTCGGGTCTGCAGGATAGGGACACCGTGTGCTCGTAGCACGCCGATCGCCGCGCGAGAGTCCCTCACGCCGAACCCCGGGAGCGGACCGGTTCGCAGGTGCGGATGATCCATCTCGCTGCCCCGACGGAAGGCTTCCACCGCACTGCCGTCGGGCAAGCGGCACTCGATCACGTTCTCCTCCTCCTCCACGGTCTTGGCGTGCAGCACGTCCCGGTAGAAGCGGGCGGTCTCCTCGAACCGGGACGTCGCGATCCCCAGGAACGCCAGCCGGGTGATCTGGAGGGGGCCGGCAGGGACTCCCGGGGAGGGGCGACGGGGGTAGTCGACGATTTCGAGGACGACCCCATCAGGTCCCCTAAAGTGCTGCCACCGGTAGTCGCCGGGGCTCCCTCCGGCTTCCCCGAGCAGGGCGTAGCCGCTCGACGCGAGCTCCGCCCGTGCCCGGTCGAAATCCCACACCTGAATGCCTACGACCGGACCCGTAGTGAAGTGGGTGTAGGGGTCCGATCGCGCGTCGAATACTTCGACGGATCCCCCGTCCGGCAGGTCGAAGCGCACGAAATGCGGTCGCTCGTTGCCCACCGGGAGCCCTAGCGCGGACTCGAAGAAATCCCGGGTGGCCTCAAAGCTTGGCGTCCTCGTCCCTACCCAGACCAGGCCGCGAGCCTCCACGGACTCGCGAGCAGCAGCTCCAGCGCATCACTGTTGGCCCTCGACAACCCCGCAAGCTCCTCGAGGCTCGGCCGGCCCTTCGGCCCCTCGGTCGGGCTCCCCACGTCCGGGGGCGCACGCGAGGAGGACCCCGCGCGATCGCCGGCCGACGGGCGCGGGCCCGCGACGGATCGCGCCGCCTGCGATGCGCGTACCGGGCCCCCGCGCTACCCGCGCTCCGCCGGGGGGTCGCCAGGGACGTCCTCGGGCCGCTCTGCCAAGGACCTAGGGCTTTTGCGTCGAGGAGGCTTGCGCCGGGCCGTGCGGGTGTCTCCCCGGATCCGAAGGTGGCTAACAGGGCCGACCGCCGACCCGAGCGCTCGTTGGCGCTTTCTCCGTGACGTAGAAGGCCTGGCTCCGGATGACCCCCGGGTCGTCGCGGCCCGCCGGCGGATCGGGCGAACGGGGTGGGCCGCCGGGATTCTCGCGCACCAGTTCCCTGACGGGCACTGGGCCACCCCCGGATCTTCGGATGAGGAGATCTACCGACCGAAGTACATCTCGACGTACTGGCGGTTCCTTCTCCTTGCCGAGCTCGGCATGACCCGGGAGGACCCTCGCATACGTCGTACGGTCCGCCTGATCATGCGTCGCTGGACCGAGAGGGGTACGGACCTCCTCGGCGGACCGGAGAGCGAGATCTGTGGCGTGGGAAACTGCGCCAGGGCCTTCCTCCGCTACGGGTACCTGGATCACCCTGTGGTCCAACGATGCCTCGACTGGATCGTTCGAGACCAGAAGCCGGACGGGGGATGGTACTGCTTCCCGGGTCGCGCGTCAGGTTCGTTGGACGGCTGGGAGGGACTGGCCGCGCTGGCCGAGGTCCCGGACGGCGCGCGCTCAGAGTCGGTCCGACGGGCGATCGCACGGGGAGCGGAGTTCCTCCTGCGTCATCGACTGAGCGTCGAGGGCCGTCGCTCCTACGCGCCGTGGCACCGGATCCACTTTCCCACCCACTACTACTACGACACGCTGGTCGGGCTTCAGCTGGTCGCCAGACTGGGACGCGCGACGGATCCCCGAGCGCGACCGGCCCTGCGGTGGTTGCTGGGCAAGCGGCGCCGCGACGGCACGTGGGCCATCGATGCGGACCACCCGGACGTGGACTCCACGCAGCTGACCTACCCGCTGGACGAGTGGCCGTACTGGCCCTTGCGGCTGGAGACCCCCGGAGAACCGAGCCGGTGGGCTACGCTGGATGCCCTGAGCGTACAGGCCTACCTGGAACGAGAGGAACGCTAGGCGGCGCCACGCGCGCGCGCGAGGACAGAGCGGTGGGAGGCGACGCGGCGGCGCGCGAGGCTCCGCTCCTTCGACCGTACCGTCGGTGCTCGCGATCGGCCGAGGGCAATCCGGCTCGGTGACGTTCCTTCATCCCAGGGGAGGAAGATGGCCCCGCACCTCCGGAGCCGGGACAACGGCCCTGCACTACGTGGGAGCTCACCCGGGCGCACCCGTGTCCGAGGCCCTCCGACGACGACCCGCCGATGCCCGGGCGTTGGAGAGCACCGAGAGCGTGGACCACGGCTCGCTGCCCCGGTAGCCCCGCCTAGGGTACCCGCCGCGGCACGAATCTGTCGTGCTCTTATGGCGCGGGCGCCTCGCTCGTCAGATCGAGGCGGTTAGGCCGCGGGTGCGGAGGAGCGCTGGCGTTGAGCGAGCCGATCTACGACGAGCGTTACGCGCGACCCGGTTTGTATTGGGGAAGCAAGCCGACCCGCCTCGCACGCGATGTCGTCCGCCTGGCGCGGTCGCTTCCGCGCGCGCCCCGCACGCTGGTGGACCTGGGTTGCGGCGAGGGGCGAGACTCGATCTACTTTGCCCGGCGAGGCTACCGGGTGTTGGGCGTGGACATCTCGAGCGTCGGGATACGAAAGGCGGAACAGCGCGCGTCTCGGCTCGGGGTCGACGTCCGATTCCAGGTCAGGGACATTCGGACCTACCGGCTGGGTCATCGCGTGGACGTGGTGTTTTGCTCGGGAGCCCTGAACAACCTCCCGCGTCGAATTCGGGCGACCCGATTTGAACACTTCAAAGCGAACACCGCGCCCGGGGGAATCCACGCCATGAACGCCGACGTTCCGAAACCCTACATCCCGCCCTACTCGATGAATCGATTCGCGACCCCGTTCCGCTCGGGAGAGTTGCTGGGGTACTACGGGGACTGGGAGATCCTTGACTCAGGACAAGGGGAGTTCGTCTCCCACGCCGGGGGCGTCCCCCATCGGAAGGCCATGGACGTCGTCATTGCTCGGAAGCCCGCTCTCGGGTCCCCTTGACCCCGCCTCGACCGTCGCCCCGGGGTTTGCTCCGAAAGCGCAGGTCCGTGGCATCTCTCGGGACCGGCTTCCGGAGCGGCCGGCAACGGTCCGGTCGCGGAGCCTCTCGGAAGGTGCCGCTTGCCAACGGACCTCGAAATCGGAGCGTCCACCGTGGGACCTCCGAACTCGGGGTGGGGTCGCCGACGAGGGCGAGGGCCGACGCTCGCACTCAGCCTGGGGGTTCGTTCTCCCCCAGTTCTGCGATCAAGGCATTCACCTTGGCCCGGAGGACGTCACGGATCTCCCGAAAGCCCTGAGAGTCGACGTGGCGGGTATCCGGAATCTCCCATCGACGAGGGCCAAACCGGGCGAACCACGCTGGGCACGAGGGATGACCGAGTGCTCCGATCGAGACACACTACGTGGCTTCGAGAGCCATCGGCTGCGTGAGCCGCTGGGGCGAGTGCGGGGGAAGTGGAATCCCAAGCTCGGACAGGCTTGGGCCGGTCTGTGGGTTCGTCGCGCGGGCAGGCACCACTCCCGCAGACAACGCGAGCCGGCCCTCAGGCCTTGATTTGTTGAAGATCGCCTCCGCCATCACGGAACGCCCTGCATTTCCGACGCACACGAACAGCACGGTCTTGCGCGAGGTCATGAAGGAATGCCGCCCTGGACCCCACCCGTGGATCTGGCCCGTATCGCCGACGCCGTCTAGGGAGAGGGCCGATGGCCGTGCTCAGTTAAGAAAGCGTGATCGACGTACCGCTGCTCTCGGGCCTCGCACGACGGCTGAGAACGAAACGGCGGAGCTCGTGTCCTCGCCGCGATCTCCCCTTCCGACCCCCCCGTCGCAGAGCTCCGCGGGAGCGCCTGGGAAGCGATCTCTCGCGTGTCGAGGCCCTCGAGACCGTAGGGTTCGCGCGGACGCGCAGCTGCTCCCGCGGTCTAGCTGCTGCGCGCGATCCGTGGGTCCCCTACCGCCCTCGAAGACGGCGGTCCGCTGTCGCCACTATGGTCCCCCCGTGAACGCCCGGCAACGCGGAGGGGGATCTGGAGCTCGGCAACTCGGAGCGCCGACGTCGAGGGTGCCGGCGGCCCAGACCGAACGGCCGAAGCTCCTCGGATCGACCGATGAGGGCCTTTTTAGCCCAAGCGCGGCGTCTCGGGGGCCGTGAAGGCAAAGCCGCGGGCCCCTAGAGCCAACTCGGGCACGATGGTGTATCTCGAGGACCGCGGCGCGGTCTATGACGCGCCGCTGGACGTGGTATGGGACTTCTGGCGCAAGGACGAGAAGTACCACCCGAAGGCCCACCGCACCGATGTCCGGAACTTTGAGGGAAAGGAGCTGTCCGAAGTGACGACCCTCCTCACGTACGAAGAGCGGCAGGGGGGGCGCTGGGTAAAGCGGGCCTGTCGAATGACCACGATACCGCCGGCGGTGCGGGTCCAGGAAGATCTGGAAGGACCGTACGCCGGTTCGATCAAGGTGTTCCTGTACACGCCACGAGGCCCGAAGACCACCGTCGACGTGCTCGCCTACGTGAAGTCCCTCGAACTGACCCCGAAGCAGGCCGAGCTCGACACCCGCAGGAAGTTCGCCAAGGCGTACCGCGAAGACCTGCCGTGGTTCCGAAAGTACGTGCGGTCCCGGCAGAGCGAGCGGTAGACTAGCTCCGGCGTCCCAGGAGAGCCCGGCCGGAGGCCGGGTGTAGTCGCCCACAGGAAAAGCCAGCGCACGGACGAGCAGCGCCCGGTTCTCGGCGAAGTACGGCGAGCCCCTCTCGACGGGGCATACTCGAACCGCGACGCACCGGACCAAGCTGGGGGCATTCCCTCGTCGGCGAGTCGACGGCTGGGAGCGACGCGCGCGGGCGCGGAGTGGGTAGGTAGGTCACGACCCCAGGGGTATGCCGCAGACCGGGCAGGAGACGGCGAACGGAGGACACCCGCTCGGCCATGACGGGCCCGCTCGGCCTCGCCTCGGCCCGACCGACCCTTTCCCGCCCTGAGGGTTGTCCACGCCCGGGCTCGGGGCATCCGCGCGGATGGAGGCCGCGGCGTGGCAGCGGGCGGGCCGTGCCGGGGCCAGGATTCGAACCTGGGAACTCCTTCGAGAG
Organism: Thermoplasmata archaeon; assembly: GCA_030037395.1. Taxonomy (GTDB): domain Archaea; phylum Thermoplasmatota; class Thermoplasmata; order Lutacidiplasmatales; family UBA184; genus Lutacidiplasma. The sequence continues at coordinate 52,877 of JASHRJ010000036.1, forward strand.
CAGATCTTGAGTCTGCCGCCTTTGGCCGCTCGGCCACCCCGGCTCGGGCCGGCCACGGCCGACCCGGGTTATCCTCCTTCCCTCTCGACCGGTCCGCTGACGGCCTCCGGGACCGACCGCGCGCCCCCGACCAGAGCGACCTCCTGCTGGCGGGCGAGCCGCCGCCCTCGTGCGGCTCGACGCGCGGAGGCCGCGCGGGCGCGCCGGAACGGCACGCGGCGCTCGCGTCCGCACCGTAGGCACCTGCGAACCCGTCGTCCTTGGCGGAGCCGCGTCCGGACGTTGCGCCCCTCCACCCAGAACGTCGAGCAACCGCGGCAGAACCGCTCCGAGTACTCCGGGAGGAGGCGGACGTTGTACCGCATTCCGATCCGGCGCGCGAGGCGCACATACCGGTCGGCGAGCCCCGGCTGGAGGCCGGTCGCCTCCCGCTCGGCGAGCGCGAACAGGTCGTCGATGCGCTCCGCGGCGACCTGGACCATTACGTTCGTCCGGCGGCCGCGGCGGCCCCCGGTCCTTACCCTTGGGGCTGCTGGCATACCGGGCAGTAGACCGCCGCGCTCGAGATCAACGTCGCGCAGCGGGTGCAGTACTTCGCGTTCGGCGGAGGCGGGATCGCGGCGACCGCGCCGGGAACCGACGCGGCCGGGGCGGCGTAGGCCCCGGGCGGGACGATCGGGGCCATCGGGCGCGGGGCCGCTCCCAGCGGCGGGGCGGACGCCGCGGAGGGCGCCGGGCCCGGCGCGGTGGTACCGAGCGGGCGGGCCTCGGCGGCCGTCTGCGGCAGGGTGTAGCCGCACTTCGCGCAGAACAGCGCCCCCTCCTCGGCGAGCTCGCCGCAATGGAGGCAGACCGGCACGAGCCTCCGCAACATTAATTCGCTATAGAGCCGTCGGGTCCGACGGTGAGACACCGGTCGGTCGCGCTCGTCACGCGGGACCCGGGGCTCTACCACGAGCTCGCGGGACTCCTTCGGGAACGGCGCTGGCCGTCGGTGAGCTTGCTCCCCGGCGACCGGATCCCCGAGAGCGTCGCCGTCGTGCTCACGTCCGCCTCCGAACGTCGCGGGATCGACCACCCTAACGTGCTCGCCGTCTCGGGCGGGGGCGATCGCAGGGCGCTGGCCGCGGCGATCGCTCACGCGCTCGCGGCGCCGGACCCGTCGCACGACCTCGTGATCGGTCTCGACCCGGGACCCTTTCCGGGGTACGCGGTCCTCGCGGGGGGGACCTGCCTCGAGCAGGGCAACCTGGAGGCCCCCGAAGCGGTGGCAGCGCTCGCCGCGCAGCTCCGCCATCGCTTCCCGGCGCACCGGATCGTCTACCGGGTCGGCTCGGGAGACCCACCGGCCCGCAATCGCATCGTGAACGCGCTGCTCGAGCGACACCGGCCGGTCGAGCTCGTCAACGAGCGGGGGACCACGCCGAGGGGTCGACGCCGGCCCCGGGACGGGATGGCCGCGCGTCGGATCGGCGAAACGGAGGGTGCGCCGGTGCACGAGCCGCTGGTCGCCCCGATCACCGCCGGCGAGATCGCCAACGTCCAGCGGCTGAGCCGGATCGGGAGCGGAGGCCGGCTCACCATCTCGCGCAGCACCGCGCACCGCGTCCTCCGTGGCGAGGTGACCCTCGCGGAGGCGGTCGACCTGGCGATGGGCCAGAGCGGCGGCGCGCCGTCCGGCCGACGGCCGCGGAACTCCGGCCAACCGCTTTAACTCGGGCCCGGGTCGCCGGCGCGTGGGGCTTCCCGAGGCCGTCGAGCTGCGCGCGCGCCGCGCGGTGCTCGAGAACGCCGTCGAGCACGAGGGCGAGGCGCGGACCGGCCCGGTGCTCGCCCGGCTTCTGGCCACCGACGCGTCGCTCCGTCCGCGGGCCGAGGAGCTGCGCTCGTTCGTGGCCGTTGCGGTCGCCGAGCTGCGGGGGGTACCGGTCGCCGAGCTCGCGGACCGGCTGGACCGTCTCGGCGGACCCGAGGCGTCCCGCCCGTCGGTCGCCCGCTCGGCGACCGGGACCTTCCCCGATCTGCCGGGGGCCGAACGGGGCAAGGTGGTCCTTCGGCTCGCCCCGTTCCCGAACGGCGTGCTCCATATCGGGCACGGCCGCCTGCTCTACGTGCACGATCACTATCGCCAGCAGTACGACGGGCGCATCCTGCTCGTCTTCGACGACACGATCGGATCCGACGAGAAGCGGGCCGAACCCGAGTTCTTCGACCTGATCCAAGGCGACTGCGAGCTGGCGGGGGTCCGGCCGGACGCCGTCTACTACAAGTCGGACCGGATCCCGTCGCACTATCCGTGGGCCCGCCGCGTGATCGAACACGGCGGTGCCTACGTCTGCCGGTGCCCGCCCGACCTCCTCCGGGAGAACCGCGCGGCCGGGCGGGCGTGCCCCGAGCGGAGCCAGGGACCGACGGAAGCGCTCGAGGGGTGGGAGAAGATGCTCGCGAACGTCTACGGCCCGGGCGAGGCGGTCCTCCGGCTCCGGACCGACCTCGCGGAACCGGACCCGGCGTTCCGCGACCGGGTCCTGTTCCGCATCAGCGACCAGGCCCATCCTCGGGTCGGCACGAAGTACCGCGTTTGGCCGATGCTCGAGTTCTCCTGGGCAGTGGACGACGTCGAGCTCGGGGTCACCCACGTCCTGCGGGGCAAGGAGCTCGTGATCGAGGACCGGATGCAGCGGTTCGTCTGGGACCTCCTCGGGATCCGGGGCCCGCCGTTCCTCCACTGGGGGCTGCTGCGGGTCCGCGAGGCGAAGGTGGCCAAGAGCAAGGCGAACCGAGAGGTCCGCAGCGGGGCCTACGACGGCTGGGCCGATCCCCGGACCTGGTCGCTCCGCTCGCTCGACCGGCGAGGGATCTCGATGGAGTCGCTGCGGGCGTTCATCCTGTCGTTCGGGATGTCGCTGACCGACATCGACGTGCCCGCGGAGAGTCTCTATGCCGAGAACCGCAAGCGGATCGACGCGATCGCGCTCCGCCGCGCCTTCGTCTCCGCGCCGGTCCGGGTCGACGTCGCCGGCTACCCGCTCGACCGCGGCGAGGTCACGCTTCCCAACCACCCCGATCGTCCGGAGCTGGGCGAGCGGACCGTCGCCGGCGGGCCGTCGTTCTACCTCGCGCGCCCGGACGCGGAGGCGCACGCCGGCGAGGAGGTCCGGCTGAAGGACCTGGTGAACGTCCGCCTGCCGCCCGCACCGTGGCCGGCGGGGATCCCCGTGTCCGCCGAGTTCACGAGCCGGGAGAACCGCCGGCTTCCCCGGCTGCAGTGGGTCGGCACCGCCGACTCGGTACCGGTCGACGTGCTCCAGATCGACGGGACCCACCTCGCCGGCGTCGGGGACCGCTCGCTGCGGACCGCCTTGCCGCGCGAGATCTTCCAGTTCGAAAGGGTCGGTTTCGTCCGGGTCGACTCGGCCCCGCCGGCCCCCTCGGGCCCCCTCCGCGTCGTGTACGCGCACCCGTAGGTCGAGGCCGACGTTTTTCTAGACCGCCCGGGCGTACTCGGCTGTCGATGGTGCCCGCGCGCCACGTCCGAACGGGCCTCGCGGGCGGGCGGGCGGACCTGGCCCGGAGGTAGAACGGTCGTCGTGTCGAGCAGGTCGGGCGACCCGTCCTCCCCGGACCGCCCTGCGCTGGGCGCCGTGTTCGTCGCGACGTTCTTCGTGCGGTTCGCCTTTGGGATCACGGTGGCGGTCTTCGCGAGCTACCTCGCGCGGCACGCCTCCGGGCTGACCGGCAGCGACGTTGGGACCGCCGGCGTGGTGAGCGCGCTCGCCCCGATCGGCGAGTTCTCCACCGTGCTGTTCAGCGGCGCGGCGGCCGACCGGTGGGGACGGTTCCCGGTCCTGTTCGGTGGCATGGCGGCCGCCGCGGCCCTGTTCGTGGGGATCTCGACCACCCGCTCGGTGGCCGCGCTGGGGGTGGCCAACCTCGCGTTCGGGGTCGCAAGCGGCGCGATCCTGGCCGCGAGCCTCGCCGTCGTCGCGGACCGCGCCGGGGCCGACGAGCGAGGGTACGAGATGGGTCGGTTCGACGCGATGAACCTGTTCGGCTGGATCGGAGGGTACGCCTTCGGTCTCGGCCTCGAGGGCGTCGTGCCGAACTCGGAGCTGGGGCTTGTCTTCCTCGGCGGGGCGGCGGCGATCGCCGCCGGGCTGGGGGCCGCCGCGGTCCTCGTCCGCGGCGTTCCCCGACCCCCGGATCGCCCCACGTTCGCCTGGGGCCGGATCGTCCGCAGTGCCTTCCGTCGTCCGGTCCTGGTGGTGACGCTCCCCTGGCTCGTGATCTACAGCCTGCTCGGCACGGTGCTGGTCTTCCTCGGTCCCGCCGCCGGCGGGGTGGGGATCCGGCCGGGCTGGCTCGCGGTAGCGATCGGGGGCGTCGGCTCGCTCCTGGTGGTGACCCAGCCGGCGTTCGGCCGCCTCGCGGACCGGCTGGGACGGACGACGATGATGACGGTCGGCGCGGCCGGGTTCGGCCTCGCCCTGCTGTGCGCGGCGTTGCTGGTCCGGTTCGGGCTCAACTGGCCGCTCGTGGGGGGGGTCGGGGCCGGCGCGGCGATGGCGCTCGCCTACGGTCCGGCCGCTCTCGCCGCGCTCGCCGACCTGACCACGGAGTTCGGGCGCGCGACCACGATGGCGATCTACTCGCTCACGATCTCGCTGGGGATGCTGATCGGCCTGGTGGCGTCGTCCAGCCTGTTCGCGAGCTTCGGGGAGGCAGGGCTCTACCCGTACTTCGGCGCCATCGCGCTCGTCCTCGTCGGCCTCACCGCCGTGCGGTGGACCGAGGGCCGCGCGGCTACGACTCCGGCTCGATGACGAGGTGCCGGACGACAGGATAGGTGGTCCGGACGGCGAGCGACACCTGGTCGATCGCCGTCTCGAGCTGGTCGGTGGTCAGGCCGTCCTGGAAGTTGATCTTGAGGGCGACCAGGGCGTCGTCGGGCCCCAGCTGCATCGACTGCAGCGAGCGGACGCGCACGACCCGGGGATCGCGCTCCACCAGGGCCCAGATCTGCCCGGCGAGCGGCGGCGCCAGCGCGCGGCCGACCAGGTACTCCCGGCTCTCCCCGGTGAGGACGAAGCCCGTCGAGACCAAGAGGAACCCCTCCGCGGCGGCGACCGCCCCATCGATCGCATCCAGGTGCGTCTGGTAGATGGCTAGCAGGCCGCCCAGCGCGAGGGCCGCCCCGACGATCGCGATCACGTCCTGGTAGAAGACCGCCTTCAGCCCCTCGTGCGACGACTCCAGGAGCCCCTGCAGCGTAGCTCGGCCCAGGCGGAGCTCCCGCAGGGTCACCCAGACGCCGAGCAGGCTCACGCCGAGGGTCGCGGCGACGACGATCAGCGCGACCCGTAGGTCTTCGATCGGACGGGGGGCGAGGAGCTGGTCGAGCCCGGTGACGAGCGCGACGATGCCGGCGATCGTGAACGTCACCACGATCGAGACGAACGCCCAGAAGAACCGCTCCTTGCCGAAGCCGAACGGGTGCTGAAGATCGGCCGGCCGGCGCGACAGCCGGAGCCCCCACAGCAGGAGGGCGCTTCCGGTGAGATCGGTGACCGTCAGGATCGCCTCGGCCAGGACGGTTCGGCTCCCCGAGAGCAGGGCGATCCAGAGGTTGGCGACGAACAGCGTCGCGTTGAGGATCAGCGCGGTGGTCAGAATGACCTGCGGTCGCATCGGACCCCGGGGGCCCCCCGGGCACCTTGAGAACGGCGGGCGGGGCATTAAGGATGCGTCACGGACGGTACGTGCCCCGCCGGTCGGTGCCCGGACCAACCGTTAAATCGCGGCGGCCGGTCCGCTCGAGGGCATTCTGTGAGCGAGCCGTCCCCCCGGGTCCGGGAAGGCAGGCCGTCGGGGACGGGGAGATCCCCGGCCGCCGCGCGAGGGGCCCGACCTGCCCTCCGTAGCCTGGGGCTGCCGCCGGGCAAGCTCGCCCGCCTGAAGCGCCTGCTGTACGGGCACGGCCCCGGGGGAGGTACGCTGTTGGTCCTTCCGATCGACCAGGGCCTCGAGCACGGGCCGGTCGACTTCTTCGCGAACCCGGACGCTCTCGATCCCCGCTACCAGTACGAGCTGGCTCGGGACGGTAGGTTCAGCGCGATCGCGCTCCACATCGGCCTTGCGGAGAAGTATTTCCACGAGTACGCCGGGGAGGTCCCGCTCATCCTCAAGCTGAACGGGAAGACGGCGATCCCGCCGGACGGCCAGGCGTTCAGCTCGCTCACCGGGACCGTCGAGGACGCGGTCCGGCTCGGCGCCGACGCGGTCGGCTACACGGTGTACGTCGGCTCCCCCGCACAAGACCGCGACTTCCGTCAGCTGCTCGACGTCCGGCGGGACGCCGACCGGCTCGGGATGCCGTTGATCGTCTGGGCGTACCCGCGAGGCGAGGCGGTCGCCAAGAGGGGCGGGAAGGAGAGCCTGTACGCGATCGACTACGCGGCCCGGGTCGCGCTCGAGCTCGGCGCGGACATCGTCAAGGTCAACTATCCGGTCGCCTCCGAGAAGGACGCCGAGAGCCCGCCGCCGTACAACACCCTCCGCCTCCCTCCCGAGGAAGCGTTCCACAAGGTCGTGGAGAGCGCCGGCCGCGCCCTCGTCCTGGTCTCGGGCGGCGAGAAGGTCCCGGACGCGGAGCTGCTCGGCAAGGTGCGGTCGTCGATGGACGCCGGGGCGACCGGCATCATCTTCGGCCGGAACATGTGGCAGCGCCCTCGGGACGAGGCGCTGCGGATGACCCGGGAACTGCATGCGATCTTCCGCGAGTACGCGCAGCCCCCCTGAGCCGCCGGTCCGGCTCTACGTGCTCGTCGTCGGCGACGACCATCCGCGCGCGTGCACCGGTCGCCGGCTTCTCCGGCGGGGGCTCGCCCGGCGGGGAGAGCGGCTCCCGGCCTTCGCCCCGGCGCCGATCCTCCTCGATCCGTACGCCCGGATCCCGCTCTCGGGGGCGGATCGGGCCCGGGCGTCCGCGGGGGGCCTCCTCGCCGTCGACTGCTCCTGGAACCGGCTCTCCGCGCGGCAGGGGCGCGGGGGGCCGGAGGCCCCTGGGGCCCGGCGGGGACCGAGCCGTAGGCTGCCGATGCTGCTCGCGGCGAACCCGCAGCACTACGGCCGGCTCGCTGAGCTGAACACGGTCGAGGCGCTCGCGGCCGCACTGGCGGTGCTCGGCCGTCGCGCCGAGGCGGTGGAGCTGCTGCGGGGGTTTGCCGGCGGCCCCGCGTTCCTCGAGGTCAACCTCGCGCGCCTGGCCCGCTACGCCGCCGCTCCTACCGCCGAGACGGTCACCGAGGTGGAGCGGGCGTCGTTCACCGCGCTCTAAGCGACGCGGGCCCCTAGGTACCCCGCCGACCGTCCGCCCCCGTCGATCGCCTGCCCGGAGCCGGCGGTTCCGGTCGGGGCCGGCGCGCCTCCGCGCGTCGCGGCCGGACCCCACCGGCGGTCGCGCCGCGGGCGGCGCTCCTCGGCGGACCCCCGGCCGATGCCGCGAGGCGATCGCCCGCGGCCCGGGGAAGATGCGGGGGGCCGGAGTTCCCGGCGGCCGGTCGATCCGGCCGTGCCGCCGTTTGAACCGGCGCATGCCCTAGGCAACAGGGTCCTAAGCCCTGCCTCGCTGACCCCCTCGGGTGGTCCCGACGGCTTGGCCGAGCTGGAGCACCCCCGCACCGGAAGCGCGACGTGGCGGCCGGAGTAGCCCCGGCAGGAGTTCCGGCCGCAGGGGCGAATCGGGCCCGCGGCGTTCGAACCTGCGTCGCGAGATCCAGAGTCTCGCATGATTGGCCACTACACCACGGGGCTACGGCGCTGCCAGCGGAAGCCCGTTCATAAGAGTTGTCGGAGCGAACGGCCCGCCGGCGTCCCCGGGCGGAGCCACCGGCGCGGCGCCACCTGCCCCAAATACTCCGGCGCGGGTGGGCGGCTCGGCGCCCGAGGGGGGGTCGGGCCGAGGGGATGACAACGCCCTTCCCGAGCGCAGCGCCCGCCGTGGTCGCGCGCGCGCGTCGGTTCCCGCTCGCGCCGGTGCTGTACGTCGCGCTGCCGCTCGTGACGGTCACGGTGGCCGCGGCGGGCGGCCAGCTCTCCGCGGCCGGCGTCGCGGGCTACCTCCCGACGGCGAGCGTGGACGTCCTCTACTCGTTTCTGCGCATGTCCGCGGCCTACGCGTTGTCGCTCGGCTTCGCGTTGGCCTACGGCTACTACGCCGCGACGCACCGCGGCGGGGAGCGGGTGATGGTCCCGGTCCTGGACATCCTGCAGTCGGTCCCGATCCTGGGCTTCTTCCCGATCGTCATCGTCGTATTCGTCAACCTGACCGGGCCGGGAACGTTCCTCGGCCCGAACCTCGCCTCCGTCTTCCTGATCTTCACCTCGATGTCCTGGAACATGGTCTTCGGGGTCTACGAGTCGCTCCGCAGCGTACCGAACGATCTTCGCGAGGCGGCCGACACGTTCCGCCTGCGGGGCTGGCGGCGGTTCCGTCGCGTCCTCTTTCCGGCGACCGTCAACCGGCTCGTGTACAATTCGGTCCTCTCATGGACCGGCGGATGGTTCTTCCTCGTCGAGGCCGAGATCTTCACGACGAACAGCTCGAGCCACACCGCCCTGCCGGGGATCGGGAGCCTCCTCTCGTTCGCCGCCGCGAGCGGCAACCGCGACGAGTTCGTCGCGGGCATGCTGCTGCTCGTGGCCGTCATCGTCCTGCTGGACTTCGCGCTGTGGCGCCCGCTGGGGCGGTGGGCGGACCGGTTCCGCTACGACCAGAGCCCGTCCGGGGAGACCGACCTCCTCGAGAGCCGGGGCGGGGCGGGCCGCCTGCGGCGCGCCGCTTCCGCGGTCACCCGGGGGGTCCGAACCGGGATGACGCGGATCAGCACCCCGTTCGTCCAGCTCGCGGCGATCCGGCTGCGGCCCAGCCGGCGGGCCGGCTCCGGTCGGGGGGCGTGGGCGTACTACGTCTCGCTCGGGGCGGTCCTCGTCGTCGCGTGGTTCATCCTGATCGCGATCGCCGTCGGGGTCTACGGGGTCCTCCGCGGGCCGATCCCGGGAGGCGTCCGAGCGCAGATCCTCCAGGTTCCGCTCGCGATGGCCGCCTCGCTGGGGCGGGTGACCGCCGCCTACCTCATCTGCCTCGCGATCGCCCTACCGCTCGCGATCGGCGTCGCCCGGCGGGCGCGCGCCGCCCGCGTCGGGCTGCCGGTGATCGAGGTCGTCGCCTCCTTCCCGGCGACGGCGCTGTTCCCGCTGATCGTCTTTGGCCTGGTGCCGTACCTCGGCGAGCAGGGAGTGGCGCTCCTGATGCTGCTCACCGGGATGATCTGGTACCTTTTCTTCAACCTGCTCGCCGGCGCCCGCTCGCTCCCGCCGGATCTGGAGGAGGCGGCCCGCTCCTACGGCGTCACCGGCCGCGGCTTCGTCCGGCGGGTCCTCCTGCCGAGCCTTTTCCCGGCGCTGGTCACCGGCTCGATCACCGCCTTCGGGGGCGGGTGGAACACGCTGATCGTCGCGGAGTACCTCAACGTGAACTCCACGCACTCCCTCAGCGTCCTCGGCATCGGCCAGATGATCGACATTGGCTACGCGGAGGCGCACGGGCTCCCGCTGATGGTGACGGCGCTCCTCACGCTCGTCGCCTCGGTGATCGCCATCAACGAGCTTTTGTGGAAACCCCTGTACCGCCGAGCCGTCGAGCGGTTCCGCTACGACTGACCGGGGTGGGGACGCTGGCGATCATCCGGGTCGACCACGTCGACAAGTCCTTCCCCACCCGCCACGGAACGATCGCCATCATGCAGGACATCACGTTCGACGTGAAGGACGCCGACTTCCTCGCGATCGTCGGCCCGTCCGGCTGCGGAAAGTCGACGCTGCTGCGGTTGATCCAGGGGCTCGACCGCCCAACGGCGGGCTCGATCGTCTTCCGCGACCGGAAGGTCGACGGCGTGGCCGAGGGGATGGCGATGGTCTTCCAGAACTTCGCGCTGTTCCCCTGGCTCACCGTCAGCGAGAACGTCGCCTTCGGACTCGAGGCGCTCGGCTGGGAGCCCGAGCGGATCACCTCCCAGGTGGAGCGGTACGTCAACGTCACCGGCCTCGACGGCTTCGAGGAGGCGTACCCGCGCGAGATCTCGGGCGGGATGCGCCAACGGGTGGGTCTCGCGCGCGCGCTCGCGGTCGAGCCGACGGTCCTGCTCATGGACGAGCCGTTCAGCGCGCTGGACGCGCTGACCGCCGAGGGGCTTCGCGAGGAGGTCCTCCAGCTCTGGCGCGACCCGCAGCTCCCCCCGGAAGCGGTGATCCTTGTGACCCACAACATCGAGGAAGCGATCCAGCTCGCCGACCGCGTCGTGGTCCTCTCCCGCCGTCCGGGGCATGTCCTGGCGGAGGTCCCGGTCGAGCTTCCGCGGCCGCGCGACCGCAAGTCGCCCGCGTTCTACGACCTCACCGATAGGGTGTACTCGCTGATCACGGAGGGGGGCGCGCCGCCCGCCAGCGCCGGCGGTCCGGCGGCCTCGTGAGAAGGCTTTAATCCCGCCCCCGGTAGTCTCACGGAGGTCCCTAGCGGGCGCCGTGGCGACCACCTATCCGAAGTGCAGCCCGACCGAGATGCTCGGGCTCCTGGTGCTGCTCAACGACCACAAGGGCTCGGAGGATGTCGCGCTCCTCGCCGACGACCTCGACCTGGAGATCGACGAGATCTTCCCGGCGCTCGAGTACGCCGAGCTGCTCCAGTTCCTCAAGGTCTCCGACGGCCGCGCCACCTTCACCGACCTCGGCCGCAAGCTCGTCGCCGCGTCGATCCGCGAGCGGAAGACAATCGTCCGGGACCAGCTCAAGAAGACCCCGCTGTTCCGCACGATCCTGCGCGCCCTCGAGGCGAGCCCCGAGCACCGACTCACGGACGAGGAGTTCGGCCACATCATCGCGTTCACGACCGCCCGCCCGGACGGGGGCGAGCAGAACATCGTCAACTGGGGCCGGTACGCCGACCTGTTCCGCTACGACGCCGACGCGCACGCGATCTGTCCGGCCCGCAGGTCTACCTACCGCAAGGGCGGGGACCGCGCCTCCCCCCCGAACGTGGGCCCCGGCAGCGAGACCGCCGAGCCGGCCTCGCCGAAGGGCTCGACGGGCGGGACGGCCCGGGGCCCCGGCACGGTGAGCGCCGTCGCCTGAGGGACCCGCGAGGGGAGTACCCCCCCGGCGCCGCCGTAAGGGCCCCGTCAGGTTATTGTCTTCCGCGTTTCCGCCGTCCCGTCGCCGATGCCGGAGCTGCGGATCGTGGGCATTCCGGGAAGCCTTCGCGAGGGGGCGTACTCGTCCAGCCTCCTCCGGGCGGCGGTCGAACTCGTCCCGGACGGCGCCCGGATCGAGGTGGCGGACATCCGGGGGTTCCCGGTGTTCAACCAGGACGACGAGCGCGCGCCGCCGGAGCCGGTGCGGCGCCTCAAGGAGGCGGTCCGGGGGGCCGATGCGGTCCTTTTCTCGCTCAACGAGCACAACTACGGCCTCTCCGCGGCCGAGAAGAACGTGCTCGACTGGGGTTCCCGACCGTACCCCGACAACGTCTGGAACGGCAAGCCGGCCGGCATCCTCAGCGCGAGCACGGGACGCCTCGGCGGAGCACGGGCCCAGTATGAGCTGCGGCAATCGATGGTGTTCCTCAACATGTTCCCGATCAACCGTCCGGAGGTGTTCGTGGCGGCGGCGGCCGAGAAGTTCGACGCCGCCGGCCGGCTCGTGGACGAAACCTCCCGCAAGTTCGTGCGCGAGCACCTGATCGAGCTTGTCCGCCACACCCGCGTGCTCGTCGCGCGCCCTTGAGGCTCGGGCCGAGCTCGGCCCCATCCAAACTCTTAAACCCGGCGACCGTTCGGCCGCCCCGCTGGGCACGTAGATCAGCGGAAGATCGCTGCTTTCGCAAAGCAGAGGTCGGGGGTTCAAATCCCCCCGTGTCCACCTCTCCCACGGGCCGACCCGGCGTCGCGTCCTATCGGGCCGGCGAGGGCCGGACGAAAAGGGCCCCGGGGGCGCCGCGACCCGTCTGGACCGGGTCGCCTGCGACGATCGCCGTCGCGCCCGGGACCGCCGGGCGGCCGACCGGGCCCGGCGGGGGTCAGGGGGTTCCGCGTTCGGGTGCGTCGGGAGCCGGTGGGGCCGGGGCCCCTTCCCGAGGCGGGCGCCGACGCCCGCGCTCGCGCGCCCTGCCGAACGGGAGGTGCAGCAGACGCTCCCGCTGTCGTTCCTGGGCGTTCCACTGGGCTCGGGCGTCGAACGGAGACTCCCGGGTGACGAAGCCGACCACGTGGGAGGGCTCGCCCGGGTCGACCACCGGGACGGCGCTGCCCCCCAGGTGCGCCAGACGGTCGATGGCGATGCGGAGCGGCTCGTCCGGATAGGTCGCGCTCGCCAGCGGGACCGCCCGCGCACGGACCCGGGTCGAAGGGTCCCCGCCGGCGTCGAGGAAACGTTCGAGGTCGGCTCGGAACGCAAACCCCGCCGGGACGCCGTGCTCCCCGACGAGCGCAAGGCCCGCGCCGGCCCGCTCGGGGTCGTCGGTGGCCCGCAGCGCCTCTTCGACGCTCACGTCCGCGTCCACGGGCCAGACCGCCGTGTGCATCACCGACCCGACCGGCACCCGCTCGAGCGGATCGACAGCGTACTCGCGGGCCACGTGGACCCCGCGACGGGCGATCTTCTCGGTGAGGATCGAGCGATCCATGGAGAGAACGGTGAAGCCGTAGGCGATCGCCCCGGCGGCCAGGAGCGGGAGGAGAGCGTTCACGTCGTGCGTGAGCTCGACCGCGAAGACGATCCCGGTGAGCGGAGAGCGCATCGTCCCCCCCAGCGTCGCCGACATGCTGACCAGGACCCACAGCGGCGTCGACCCGAACGGGAGGAGCCGGGCCTCTACCGCCCCGAGGGACCCCCCGATGATCAGCAGCGGAGCGAGAACTCCCCCCGAGGTGCCCGAGCCGAGCGCCACCGCCCAGATGACGGCCTTGACGACCAGGAGCGTCACGACGAAAACGAGCGTGACCTCCACCGCGGGGTAGACCGATGTGAGCTGCGGGTTCGAGCAACTGAGCAGCAGGCAGATCCCGCCGTAGCCGACCCCGAGGGACTGGACGACCACCAGCCCGCCGACTCCGACGACCGCTCCGCCGATCGCCGGCCACCACATCCAGTGGATCGGGAGCTTGCGGAACGCATCCTCGAAGAAGTACACCGCCCGGGTCAGGACGGTGGCCAGCGCCCCCGCGAGGAGGCCGACGAGCAGCGCGCCCGCGAGGATCGGACCGGTCGGGGCGCCGGACGCCGGGATAGGGAGCAGCGGACCGACGCCGTGGGCCGGGACGAGGGTCCAGCTCAGGAACGTGGCCGTCACCGTGGCCACGGCCACCGGAAGGAGGCTCCGGGGCTTCCACTCGAACAAGAGGAGCTCGGCCGAGAGCAGCACCGCCGCGACGGGCGTGTTGAAGATCGCGGCCATCCCGGCGGCCGCGCCCGCGACCAGGAGGGTCTTGCGCTCGGCCGCGGTGAGCGTGAGGAATTGGCCGAGCACCGAACCCAGCGCACCCCCGGTCAGGATGATCGGGCCCTCCGCCCCGAACGGGCCGCCGGTCCCGATCGAGACGGCCGAGGAGACCGGCTTGAGCACGGCGAGACGGGGGGCGACCCGGCTGCGGTCGATCAGGATCGACTCGAGCGCCTCGGGGATCCCGTGGCCCCGGATCCGCTCCGAGCCGAACCGCGCCATCCCCCCGATCAGAAGCCCGCCGACCACGGGGACCCCTACGGAGAGGAAGCCCCAGGTGTTCGCGGGAGGCACCGTCCTGACGGAGAGCCGTCCGAAGTAGAACAGGTTCGTGAAGAGGCCGATCAGGTCGTACAGCGCCGCTGCCGCGAACGCCGCGAGCGCGCCCACGACGACCGCGAACCCGGCGATCCTGAGCATCCTCCGATCGGAGGAGGTGAAGTCTCCCAGTTGGGCCGCGCCGAGGTGCCGTGGCAGGACCGGGGGACCGGCGCTCACGCGGAGATGGCTCCCGGCCGGGCCCGCCCGACCCCCCGGCTGCCCGGCACGGGCCCAAGGATCCGCGCCGTCGGACGACCCGGGAGCCGCAACGCCCGCGGCCCCTCAGTCGCCCACGATCAGGACCGATCGGCGCGTCGTGGCGGCCACGTGCCGGCTGACGCTGCCTCGAGCCCACCGGCCGAACGACGGCTTCCCCCGCCGCGCCAGCACGATCAGGTCGCAGTCGGCGAACTCCGCGTACTCGCAGATCCGCTCTCCGGGATCCCCGTGGAGGATCCGGATCGGAACGTCCCGGCCGGTCCCCCCGAGGCGGTCGACCAGGCGACGCCGGAGCTCCTGGTTGATCGCGGCCTCCTCGGCGTTGGCCGGGGACCCGTCCGACTCGTTCGCCGCGGCGGTGGTCGATCGCAGAACGACGTGACATACCACCCCGTGCGCCCGGGCTCGGAGCAGGTCGGCGACGACGCCCCACAGCCGGGGGTTCGGTTCCCCCGGCCGGACCGCCAGCAGGAACCGCCGGAAGGGGGGAGCTCCCGGAGAGAGCTGCGGCACCGTGTCCCCACCGGTCCCCCGCGGCGCGGGGCGTTCCGGCGGGGCCTCTCGGCCCGTCGTCGCGGTCACGTCCGTAGACGCGTCCCCGGCGCGTGGGCTGCCCGGCGGGGGGCCGAGGGCCGCCTCGTGGGGCCTCCCTCGAGCACCTCCCCGAGGAGCTCTCCGAGGACGGCCGCGTTCGAGCATGCCGAGTCCCTCGTCGCGTGCAGGAGCGTGACGGTCGTCCGTTCCGCCTGCACGGCGAGCTCCGCCAGGCTGTCCCGCTGCCGGAGCAGCTCGAGCCGATACCGCTCCCGAAACCCGGCGAACCGCTCCCGGTCGTGCCCGTACCACTTCCGCAGCCCGTCGCTCGGCGCGAGGTCACGACGCCAGACCCCTACGCTGGCTCGGCGCTTGGACAGGCCCCGGGGCCACAGGCGATCGACCAGGATGCGGGTTCCGTCCGACGGGGAGGGCGCAGCGTAGACCCGCTTGAGTCGGATCATCCGGACTCCCGGAGGCTCTCGTGCGCTCGGCTCCTTCCGGAGGGCGGGCCCCCTCTGACCAGCGGCCGCGGCGTCATGGAGTCCGCCGCTAGACCGTTCGAGCGGGGAAGGCCGTGCGGGCGCCGGCGCGCGGGCCGCATCCGCCGATCGGCTCGAGCTACCCGCTCGAGGAGGAACGGTCAAACCCGAGCCGGGGCGTGGCCCATCCCCATCCGAAGAGCGATGAGCGGAGGTCCGCCCGCGGGGTCTCGGAGTGACCGTCGAAGGCGGCGAGCGCCGACGGGTCCTCGCCGGCCGCAGACGACCGTCTCCTGTCGGCTCCGGGTCCGCCTTCCGCCGGACGTGTGGATGGCCGCGTTGAGCGCGGCCCACCCGTCGGTCCGCTTCGAGGTCCTCGACCGCTTGGAAGTTTCGCCCCGCCGAGTGCTCTTCGACGTTCGCCTTCCCGCGCGGCCGACCGCGCCCTGGAGCGAGGAGCTCGGGAGGCTCCCGGACGTCGGCTCCGTGGAGCTCCTCGACGCGAGCGCATCGGCGGAGACCTACCGAGTGCTGTTCGCCGGACGCACCTTCGTCCCTTTGGTGAAGCGCTGGAGGGTGCTCCGCCGGTTCCCCTTTCCCGTGGAGAACGGGGTCGCGACCTGGCTGGTGGTGGGCGCGGAGCCCCGCGTCCGTCGCCTCCTCTCCGCGCTGCGGGGGTCCGGGGTCGCTTTCCGCATCGACTCGGTCCGACGGGGTCTCCCGGCCGGGCCGGCGTCCGTGCTCACAACCCGTCAGCGGGAGGTCCTGCGGAAGGCCGTGGGAGAAGGCTACTTCGACGTCCCGCGCCGGATCTCCCTGACCGAGCTCGCCGTCCGGCTGGGGATTGCCTCCTCCACGCTTTCGGTCACCTTGGCCGTGATCGAGAAGAAGATCGTCGAGCCCCTCGTCGGCGAGGGGGCCCGCGGGGCCGCCCGTACGGACCCGTCGGACCGAGGACAAGCCCGGGTCGGCCGGCCCGGCGGACCGCGGGCCTCCGGTCGGACCTGATCCACCCTTGGGTCGCGTGGCCCACCCGCGCTTCCCGTGGAACGCCTTCGTCCGTCGGCCCTGCCGCGGCAGGGCCCGCGCCGAACCCGGCGGGCCGTGGGAGCCGCCGCCTCCGTCGCCCGGGCCCGAGCCATCTCCCTCGCCCTCAGGAGCCGCCGGTCCGACGGCGGCTCAGGTCGCGCCTCTCTCCGTCAGGGGCGGGCGGCGTGCGGCGCGCTTCGAACTCGAGGGGCGACGGTACGACCGGTTCCCCCGCGAACCCCCGGGAACGTGCACCGACATCTTCTTGCGCCGCGGGCCGTCGGCGCCGGGCCGTGGACTCTGCCGACTGGACGGTCACGCTCGTCGGCTCCGTCGCCGCGATCTGCACGACGGGAGCGTTCGTGCCGCAGGTCCTCCGTGTCTGGCGGCTGAAGAGCGCCCGGGAGATCTCCCTCGCCACCTTCCTCGTCTTCGCCGTCGGCACGTTCGCCTGGCTCGTCTACGGCCTGTTCATCGGCTCCCTGCCGGTGATCGCCGCCAACGCGGCCACGTTCGCCCTGGCCGTGACGATGGTCGTCGCGAAGTGGGTGTACGATCGGTCCCCGGTGGCCGCCTCCTCCCCGTGACCCTGGGCTGACATCGACGTGCCCCGGCACCGCAGAGCCTGCCCGTGCGGGAGCGGGGGAAAGCGGTAAGGGCGGCGCCGCGGTCGCGCGGGCATGGTTGCCGGTTCGTCGCTCGGGTCGTCGAGCTCCGCGCCTCTGCCCGCGAACTCGCTGGAAGCGCTGCAACGGATCGAGCGGAACACCGCCGAGACCGCGCGGTGGCTCCGGATCCTGGTGGTCGCCGTGGTCGTGCTGATCCTCGTGGATCTCCTCATCTTCATCTAGGGGCCGCCGGCCGGCGGCGTGGGAACCGGCTACGCGTCCAGTCCGGGCGGCTCGCGTCCGGGGCGGTCGCCGCGCGCGAAATCCGCCTCGGCCTCCGCGCGCTTGCGGGCCTTCTCCGCGCGCGGCATGCGGACCCGCATCGAGAGCGACCAGTGGTGCCCGAACGGATCGATAAGGCGGCCGTACCGCTCGCCCCAGAACTGGTTCTCGAGCGGCATGCTGACCGTGGCGCCGGCCGCCACGGCCCGGTCCCAGAGGGTATCGACGTTCTTCGTGTACAGGTGAAGGGTCACCGTCGTCGTGCCGACCGACGCGGGCGAGGCGACCTCCGCGCCCTCGAACACGTCCGACAGCATCACGATCGAGCTGCCGATCCTCAGGCGCCCGTGGATCAGCTTGCCCTCCGGCGTGGTCTGCCGCACGAGCTCCCGGGCCCCGAACGCCTTTCGGTAGAACTCCAGGGCGGCCACGCCCCCTTGGACCGAGAGGTACGGGATGATCGTGGGGTAGCCCGGAGGGACCGGCGCCAACGCGGGGCGCGCCGGGCGGGCTCGCCTGCGGGGACGGGTTGGGCCGGGCATCTCGTGGCGACCGCGCGCCCATCTGGACCGGCCAGATAAGCGCTGTCCGCCCGAGCGGGGGCCGGCTCCGGCCGGACGGAGGCGGCCGTCAACCGACGTTGACCTTCCCGTTATCGAGCGGGCCCGGGCTGGTCCGGCCGGCTCGGCCGATGCTCGAGATACGGTTCCATGGGCGAGGAGGCCAGGGCGCCGTCGTCGCCTCCGAGCTGCTCGCCCAGGCGGCGTTCCTCGACGGCAAGATGCCCCAGAGCTTCCCGTTCTTCGGCGTGGAGCGGCGCGGCGCTCCGGTGACCGCGTTCGCTCGGATCGACGACCGTCCGATCCGGGTCCGCACGTCCGTCACCGAACCGGACGTCGTCGTCGTGCTCGACCCCGGGCTGCTGGCGACCACCCCGGTGAGCGAGGGCCTCCGGCCCGGGGGGCTCCTGCTGGTGAACACCCGGACGGCGGCGGAGGCGCTTGCCGGGCCGGTGGGCATCCGTCGGGCCACGGTCGATGCCACCCGGATCGCGCTGGCGCGCGGTCTCGGCACGTCGATGATGCCGATCGTGAACACCGCGGTCCTGGGCGCGCTCTCGCGCGCGAGCGGGGCGGTCTCCCCGGAGGCCCTCGATCGGGCGATCGCCGCCTTCGTGCCCGCCCGGCCGGACGCCAACCGCGACGCCGCGCGGGACGGCTACCTTCAGGTACGCGCGGCGCCGGCCCGCGAGGGGCCGTCCGCGGCGCCCGCGCACCCCCGCCCGCCCCCGGTGCCGATCCCGGAGGGACCGATCGCGTTCCTCTCGAGCGAGTCGACCCCGACGGCGGCCTGGCGGACGTTCACCCCGGTGATCCACCGGGAGCGGTGCACGCGGTGCAACTTCTGCTGGAAGTTCTGCCCGGACGACGCGATCGAGCTCGGCGCCGACGGGTTCCCGCGCCTCCGCGCCGCCTTCTGCAAAGGTTGCGGGATCTGCGCCGCCGAGTGCCCCCCGAAGACGATCGAGATGGTCGCGGAGGCCTAGCGGCAGGAACGATGGCGCGCAAGGTCCTATCCGGTAACTCCGCCCAGGCGTACGCCGCCCGGCTTGCAAGGGTCCAGGTCGTCTCGGCGTATCCGATCACCCCGCAGACGTCGATCGTCGAGAAGATCGCGGACTTCGTGGCGTCCGGCGAGCTGCCCGCCCAGTACGTCAAGGTCGAGTCCGAGCACTCGGCGCTCCAGGTCTGCCTGAGCGCCTCCGCGCTCGGCGCGAGGACGTACACGGCGACCTCGAGCCAGGGCCTGCTGCTGATGCACGAGCTGTTGCACTGGGCGAGCGGGATGCGGGCGCCCATCGTTATGGGCGTCGTGAACCGCGCGGTCGCGCCGCCCTGGAACATCGGCGCCGACCACACCGATACGATCAGCCAGCGGGACACCGGCTGGCTCCAGTTCTACGCGGAGAGCAACCAGGAGGTCCTCGACACCGTGCTCGAGGCGTTCCGCCTCGCCGAGGACCCTGCGGTGCGCCTGCCGGTCATGGTGGCGGAGGACGCGTTCTACCTCTCGCACACGGTCGAGCCGGTGGACGTACCGGACCCGGCCCAGGTCGACCGATTCCTGCCGCCGCGCGAGCCCCACGCCGTCTTGGTTCCCGGCGAGACCGCCCGGCTCGGTTCGTTCACCGGCCCGGATCGCTACGTCGATTTCCGGCGTCAGTTGGCGCGCGCGGTCCGTGAGGTGCCGAGGACGCTTGCGGAGGTCGAGGCGGACTACGCCCGCGTCGTGGGGAGGGACCTGGGCGGGCCGTTGCCGACGTACCGTGCCGACGACGCGGACGCGGTGCTCCTCACGATGGGGACCGCGACGACGACGGCGCGAGGGGTCGTTGACGACCTCCGGGCGGCGGGTCGAAAGGTTGGCCTGGCCCAGCTGCGGCTGTTCCGGCCGTTCCCGGACGACACGATCCGCCAGCTCGGCGTCTCGGTTGACCGTCTCGGCGTCGTCGACCGCGCCTACACGTTCGGCCCGTCCGGGCCCGTGGCCACCGAGGTCGGAGCGGCGCTCTACGGGGTCTCCCGGCGCCCCCTCCTGACGAGCTTCCTCGCAGGGATCGGGGGCCGGGACGTCACCCCGCACGAGGTCCGACGCATGTTCGACACCCTGCTGTCGGACGAACCCCCCAGCACCCACTGGGAGGACCTGGAGGAGGAGGCGGCGGTCCGTGGCTAAGCTGACGATACCGGCGGAGGAGTGGATGTTCTCGGGGCACGCCGCCTGCCCGGGCTGCGGGCCGGCCCTGGCGATGCGCCTGCTGCTCAAGGGGCTCGGACCCCGCACGATCGTTTCGGTGCCGGCCTGCTGCTGGACCGTGATCGGGACCCCGTTCCCGACGACGGCGCTCCGCGTCGGCGTGCTCGACAACGCGATCGAGGCGACCGGCGCTTCGATCTCGGGGCTTCGGGCCGCCGCCGACGCCCTGGGCCTCGCCGACGTCACCGTCGTCGGCTTCGCGGGCGATGGAGGCACCGCGGACATCGGGCTCCAGGCGCTCAGCGGCATGCTCGAGCGCCGGACCGACGCGATCTACGCGATGTACGACAACGAGGCGTACATGAACACGGGGGTCCAGCGGAGCGGGGCTACGCCGTGGGGGGCCTGGACCACCACGACCCCGGTGGGGCCCGCCGCCCGGGGCAAACCGGAGCCTAAGAAGGACGTCATGGGGATCGTGCTCGCCCATCGTCCGGTGTACGCGGCCACGCTGAGCCCGAGCTTTCCGGAAGACTTCGACCGGAAGGTGGAGCTCGCGAAGGGACTGCGAGGGCCACGGTTCCTCCACATCTTCGCGCCGTGCCCGCCCGGCTGGAGGTTCGACTCGGCGGAGACGATCGCCCTAGGCCGCCTTGCGACCGAGACCGGAGTGTTCCCGCTGTACGAGGTCCTGGACGGTCGGCTGCGCATCACCCGGAAGGTGAGCACCCTCCGACCGGTCTCCGACTACCTCGCGAAGCAGGGGCGCTTCCAGCACCTTACCCCGGAGGAGATCGCCCGGATCGAGGCCCAGGTCCGAACCGACTGGGAGCGACTCCTGGCCCGCGAGCGCGAGGACGGTCCGGCCCCCGCGTAGGCCCGCCCGGAGCGGCTGCGGCGGGGAGGGGCGATCCGGCGGGGGTCCCCCCCGGCCCTAGGTCCGACGGAGGAACCCGCGCGTGCCGGGGTATCGGTGCGGGCGTAGGGCTCTCCTCGGGCGGCCCCCCTCGCCGGCGGGCGGGAGTCCGCCGGAGCTCCGATACCCTTCGCCGGAGAGCTCGAGCAGCGTGAGCGCCGCCAGGACGAGGGCGAGGCCGGCGAGCTCGGGGACGCGGAACGCCTCCCCGAACGCGACGACCCCGGCGGCCAGCGCTACCACCGGGTTGACGAACGTCACGAGGTTCGCGGAGACGGGGCCGGACCGTCGGATCATCTCGAAGAAGAGCCCGTAGCCGAGCGCCATCGAGGCGAGACCGACATACAGCACGGACCCCACGACCGCGAGGCCGACAGGGGCCCGGATCGGGACGATCCCAAGGGCGCCGGCGGTCGCGACCGTCACCAGCGAGACGGCGCCCGCGCCGGCGAACTGGCACGTCTGGCCCCAGCGCCCCTCCCCCGCCGGCCGAAGCCGGCCGACCAGCACGGCACCGGTTCCCTGGCAGACCGCTCCGAGCGCGAACGCCCCGAGCACCCACGGGTCGGAGACCGGGCCTCCGCCCCCGGCGCCCACGCTGAGCGCCAGGACGCCCCCCAGGCCCGCGGCGAGGGCGGCGATCTGGGCGGCGCGAGGGGGACCCCCGTGCCGAAGCAGGAGGAGCCAGCCGAAGCTGATCGCGGGCGAGGTCGCGTACACGATCGATGCCGCGCCGCCGGTGGCGAGCCGCTCCCCCCAGAACAGCGGGAGGTTGATCCCGCCGATCATCAGCGCCCCCAACGCGGCGGAGACGGCCAGACGGCGGGCCGGCGGGCGCGCCTCGCGGGAGGTCACGGCGAACGGGAGGGAGACGGCGGCCGCCAAGAGCCCGTCCAGGGCGACGAGGAGGAACGGGTCCGTGCCCGAGACGATCCCGAGCCGGGCGATCGGGAAGGTAAGCCCCCAGACGACCCCCAGCGTCCCGAGGAGACCCAGGCGGACCGCCCGCCCCCGGACCGTCGTCGCGGCGACCGCGCCCACGCACCGGTTCCGGCGTCGGCACCACTTCAGCGCTCGGTACACCGGGGTTGACCCGCCACCGCGGCCGCACCCGCCGCCGCGGCGGCGCCCGCCGCCCTACCGAAGGAGGCGTAGGCGTTCGAGCCCCTCGCTGGCGGCCGCGAACGACCGCGCGGAGTACCGGCCAAGCCGCTCGGCCCGGTCGCGGTCGAGCAGAAGGGCCGGATGCCTCCAGTGGAGCGCCACCTCCGCGCCGGGCCGGAGCCCCGGGAGGATCCTCGGGTCGTACGGCAGCGTCTCGACGCGGCGGCCGGTGAGTACCAACCGGCCGCCGTCGAGCGACAGCTCCGGGTGCTCCACGTCGAGCGTCCCGGCCTGGACGCGAGAGACGGAGGCCCGCGCGGGCCGGCACTGCTCCATGTTCGCCAGGGTCGTTGCCACGTGGCCGGTCACCTCGCCCACCCCGACGAAGCTGACGTGGAAGGCATGGTGCGGAATCGGATCGGACGGAAGGTGGGCCGCGAGACGCTCGGCGGTGGCGCGCGGAAGGCCGCGCCGGCTCAGGGCGGCGAGGATCGCCCGGAAGTCGTCGGGGGCGAACGCGTCCAGGAGCCGGTTCCCGATCCAGTACGCCTCGACGACCTGCCGGTCGAACGGGTCGAGATCGTGCTTCGCACCGATCGCCTCTAGGTAGGGGAACAGCGCTTCGAACCGCTCGAGCGCCGCGCGGGCCGGCCCGAGGTCGGTTCCCTCCGTGATCGCCCGGTAGAGCGTCGGCTCGGCGTCGGCCGGACCGCAGAAGTTGAGCCGGTTGGTCGCGAGGCTGAACCGTGCGCCGAGCGCGACCCCGTCCATCTCAGGCAGCCGACGCGGTTGGGCGCACGAGGCGTGCCAATAGCTCCCAGGTGTCCTGGAGCTGCGCGAGCCCGATCACCACGCCGACGCCGGCGACCACCGCGAGGGCGCCGAGCGCCTGCGCGATCGTCAAGCCATGCCCCTGGACCCAGAGCCCGAGCGCGGAGGTCACCGGGAACCCGAGGACAAGGGCCGCGGTCGCCACGCTCAGGTCGACCCGCTTGAGGCCAGCGTACCAGGTCGCCACGAACGCCGCCAGGAGGGCCGCGCTGATCGCGATCCAGGTCCAGTCCGCAGGGGAGAAGGCGGCGACGGCCCCCCCCTGCGAGGTGAGCCCGAGGTAAGCGAGGAGGAACACGGCGCCGAAGCCCATCCGGCCGAGCGCGACCGTCGCCGACGGCAGGTCCCGGAGGGTGGCCTTCGAGATCGTGTACTCGACGGCCCAGAGACCGGTCGCGGCGAGGACGTAGGCGGTGCCGTCGGTCCAGATCGGGCCGGTAAGCGTCAGGAGGAAGGCGTTCCCCGCGAGGAGCAGCGCCGCCCCGATCACCACGCGCCCGTGGAGCCGTTCTCGGAGGACGACGAACCCGAGCACCGTGGCCCAGAGGAAGAGGGTCCGGTAGCCGAACGCGGCGCCGGTGGCGCCGCCAGCCGCGGTGGCGAGCTGCAGCCCCCGGAAGAACAAGAGGAACGGGATCCCGCCCCCGACCACGCCGATCACCCCGAGCCGGAGCCAGTCCTGGCGCCGGAGCGCCGGCGAGCGGAGGTGGCGGGCGGCCACGAGCGCGACCGGGACGAAGGCGGCGGCGACGACCGCGTTGCGCACCGTCACGAACGCGTCCGAGCTGGTGCCGACGACCGCGTAGGCGTTGACGAACGTGGAGACGCCGCTGATCACGGCGGTGACGAGCACCAGGAGGATGCCCGCGCCGACCCACGAGGCGCCCGACGTCTCGGCCACCGGCTCACCGTCCGCGGGCGGTCGGTACGGCGGCCGCGGGCTGCCGGGCGAGCTCCGACAGCTCGGCGTGGAGCGCGACCGCCTCCCGGGCTTCCTCCGGCTCGAGCCGGCGGAGGGCGATCCCCGCCTGCACCGTCACGTAATCTCCGACGGCGACCTCGGGAAGGAACACCAGGTTGGCCGGTCGCACGACCTGTCCAAAGTCAACGCGCGCCACGCGCGGGCCATCGGAGGACGTCTCGATCGCTACGATCCGTCCGGGCACGGTGAGGCACATGAGAACGTCGCTCCCTTCGGACCGTCCCTCGGCGGGCTCCGGACGCGGCCGCGCCTCTTAACTCCCCCGTGAAACCGGCCTGCCTTGCGACGGGGGCCCGCCCTCTCGCGAGGGGGCCTCCTCGTCGGTCTCGACGCTCTCGAGCACCACCCCGGCGGCCCGGGGATCGGCCGCGTCCGTGGAGAGCCGGACCGTGAGCCGCGCCCCGGCGGCGATCGAGCCGGCCGTCGCGAGCTCCCACCGGCCCCGCAGCCAGGAAGGGGAGAGGTGCGAGAGCGCGCCGATCCACACCGAGACCCCGGTCACGCGACGGGCCCCGTGACGGCGGGCGACCTCGTCGATCTTTCGGAGGAGGTCCCGAAGCAACGCCTCCTCGTGCATCGCCGGCGTCCGTCAGGGGCTCGCGCGGTCGGCCAGGGCGAGGAGCACCGCCTGCACGGCGACGCCGAGGGCTCGAGCCACCGGGACGGAGAGCCCGTCCCGCAGGCCGAGGTCGTCGGCCTCGACCCCGACCACGGTCAGATGTCGCGGCATGCGTCCGACCGCCCGGCCCAGCGCCACCGCCTCCCGGAGCGAGAGCCCATGGGTGGAGGTGATCGCCGGGCCCTCGGGCAGGTCCGAGCTGCCGAGCTCTACGCGCCGCACCGTCCCCGGCGGCGACCCCGAGCGCACCGCGTCGACCACGACCACCGTCTCGCGGCCCACCCAGAGATCGAGGAGCCCGCTCGCGTCGCCCGGCGCCTCTGCGACGTCAAACTCCCCCCGGGCTCGCGGGCGAAGGGCCCGGGCCACGTCCAGCCCGATCCGATCGTCGCCCCGGTGCTCGGCCCCGAGGCCGATCACGAGCGCTCGCGGAGCCGGCGTCGTACCGACCATCGGGAGCCTACGACCGCTCGAGGTCGAGGCGGAGGAAGTGCGTCGCGCAGGAGATGCACGGATCGTGGTTGCGGATCGCGCGCTCGCACGCCGAGGTGAGCGCCGCCTCGTCCAGCCGGAGCGAACGCTCGACCAGGTGGCGCAGGTCGTCCTCGATCCGGCCTTGGTTCTGGGAGGTCGGCGCGACGATCCTCGCCTCGCCGATCGCCCCGCCGGCGTCGAGGCGATAGCGGTGGTACAGCATTCCCCGGGGCGCTTCCGTGATCGCGCAGCCGCTCGCGGCCGGGAGAGGGTCGGGCGGCGGGGTGGAGGGGGGATCCGGCGGTCGGTAGCCGTCCACGAGGCGCAGCGCCTCCTCGCAGGCGAGCACCACCTCGACCGCGCGCACGACGATGCTGCGGTACGGGTTGCGGACCGGCCGCTCGAGCCCCGCCGCTTCCGCCGCGGCGCGCGCCCGGGGGGTGAGGCGGTCGGCGTTCAGCGCGTAGCGGGCGAGGGGCCCGACCAGGTACGATCCTCCGCCCTTGCGAACGGCGTGGAGGGCGTTGGAGTACGGCGCTTGCACCTCCTCGAACTCCTGCTCGAAGGAGGCGACCGGGATCCGGAGCCCCCGGCTCGAGACGACCTCCCCCTCGTTCATCGGATACTCCCGGTCCGAACGGAGCGCGACGAACTCGTAGTCCTCCTCCAGGTCGGGGAACGTCAGCCCGGCGGCGAAGGCGACGGTCTCCTCCGCGAGGCCGAGCGCCTCCTGCAGCTCGGGCCGGAGGGCGAGGAGCTCGTCGGGCGTCGGGGCCCGGTAGAACCCTCCTACGCGCACGTTGATGGGATGGACCTCCCGCCCCCCGACGACGGACATCAGCCGGTTGCCGGCCCTCTTCAGCGCCAGACCCCGGCGGACCGCCTCCGGGTGGTCCTTGGCCAGGCGCACGGCGTCCGGATAGCCGAGGAAGTCCGGGGCATGCAGGAGGTAGATGTGGAGCGCGTGGCTTTCGATCCACTCGCCGCAGTAGAGCAATCGACGCAGCGCGCGGGTCGGCGCGTCGACCCCGATTCCGTACGCGTTCTCGATCGCGTGGCAGGAGCTCATCTGGTAAGCGACCGGGCAGATCCCGCAGATGCGGGCGGTGATGTCCGGTGCCTCGGCGTACGACCGGCCGCGGAGGAACGCCTCGAAGAACCGGGGCGGCTCAAAGATCCGCAGCTGCACCTCCTCGACCCGGTCGTCCCGGATGCGGACCTTGAGGGCTCCCTCGCCCTCGACCCGGGCGAGGTAGTCGACGGCGATCGTCCGTTCCGGCATCTATTTCGTCTCGGCGGCCCCGCCCGCCGCCTCCGCCGCCTGGCGGAACGCCGGCGCGAGCGCGTTGAAGGTGCGGAAGATCTGGGCCTGGCGCGCCGGCGCGACGCCGAGGGCGTCCAAGTGCGTGAGCATCGACGGGACGTTCGGGCTTCCCTGCGGGCCGAAGCAGCCGTAGCAGCCGCGGTGGTACGCCGGACAGATCGCCCCGCAGCCGGCCTGCGTCACCGGGCCGAGGCACGGCGTGCCCCGCGCGACGACGACGCAGACGTTCCCCCGACGCTTGCACTCGATGCACACGCTTTCGCTCGGCAGGTTCGGCGCCCGCCCCCCGAGGAAGGCGCTCAGCACCTCGAGGAGCTGCCCCTTGGAGATCGGGCAGCCCCGGAGCTCGAAGTCGACCGGGACGTGGGCGGCGATCGGCGTGGAGGTCGCCAGGCTCTGGATGTACTCGGGCCGCGCGTACACCGCCTTACGGAACTCGTCGACATCCCCGAAGTTCTTCAGCGCCTGGATCCCGCCGGCCGTCGCGCACGCCCCGATCGTCACCAGGACCCGGGACTGCGCACGGACCTCCTTGATCCGGCGGGCGTCCTCCGCGGTCGTGACCGACCCCTCGACCAGCGAGAGGTCGTACGGGCCGTCGGCCACCGCGCTCGACGCCTCGCGGAAATTCGCGATGTCGACCTTTTCGGCGAGCGCCAGCAGCTCGTCCTCACAGTCCAGGACCGACAGCTGGCAGCCGTCGCACGACGCGAACTTCCAGACGGCGAGCCGAGGCCGGGCGACGGGCGCCATCGCTACAGCTCCCGGAGCGGCAACAGCTTGGCGAGCGACGAGTACGGGAGGACGGGCCCATCCCGGCAGACGAACGAAGGCCCGTACTGGCAGTGCCCGCAGAGCCCGATCGCGCACTTCATGTTCCGCTCCATCGAGACCCACGTCGCTTCCGGCGCGACGCCGCGCGCCACCAGCGCCTGCGCCGTGAGCCGCATCATGATCTCGGGGCCGCAGACGAAGGCGGTCGTCCGGGACGGCTCGAACCGGGCGTCCGGCAGCCGGGTCGTGACGACCCCTACGTCGCCGTACCACTCTCGGCCGGCGGCGTCGACGGTGACCTGGAGCCGGAGGTCGCGGCGACGCCTCCATCCCTGGATCTCCTCGTAGTAGACGAGGTCCTTCGGCGTACGCGCCCCGTAGACGATCTCGAGCCGCCCGTACGCTTCGCGCTGCTGAAGGAGCCGGTAGATCGCCGGTCTCAACGGCGGCAGGCCGAGCCCCCCCGCGACGACGACAATGTCCCGGTCCCGGGCCTCCGCGACCGGCCAGCCGTGACCGTAGGGCCCCCGGACCCCGACCGTGTCGCCCGGCGTGAGGCGGGTTAGGGCGGCGGTGACCCGACCGACGTTCCGGACGGTGTGGACCAGCAGGCCGTCCGGACCGGTCCCGGCGACGCCGATCGGCGACTCGCCGATCCCGAAGGCGTACAACATCACGAACTGCCCGGGCTGCGGCGGCCCGATGCGCCGGGAGCCCCGGGGCTCGACCGTCAGGGTCACCGTGTCCGGGGTCTCGGCCGCGACCGCCCGGACCGCGTACGGGATCGGAGCGAACGGGTGGCCCTCGTCCGCGGGGTCCGCCGGCTCGGGAGGGGGCTCAGCGAGCATGGAGATCGAGCAACTGGACGCGGGTGTTCTCGAGCCGGTCGGCGAGGACGGGCATGAAGCGGACGAGGAACAGGTAGCCCCAGGTCGGGTGGTGGGCGAGCGTCCGGCGGACGACCTCCCCCTGGAGGACAAGGGTCCGGGTCGCCTTGACCGCGCGGGCGTCGAAGCGCCAGCGATGCGGCGGGACCAACCACGACCATCCGAGGACCTCCCCAGCCCCGACCGTCTCGACCGTCAGGTGGGGCTGGTCCGCCGACCCGATTTCGAGCGCGACCTTCCCGTCCGTTACGAGGTAGAACACCTCGGCCGGTGTCCCTTCGGTGGCGAGGCGTTCGTCGACCGCGAACCGGCGCTCGGTGGCCTGCTCCGCCACGGCGTGGACGAAGGCGGCGTCGAGCCCGCGGAACAGCGGGTGCTCCCCGATCGCCCGGACGACCTCGGGATCCGGCGCCGCGGTCACGGCTTCCCCTCCTTGCCGGCCGGCGGGGCCGGCGTGCGGAGGACCGCGATCTCCTCCGTGAGGTCGATCCCGACGGGGCACCAGGTGATGCAGCGTCCGCAGCCGATGCAGCCGGACATGCCGAACTGGTCGTGCCAGGTCCCGAGCTTGTGCGTCAGCCACTGGCGGTAACGCGACAGGCCACTCTTGCGGACCGGGGCGCCGTGGAGCTCGGTGAACCCGAGGTTGAAGCAGGAGTCCCATCGGCGCCAGCGCTCGACCTTCGTCCCCTCGAGGTCCGGGACCTCCTCGTGGGTGCTGCAGAAGCACGTCGGGCAGACCATCGTGCAGTTGGTGCAGGACAGGCACCGGGCGGCCACGATCTCCCACCGGGGGTGCTCGAGAGTCTCGCGGAGGAGCTCGGGGACCCCGCCAGGGTCCAGGCTTCGGTGCATCGAGCCGGCCGCCCGCGCGACGGTCGCCTCCGCCTGCCCCAGGTCGTCGGGGCTCGGGGCGCGGCCCGCCCCGCGGAGGCAGCGGAGCACGTCGGCGCCCGCCTCGGTCGAGGCCTGCAGCAAGAACCGGTGCGGCCCGGGCGCGAGGAGCTCGGTCAGGACGAGGTCCGCCCCGCCGCGCACGGCCGGGCCGGTCCCCATCGAAACACAGAAGCAGGTCCCACCGGCCTGGCCGCACTGGACGGCGATCCGCAGGATCCGCGCCCGCCGCGCCCGGTATCCCGGGTCGGAGACCGGACCTCCCGTGAACACCTTGTCGGTCACCGCGAGCCCGGCGAGCTCGCAGGCCCGCATGCCCAGCAACGCGAGCCGCGGACCCTCGGTCGGCTCGGGCTCGACGCGGAACGAGACGCCGTCGCGGGTCGCCGTCCACAGCCGTTCCCGCGCAGGAAACAGGAACTTCTTCCAGGTGAACGGGCCGACGTTATAACCGAAGAGCGCGCGGTCGCCCCGCGGCTCGAGGCGGTACCGTCCCGCCTCCTGCCGGTCCGTCCACCCTATCGGCAGGTCGTCGACCGACCGGAGGCGATCGTAGACGATCGCCCCATCCCGGACGGTGGGGCCCACGATCTCGTAGCCGCTCTCGCCCAGGGCCTCGAAAAGTTGGGGGAACTCCTCGCGCGACAGGACCCGGGATGACGCCGGCTCCAGCTCGGACACGTGAGCGCTCCGCGGCCGTAGGAGCGAGGGGAGCGCTCGCTATGGCCTTGTTGGTGAAGCGAACTCCACGGGGCGGACCCGGGCGGCTTCGCCCCGCGCTAGGTCTTGCGGGGCCGGGCCCGCGGCGCCTTCGACCGCGGGGCGCGGGCGGAGGCGCGGACCGGCCGGGCCCGGGGGAAGGCAAGGTTGCCGTCGTCGTGCCCGGGCGGCAGGAACGTCGCGTCCGCGAGGAGGCGGACGGCCGCCTCCCCGCGGGGGGTCAGCGCGTACGTCTGCCCGTCGTGCCGTACGAGGCCGGCGTCGGTGAGGCGCCGGAGGTGGAACGCCATCTTCGGGGAGTCGTCGAGCTCTGCGGCGGCCATCGCGTCGCCGAACGTTCCCGGCGCCTCCCCGAACCGCTGCAGCGCCCGACGGCGGATCGGGTTCGCCAGCGCCTCGAGCGTGTCGTGGGTCTCGGCCGCGGCGACCGCCGCGCCGAGGGCGACCGCGGCGCTCGGGCCCACGCGCCGGGGGTTGAATCCCACCCGGAGGGGACCGTGGCCGACAAGCGTCGCCCGCATCCGGTCGAGCGCGGCGACGACGTCTTCGAGTCGGTGGTGCTCGAGCAGGCGCTCGATCCCGGCCACGACGATCGCTGCGTTCGGGTGCTCGGCGACGAACTGCTCCGTCGCCTCGGTGAGGGCGACCGGGCCGCTCGGATCGAGGGGGATCCCCCTGAGGTGCGGAACGTCGGCGGGGGCCTCCTCGCCGACGAACAGGACCTCGTGCAGACCGTCGCGCGCGAGCGCCCGCGCCTCGGCTACCGGGTCCCGCCGCGCCTCCTTCGGCGACTCGAACTCGTGCTCCTGAGCCGCGAGTCGGAGCGTCTCGCGGAGCTGCTCGATGCGGAACGGCTTTCGGACGTAGTCGAACGCTCCGGTCTTCATCGCGTCGAGCGCCGTCTCGACGCTCGCGTAGCCCGTGACGACCACGACCAAGGTCCGGGGCCACCGCGCCCGGACCTCGCGGAGAAGCTCTAGGCCGCCTTGGCGGGGCATCTTGAGGTCGGTAAGGACCAGATCGAACCCGTCGTGGGAGAGGGCTTCCAGCGCCCTCCCCACCGAGGGGGCGACCAGGACCGTGTGGCCCTCGTCCGACAGGAGCTCGGCGAGCTCCTCGCGGAAGATCGCGTCGTCGTCGACCACGAGAAGTCGCACGCCGGCGCATCCGGCCCCGGCCAGTTAGCCTTTTCCGGACGGCGGCCGACCGGCCGTCGGCCCGCGGGCGCCGGCCCCCCGGGCGGGGTGCGGCGTTCGGATCGGCAGCGAGAGCAGGAACCCGGCGCCCGCGCCCGGGACGTTGCGGGCGGTGATCGAGCCGTGGTGCGATTGGACGATCCCGTGGCAGATCGCCAGACCCAGGCCGGTCCCGACCCCTTCCGGCTTGGTCGTGAAGAACGGCTCGAAGACATGCGATAGCGCGTCGAGCGGGATGCCGGGACCGCTGTCTACGATGTCGACCTCCGCCCGCTCCCCGTGCCGGCGCAGCGAGACCCGGATAGTTCCCCGTCCGGCCATGGCATCGTAGGCGTTGTTGAGGATGTTCGTGAACACCTGGATGAGCTGCCCCCGGTCGGCGGTCACCGGAACGGGATCGTCGGGGTACACCTCGACGATCTCGACATCGGCGGACTGCTTCCCCCGCAGGAAGCCGACCGCCTCGCGCAGAGGGCTCGCGAGATCGAGGTCCCCGGCGCGAGGCTCCTCCCGGCGCGCGAAGTCGAGCAGCCCGCGGACGATGCGCGCCGCGACCTCGATCTGGTCGCTCAGGGTGTCGGCCCGGGCGATCACCCACGGGTCGCGGCTCCGCCGCCGAAGGCTCTCGGCGACGAGCATGAGGTTCGCGAGCGGCGTGTTGATCTCGTGCGCCACGCCCGCGGCGAGCTGGCCCACCGAGGCGAGCTTGTCCGAGTGGGCCGCGCGCAGCTCCCAGGCGCGTTGCTCGGACAGATCGACGGCGACGCCCAGGTAGTGCGTGACCTCCCCTTCGAGGGTCCGGATCGCGGTGATGCTCAGGAGGACCGGCCGCTCCCGCCCGCTGCGGTCGCGGTTCAGGATCTCCCCGGACCAGAAGCCCCGCAGGGGGTCCTTCAGGTCGGCCCACATCTTCTGGTACAGTTCGGGGGGGGTGTGCCGGCTCCGGACCAGGTTCGGCTTCCGGCCGACGCATTCCGCGCGAGAGTAGCCGTAGACCCGCTCGTAGGCGGGATTCACGTCGAGCATCGTGCCGTCGGCGTCGGTCAGCTGCATCGGGTTGGTCGAGGTACGGAACGCCTCGTGGAAGAGGCGGGCCCGGCGCTCCTCGACCACCCGGTCGGTCACCTCCTCCACGACGAGCATGGCTCCGCCCGGCGGGCCGGTCCGCTTTCCGACCGCCCGAACCTTCAGGTCGAGGTAGACGCCTCCGACCTCCCGGCGATAGAAGGCCCGTACGGCGCGGAAGTCGGCCGGCGCACCGCTCCGCAGGGCCTCGTCCACCGCGGCCCGGACCGCCGGCGACCAGGTCCCCTCAACCTCGGTGATCGCATGGAAGTCCGCGCCGACGAGCCCTTCTCCACGTCCGGTGATCCGTCGGTAAGCGGCGTTCGCCCAGGCGATGGTCCCCGGACGGACGACCAACGCGACCCCTACGGGGAGCTCCTCGAGCAATCGCGCCGGCTCGGCGGGATCCAGCTCCACGGGGCTGCGTCGGGGCATGGGCGACGGAGGAGACCGCGCGGGATTATCTCCCGTTCGTGGCGGGCCGGGAACGCGGACGGGGCGTCAACGGCACCTGACGGGGGGGCTATCGGCCCTGCCCCGCGTCGGGCCGCCGCATGCCCGTCGGGACCTCCGTGCTCGTGGTGGCGGAGACGGCGAGCCTCGGACAAGCGATCGCCGATCTCCTCGCCTCGGTCGACGTGCCGAACGAGGTCGTGCACGACGTGGAGGGCGCAGGGGTCCCGGGCTCGATCGGCGACCGGTTCCCGGTGATCGTGGTGGCCAGCCGCGGCTACCTCTGTCCGACGGGGAGGCGCTGGAGGCGGGGAGACCTCCCCGGCACCTCGCTGGTGGTGGTAGGCTCCCGCGACCCCGCGCTGGAGGCGGAACCGGACCTCCGGCTCATTCCCCTGCCGCTCGAGCCCCCGCAGCTCCTCGACACCATCCAGGAACTCATCTCCGCCGCCGGCAGCTCCCCGGGGTCGCGCCCGACGGCGACCCGGTCGCCGACCGAGCCGTACGCCGGTCGGCGCGGCTCGTCGCGGGACGCCGCCTTCCGCGCGTAGGCCGGCGGGGGGCCGTTCCCCCGCGGCTAGTGTTACGAATTGTGAAAACAGCATAACGTTATGAAGGGAGCGCCGGTCGCCCCCGGGTTCTCCAGCCATGACGATCGGGTCGAGCCCCGTCCGAACCTCTCCCGAGTCGCCCGGCGTGTTCCATCCCCGGGAGAGGGCCCTGATGGTCGCGATCTACACGGCGATCCTCGGGGCGACGGTGGCGGGCTTTGCGGCCGTCGGGCTCATCGCCCGGACGTACCCGGTGTTCATCGGACTGGGGGCGCTCTCCTACGTGCTCGGCCTCCGGCACGGGGTCGACGCCGACCACATCTCGGCGATCGACAACACCACGCGCAAGCTGCTCCAACAGGAGAAGCGGCCCCTTACGGTCGGGACCTGGTTCTCGCTCGGCCACTCGACGATCGTGGTCGCGCTCATCGTTGCGCTGGTGTTCGCGGTCGATGCGATCTCCGGCCTGATCCCCGCGATCGCCGCGGTCGGAACGATCGTCGGGACCCTCGTCTCGGGCGCGTTCCTGTACCTGATCGGCGTGATCAACCTGATCATCGCCCTCGAGGTGTACCGGATCTTCCGCGAGCTGCGCGCCGGCCGTCTCGACGCCCAAGGCCTCGAGGAGAACCTCTCCAAGCGGGGGTTCATGAACCGGTACTTCGGCGGGCTGTTCCGGCTGGTGAACGAGCCGTGGCAGATCTATCCCATCGGCGTCCTGTTCGGCCTCGGTTTCGATACCGCGACCGAGGTGGCGATCATCGCCCTGACGCTCAAGTTCGGCACGGGCTCCGGCGCGGTCCCGATCTGGATGGTGCTGGTCCTGCCGTTCCTGTTCACGTGCGGCATGGTGCTGACCGACACCACCGACGGGATCACGATGCGCTTCGCCTACGGCTGGGCTTTCCTGAAGCCGATCCGTAAGGTCTACTACAACCTCACGATCACCGTCATCTCGGTGCTCGTCGCCTTCGCGGTGGGCGGGCTCGAGACGTTGGCCGTCATCGGCACCGAGCTGAACCTGAACGGCGGGATCTGGTCGTTCCTCAACACCGTGACCGGCGAGACCGCCTGGGAGTACCTCGGGTTCGTGATCATCGGCATCTTCGTCGTTTCGTGGGGCGTCGCGATCGTCATCTACCGCTACAAGCGGTACGAGGAGCTCGGCTTCGGTCCCGGGCCCCCCGGGGCGGCCGACCCGGGCGGGACCCCGAGCTCGGCCGCGCCCGAGCCGTAACGTTGGCGCTTGCGCCCCGCCGCGCGCGGCACGAGCCCGATCGACCGGCGCCGACTACGGCGTGGCCCCCGGCCTCCGCGAGGCGAACCCGGAGCCGAGGAGCCCTTGGAGGAGCTCCGTGTGCTTCCGCTCGTCCGCTTCCATGCTCTCGATCAGGAGCGCCATCGTGCCGTCCAAGCGCCCGAGCAGGGCCGGGTCGTCGCCGGTTTCGGCGTCCTGCTCCGCCTTGACGAGCGCCTCGACCTCCCGGCGGGAGATGCCCGAGGCGTGCGCGCGGACGACCCCACGGTCTAGGTAGGTCGCCAGCGAGGCCACGATCTCGGCATGCCGAAGGCTGTCGGAGGCGATCTGACGGAAGATCGCCCGCGTCAGCTCGTCACGCGCCTTCTGCGCGAGGCGCATGCAGCGCGTCACCGCGGCCTGCTCCGTCCTCACGCGCCGACGCATCCACTTCGACATCTCGCGGACCGCCGCCGACCGCTCGGGGGCGATCGCGGGCACCGGGGAGGCGCCGGGCGAGGAGCCCCGGTCGAGGCTGTCCGCGAGAGATCCTGCGCCCTCCAACATGGCCTGCACGCGGCCCCGCGAGTCCCCCGCCGGGTCGGCCAGGCGTTCGGCAACCGTGCGGGCTACGCGGCGCGCCTCCGGGCGTGAGGCCGTAGCGAGGAACGGCCCGCCGAGCCGTCGGCCCGAGAGGTACTGCGAGACCGCGGACGGCGCCACCCCCAGGAGCTCGGCGGCTCGGCGGGCCGAGATGCCGAGCTCCTCGACCAGCTCCCGCGCGACCAGCGCCTGGAGCAACTGCACCCACGAGGCCGGAGAGTTTCGCAGCGGCATGTGTTCTCTATGGGAACCCGCGGTGAGATAAAGCCTTCACGATGTGAACTATGCTGTAGCGCCGTCACGAACACAAGCGCCATATACTCACCTCAAGGTGAGGGAACTCGGACCGCGCGAACATGACCGTTGTGCGAGGACCCCGGGAAATTCTGCCCCGATCGGAGCGCGACGCGAGGGGGAGGCTCCGGTGAGCGACTTCTGGATCTTCATGGCGTTGACCGCCGCGATGGGGTTGTCGATCTTCCTCTCGCTTCCGATTGTCTACAGCAAGCGCGCCCAGGGGCGATGGGCGGTCGCGCTGAACGCGGTCGCGATCGGCATCCTGGTCTTCCTCCTGGCGGACATCTTCTCGGACGTCGCGCCGATCCTCTACCCGAGCGGCTACGTCGCCGTGGCCAGCTACTCGGTTGCCTTCGGCTGTGCCTTCGTGGTGGCCTTCCTGGGCCTGTACGCCGTCGACAACCTGCCTCGGAGCGGCCCGCGCGCCCTCGCCGGGGGCGACCCGGCGCTCCCCGCTCCCCCGGTCCCGGACTCCGGCCCGCGCACCACGGCGCTGATCATCGCGCTCGGGATCGGCCTGCAGAACCTCACCGAGGGCCTGGTCTTTGGTGTCAATTGGACCGCCGGGGCGCTGGGGATCCTCGCGGTCGTCTTCTTCGGCTTCTTCCTCCAGAACGTCACCGAGGGGTTCCCGATCGCCTCGCCGTTCCTCGGAACCCGGGCCAAGCGAAGCGTCACCCTGATGGTCGGCCTGTTCCTCGTCGGTGGGCTCCCGACCCTCATCGGGGGCGCGATCGGCTACTACTGGAGCAACGCGATGTTCATCACGATCTTCGACGCGCTGGCCATCGGCGCGATCGCCTACGTCATCCTGCCGATGCTCCGGGTCGCGTTCCGGCCGCTCGAGTCGCGCGAGGCATCGCTCGCCCGGAACCAGCTCGTCTACCTGGGCGTGATGGTCGGCTTCGCGCTCGGGTTCGCGGTCAACGCAGTCTAACGTGCCGAGGGCGGGCCGCCCTGGCGGCCCCGCCGTCCGGCCGCGGCTCCGCTGGAGGGTTTATCTGGCAGGAGGCCCGACGCCCACCCTCGTGAGCTGTCGGCACCGGCTCGGCTCCGGGCGTTCTCGCGCCGCCGGCCCGCGGGATACGGCCGTAGCCCGGGCGGGCCGATGACGGTCCCGCTCTGCTCCGGTTGCGACTCCGGCGACATCGCCTGGGTGATCGCCGCCACCGCGCTCGTGATGATCATGACCCCCGCGCTCGGCTTCTTCTACGGGGGGCTGGTGCGGCAGAAGAACCTGGTCGCCACGATCGTCCAGTGCCTGATGATCTTCTCGGTCGTCAGCCTGATCTGGGCGCTCTGGGGCTACTCGCTGACGTTCGGCCCGGCGGTCCACGGACTGATCGGAGGGCTCGCGAACGTCGGTCTCCTGAACGTCGGGGCCGCCCCCAACCCCGCGTATTCGAGCGCGATCCCGGCGCTGCTCTACTTCGCCTTTCAGCTCAAGTTCGCCGCGATCACGCCGGCGCTCATCATCGGCGCGTTCGCCGGCCGTGTGCGGCTCAAGGGCCTCCTGATCTTCATCGTCCTCTGGACCAGCCTCATCTACGTGCCGATCGCCATGTGGATCTGGAACCCCGGCGGCTGGCTCCACCAGCTCGGGGTCGTCGACTTCGCCGGCGGCCTGGTCGTTCACACCTCCGCCGGGGTCTCGGCGATCGCCGCGGCGCTCGTCATCGGGCGCGGCCAGGAGTTCGGCCGGGAGAGCCGGCCGAACAACGTGCCGTACGTGATCCTCGGCACGGCGATCCTCTGGTTCGGTTGGTTCGGCTTCAACGCCGGCAGCGCGCTCGCCGCCAACCAGGTCGCCGTGGTCGCGCTGGTGAACACCAACCTCGCCGCCGCCGCGGCCGGCGTCACCTGGATGCTCGTCGACTGGATCGGAAAGGGCCGGCCGTCGGCGGTCGGGATGGCGGTGGGGGCGGTCTGTGGCCTTGCGGCGGTGACCCCGGCCTCCGGGTTCGTCAGCCCGAGCGCCGCGATCGTGATCGGCCTGGTCGCCGGGGTCTTCTGCAACCGGGTCGCCAACTGGAGAGCCCGGACGAGGCTCGACGACTCCCTGGACGTGTTCGCCTGCCACGGGGCGGGCGGGATGTGGGGGACGCTCGCCACCGGACTGTTCGCGACCGTGGCGGTGAACTCGGGCGGGGTCAACGGGCTCTTCTACGGCGACCCGCACCAGGCGCTCGTCCAGCTCGTGGGGATCGCCGTCGTCGCCTCGTTCGCTTTCGTCGGCTCCTACGTCCTCCTCCGGGTGATCAACGTCTTCTCGCCGCTGCGCGCCGGGCCCGCCGAGGAAGCGGCCGGGCTCGACATTGCCGAGTTCGGCGAGGCGGCGTACGACCCGCCGGCCGGACCGGCCCCGGCTCAGGGGACGTAGGGCGCCGCGGCGTAGGGGCCGGCGGCCCCGCTCCCGCCGGGGGCCGGATCGGCCCCGTTCGGGCCGCCGGGCCCGTCGTCGGCTCTCGGGGAGGGAGCCGGGCACGCTCGGCGGCGCGCCCCCGGAGAGTGCCCCGAGCGATACCGCAGGAACAGGAACACCGGCTGCCCCAGCTGGGCCAGCACCCGGCCGTCGGCCGTGAGCGAGTACCGGACCCGGGTCGGGCGGGTCGCGAGGACCGCCCTCCGGACGAGGCCGCGCTGCTCGAGGAGCCGGAGCTTCTGCGAGAGGACCCGCGGGCTGATCCCCCCGAGGGTCCGGCGCATCTCCTGGAACCCGAGGCCCTCGCGGTCGCCGAGCAGGAGCAGGATGTCGATCACCCACTTCGCGAAGAGCGACCTCGCGATCCGCGTCGTCGCGCCGGAGCGACGCGACAAGCTCGGAGGCCAGGTCGGCCCGGCCCCGCTCGTGAACGCTTCGGAGAACCGGCGGGCCTCCTCCGTGAAGCGTCGCAGGCTCCGCTCGAGGTCGGCCAGGACGACCGGACCCGCGGTCGCCACGCCCGCGAGCGGCACCTCCGCGGCCGCCCCGCGGACGTGGGCGTCCGGGTTCCCGCCGACCGTGGGCCGCACCGGCTCGGTCATGCGATGCGAACGCAGCGCCTCGTGCCGCGCCGGAATACCTTCACGGTATTATATGTCGTCCCAGGGCCCGGCGCCGTCCGCGCGGCCTACGCCGGGCGGTGCCCGATATAGAGGCCGCGCCGCATCGGGAGCCCTCCCCGCCGGTAGACGACGCGGAGGCCCGCTCGGCGGAACGCCTCGCGCATCGTCGCGACGTCGAACAGGGCGAGCTCGTGCCGCTCCACGAAGTGCTCGACGCGTCCTTCGGCCCCCACGAGGTAGTGGAAGTCGAGCACCGACCGTCCCCTGCGACGACGCACGTCGTTCATGCGCGCGACCTGCAGCTCGGGGGACCGGGCGAGCAGCGCGTTCACCCGGCCGGCCCGGAAGACGCGCGGGGTGAGCCAGGGCTCGACGAGCAGGACCCCGCCCGGTGCGAGGTGGCGGGCGAGGTTCGCGAGGACACGACGGAGCTCCGCGCCGGATCTCACGTAGCCGATCGCCGAGAAGAGGCACGTCACGACATCGAACCGGCGCCGAAGCTCGAGCGTCTCCATCCGGCCCCGCCGGAACCGGACCCCGGGGGCCCGGCGGCGGGCGAGGGCGAGCATCGCCGGGCTCGCGTCCACGCCGGTGCAGTCGTACCATCGGGAGAGAAATTCGAGGTGGCGTCCGGTTCCGCAGGCGACGTCGAGCAGCGTGCGGAGGGGTCGGCGGCCATACCGCCGTGCGATCGCGCGGACCGCGCGGGCCTCGGCCGCGTACGGCTTCCGGCCGTACACGAGGTCGTACGCCTCCACGCGGCGCCGGTACGGGGCGACGGGGTCGGCCGGGCGCGAGCGGGGGCGGCTCACGCCCCCGGGAGCCGGTCCTGGCAGTAACCTTGGCGCCG
Source organism: Thermoplasmata archaeon (assembly GCA_030037395.1). Classification (GTDB taxonomy): domain Archaea; phylum Thermoplasmatota; class Thermoplasmata; order Lutacidiplasmatales; family UBA184; genus Lutacidiplasma. Next base: position 91,480 of record JASHRJ010000036.1, read on the forward strand.
AGACCGTTCCGCCGGCCAACGTCAAGAGCCCGAAGGCGTCCCCGGGAGCCGGGGCGCCGCGACGCTGGAGGACGAGACCCTGGCGATCCCCGCCGGGGGGAACCGGCTCGAGGGGATCGACGGGTCGGGTAGCGACCTTAGCCGGCTGCTCTCGCTGAGCGACGGCGTGTTCGCGTTCTCGCTGACGTTCCTCGCGGTCACCCTCCTGCTGCCGCAGGCGACCGGCGGAAAGGCGGCCCCCGCGCTGGGCGCCTACCTGCACTCCCTCGAACCGTCGTTCGTGGCCTACATCCTGTCGTTCTTCGTCATCACGTCGTGGTGGAGCACCCATCACCGGCTGTTCTCGTGCATCGTGCGGTACGACGGCACCCTGGTGCGGCTGAACTCGTTCTTCTTGCTGATGATCTCGGTGACCCCGTTCCTGGTCTCCCTGCTGTTCGCCTACTCCGCGCGCGGCTTCGAAGCCGGATCGGAGTCGGCCCGCTTCTCCGTGGTCCTCTACGCCGGGATCCAGGCGCTCGGCGGGGCCGACCTGCTCGCGATCTGGCGGCACGCGACCGAGGGCCGTCGTCTCGCCTCCCCTCGCCTCACCGACGCGTGGGTCCGGGCCACCGAGCGCCGGCAGGTGGTCGTCCTGGGGGTCTTCCTGGCCTCGATCGGCGTCGCGTTCGTCTCGCCGCTCGCGGCCGAGCTGGTCTGGATCGTGGCGGTGTTCGGCCTCGGGAGACACCTCTGGAAGCCGAAGCCAGCGCCCGCCCCGTAGCCGTTCAGATCGACCCGAGGCGGGTCTCCAGCTCGAGGATCCGGCGTGCCTCCGCCTCGTCGTTCGCCGAGGCGGGCCGCGGGCCCTCCCGGTGGAGGTCGATGGAGACGACCCGGTCGTGGAGCCACTCGAACTCGTGGAACAGCAGCGGGTCGTTGAGATCGGCGCGGATCTTCGCGACGAGGTCGATCGGGTGGCGGATCCCCCAGTAGTACGCGACGATCCACGAACCGAACGCCTCCCAGACGAGGGCGTCGTCCAGCAGGCGGCGGTGGGTCAGCGTTCCGATCAGCTCGAAGAACGTGACGACCTCCATGCTCGAGATGTCGTCGTGCGCCTGGGCGAGCAGCCGCTCGCTCAGATGGCGGCGCGCCGCGCGCATTCGGGCGTTGTCGAACCGCTCCCGCAACGACAGCACGGCGTTCGCCGAGTTGAGCCGCTGGCTCGTCCGGGTCTGCCAGTACATCAGGATCAGGGTCCCGACGACGAGGATCCAGGTCCCGAGGAGCGACCAGATCGCAACGCTGAACCAGTCCGTCACGTCCGGGCCCCCCGGGGGCGGCGTGCCGGGACCGAGAGGCAGGATTTAGGCTGTCTCGGTCGTCCGCGGCCCGGCGAAACGGGGATAGACGCCGGCTCCTTGCCGTCCGGCGTGCCGTACGTCGAGTACGACGAGACGGAGGCGGTCTGCCCGCAATGCGGGTCGGTGTTCCGCTCGGTGGAGGTGCTCGAGGAGCACCTTCGGGGCTCTCACGAGGGCCCGGGGACCGGGGCTGCCGAGCAGCCGCGCCGGCGGGTGAGCTGCTCCGTGTGCGGAGCCTCGTTCGGCTCCGTCGAGACCCTCCAGCAGCATAACCGCGGGGCGCACGTCGCCTAGCGCGGCCCGCCGCTACCGGTCCACGCCGTTCGTCGGGGCGGCCGCGGGGTCGATCTGCTCGACGTCGAGCAGGTGTCCGAGCTTGCGACGCTTCGTCTCGAGGTAGGCCTGGTCGTGGGCCTGCGGGGCCATGACGATCGGGATCCGCCCCTCGATCCGCACCCCGTGCCGGCGCAGGTCCTCGATCTTCGCCGGATTGTTCGTCATGATCTCGATCGATCGGACGTGGAGCGAGCCCAGCATGTGGGCTGCGAAGCCGTACTCGCGCTCGTCCGGCCGGAAGCCGAGGGCCTCGTTCGCCTCGACCGTGTCGAACCCCTGGTCCTGCAGCTGGTAGGCCCGGATCTTGTTGGCAAAGCCGATCCCGCGACCTTCCTGCCGGAGGTAGAGCACGACGCCCGCCTCACACTGCCCGATGCGTTCGAGCGAAGAGATCAGCTGCTCGCGGCAGTCGCAGCGCAGCGAGCCCAGCGCATCTCCCGTGAGGCACTCGGAGTGGAGGCGCACCGGCACCCGCTCCTGCTCGAACGGGTTCCCGTGCACGATGGCGGCGTGGTCCTTGGCATCGCCGACGTTGCGGAAGGCGACGATCTGGAAGTCCCCGAAGCGGCTCGGGAGCTCGGCGATGCCGGTGATGCGCACGCAGGTGTCGGGATCGCCCGGGCAACGGTGGGTCCGGTTCTCCTCTAGCAAGTGGCCGACGATCTCGGGGGGAAGGCCCATCGGCCAGTCCACCCGGGCCTCCGATTAAAGGACGCGGTGGCCCCGGGGTGCGTAGCCCCGGCGAAGCCCCCGGTCGCCCGGAGACCGTCGGAACGGCCGCGCGAGGCGGACTAGCCCGGCCGAAGGGCGGGCCGCGGTCCCGCGGCGGCCAGTAGGCGTTGCACCTCGGCGTCCTCGACCGGCTCGAAGTTCGCGTACCACTGCCCGACCGCCTCGAGGAGCGTCGGTACGAGGATGGCCACCATTCCGTCGGCCCGCGCCCGCAGCCGTCGGACGGCGTCCGGCGGGGCGACCCCGACCGCCACGACGATCCGGCCCGCGCCCCGGGCCCGGACCGCGTCGATCGCGGCCTCGACCGTCCCTCCGGTCGCCACGCCGTCGTCGACGACCAGCACCGTCCGCGCTTGGAGCTCGAGCGGGGGCCGGCCCCCACGGAACGCCGCTGCCTGGCGCTCGACCTCCGCCCGCTCTCGGCGGACGGCCGGCTCGAGGTCGGACCGGGCGAGGCCGCACGCCCGGATCCGGGGCGCGTCCAGCACGACCACCCCTCCCTCCGCGACCGCCCCCAGGCCGTACTCGGGGTCCCCCGGGAGGCCGATCTTTCGGACCAGGAGCACGTCGAGCGGCGCTCCGAGCTGCCGGGCGACCTCGTAGGCGACCGGTACGCCGCCGCGCGGGATCGCGACGACGACGGTGCGCTCGCCCCGGTACTCCGCGAGCGCCGCACCGAGGCGACGGCCGGCATCGGCCCGGTCAACGAGCGGAACGGGCCTCGCCGCGCTCACGGGCCTCCCCGTCGGTCCCGCACGTTCCGGGCCGCTGCGGCCGGCCTAGGTCCCCGGGTAGTAGAGGTCGAACTTCCCGCAGGATTGGCAGTAGTACAGGCTGAACGGGAGCAGGGTCTCCACGACCTCGCCCGGGTCCCCGGCGGTGCCGGACCCCTCCCCGGGCCGCCCGGCCGCCCGGAGGCTATAGTGCCCGATCCACCGCATCGCGGCGTGGCAGTTCGCACAGGCGCGCCGCGCGGTC
>JASHRJ010000005.1 GCA_030037395.1 Thermoplasmata archaeon
GCTCCGGTCGCCGCCGGCCGACGGCCGGCCGCCCGCGCGAGGGCGGCGGGCGAACCCGCCGGCCCGGAGGGAGCGGAGCCGCCCGACGAGTTCACGGGCGAGGAGGAAGGCAGCTCGATCTGGGACGCGCAGACCCTGGCGCCGGCAGCCTGGGAGCGCCACGTGGAGGCCCGGCGTCGAGAGCGACGTCATCTCGACTCGCCTCCGAAGGAGTACCGCGGGCGGGCGGCCTACGAGACGCTGCGCGCGCTCCTCCTCGGCAGCGCGGACTTCCGCAAGGGGTTCCTCGCGGTCCGCTGGCGCGGCCGGCCCGCGGGCTTGCCCCTGCTTGCCACGCTCCTCCAGCGGGGAAGGATCGCCCCCGAGGTGGCCACCGACCACGAGTACCTGGAGGCCGAGCTCGCCGCGGCCGTCGGGGAGGAGGGACCCGCTCGGCCCGGGACGGACGTCTGGCGGTTCGAGGGGTGGACCGTGCGGCGGGAGGGGAGTTCTCCTTCGGAGTTCCGATACGTCGCCGAGCGCGATGGCGCGGGCGGCTAGGCCGCCCTAGCCGGGGCGTCGCCCGGGCCATCGCTTGACCGCGGGAGGGAGCAGGACCGGCCCCGACGCCGGGCGTGCCCGCGAGAGGGATCGTTGCGCTTCGGGCAGGTCTAAGTATCGCGAGGTTCTGCCCGCGCCCTAGCCGTGTCGCTCGACCTCGCGATGCTCGGTCAGGTCTACGCGACCGCGACCGGCCCCGTCGTCAGCCGGGGCCTGATCCGGATCTCGTGGGAGGACGTGATCCTCCTGGTCGTCCTTGTGCTGTACGGCGCCTACTGGGGCCACGCGCTCCGCGCCGGAGAGGTCCTGGGCCAATGGGGGCTCCGGGCGCACATTCTCCTGTACGTCTGTCTGGGCGTCTGGGTCTGGTTCACCACGGTCTACGCGTGGGTAAGCGCGAACTACGGGCCGAACTCCACGGCGAGCGCCGAAACGGTGATCGCCATCGTCGGGTGGTTCGGGATCCCGTTCCTGGTCGCCTACGCGGGGCACACCGCAGGCATGCGCATGGGCATGAACCGGGTCGTCGTTCGGCGTCTCGCGGAACGGATCTGGATGGTCCAGGGGCGAGCCCCCGTCTGGGCATGGCGGCTGTTCATCTGGGTGGTTCGATGGGTCCTGGAGGACTTTTTCCTGAAGGGGTACTCCGTCTTCCTACCGTTCCAGCCCGTGCCCAATGTTGCCGCCCCGCTGTTCATCAGCGTGGTGCTGTTCGTGGGCGCCCTGTACCTGTTCAGCTTCGGGTTGATGATCGGGTTCTCCCGAGCGGTGCTCCGGCTCTACCACGGCCAGCGCACCGCGCCGTACCGAACCTACATCGCTCCCCCTAGCCCGTCGGGATAGGACTCGTCGGGGGGGCCGATCGGTCAGTCCCGTCCCCACGACGCCCGCCCGAGCAGGTAAACGCCCGCGAGGACGAACAGACCCCCGACCCCAAGCCGCAGCCCCCAGTCCTCCCACATCCACGCCGGGGCGGTCGACGGTCCGGGGAGCAGGCGGTCGTGGACGCTGATCGCCGTCGTCGCCAGCGACTGGACCCCATACAGGAACAGGGCGAGGCCACCGACCAGGTAGACTGCCGCTTCCGTACGGGAGGCTGAGCTCCCATCTGCCCGCACGGTACCGCGAGCGCCGGGCACCGCTTAAGCGGCGTCCGGAGGCCGGCCGCGCGGCGCCGTCCGCTGGACCGCTAGGGTCGGCCGGCTGCGTTGGACCCGCCTCGCCGAAGCGCCCGGGTGCCCAGGCCCGACGGCGCGGGCGTTCGGCCGCGGAACTCTCGTGTCCTGCTGCGCGGTACAGACGGCCGCGGTGGACTACGCCGCGGCCACCGTGGGCGCGTCGTGCGCGAGGTTGCCGAGCTCCAGCAGCAGCGCCCGGTACTCCTCGTACGGATACTCCGGCTCCCAGCCGGCGGAAGGCAGGCGGGAGCGCCGGCGGATCCGGACCCCGCCGGCGCCGCCCTCCTCGGTCGCGAGCCGGCTGAAGAACCACGACGCGGGGAGCGACACCGTGCCGGTCCTTTGACCCTCGGCCAGGAACTTCGCGGTCTCGGGCAGGTAGGCGTCCAGCAGCCGCTCCCCGAACCGTTCGCGGTCGGGCGTCGACCAGGTCGACGGCTCTCCCGACCGGGCCTCCAGCGCCGCGAGGACATCGGGCCGGATGCGATCGAACTGGGTCAGGAGGAACAACGGATGGAGCTGGCGGGCCTTCTTGCGTCGCTCCAGCGCGAGGAACCCCGAGACGGTCTCGAGGGTCTGGGCGAGCTCGCGGTCGTACCGCACGAGCGGCAGCGGGTCCGGGACGCCGCCGTACGGGAGGAGGCTCGCCGAGTTCACCAGGGCGATCACCACCGTGCTCCGCAGCAGGCGGCGGGTCGCCTCGTCGAGCACCGGCGCGTGCTGGCGGATCTCGGCGACCTCGGCCGCCGGGATCGCGCCGACATGGACCGGCACGGTGTCGAACTCGGGCGCCCCGGCTCTCCCGCCCCGGCCCCAGCGGCCGAAGGCGGTGCGCCGGTAGCCAAAGACGAACCGCAGCGGCTCCTCCTCGCGCAGGAGGTCGCCGGCGGGGAACCGGCCCGCGCCGAGGGCGCCGTAGATCGCCTCGAGCCGCCGGATCGACTCGCGCTCGGCGGTGAAGCGGAACTGGTCCGCCTCCTCGGTACCGAACCGCACGACGGCGGTGTAGAGCAGGCCGACGAACGTCGTTCGGCCCGACCCCGGGCTGCCCACGATCAGCGCGGACGTCATCGCCACGGCCCTCGGTGCCGGCGGCGCGGGCGGCCCGGGCGCCCGGCGGCCGCCGGCCGCTCTAGGCGAACGCCTCCGCGATCCGCGAGTAGACGGCCGGCCGGCCCCGGATCGGGGGCAGCGCGGCCCGGTCGAGGCTGGCGTCGAGCAGGGTCCAGGTCCCGTCGGCCCGGACGCCCCGGGCGCTGATCGCGAGCCGGAAGTGGTTCATCGCGCTCAGCGTCGGCGCGTCGCTGATCGCGGTGAACGGCGGGAGCTCCGGGCCGGAGGCGAACAGCTCGACGAGCCGGTACAGCAGCTCGTTGCGGTACTGGTGGGTGCTGCCGCGGCAAAGCAGCAGCGTCCGGCCGTTCTCGCCGCCCAGGAGCCGGCTCGCGAGCGTGTCGACGGCGGCCCGCGTGATGAGACGACGGAGCCCCGCGGCCGGCGACTCGGCCAGGTTCTCGGGGGTCCGCGCGCCCACCGTCAGCGGATCGACCCGCCCGGCCGCCTTCGGGTACTTGCGGTCGAAGGTGATGACCGCGGCCTCCGCGTCGGCGAGGGAGAGCCGCCCGGCGCGCAGCTGGGAGGCCGGCAGGACCACGGTGTGGTTCTGGATCGTGGGGCGGTTGTACTCGTCCGCCGTGCCCCGCTCGAGCACCGAAAGGAGCACCTCGTCGTTCGCCGGCGCCGGATGGATCATCCGGGCGTCGATCACCGTCGTGCCGTTCGCGGTCTTCTCCACGCGGACCGGGGTGAAGTGGTTCTCGAGGTAGCGCATGTACAGCGGTCCGTTGAGGCCGAGCGACTCGGCCTTCGTGCAGTACCCCTTCTCGGGGGTCGCGCCGTAGATCCAGTGCTCGAGCACGATCGCGTCGGGGCCGTCCATCGCCTGTCGCCTCCCGTGCGGCTCGGAGGCGGCGGCGCTACGCCGCCGCCGCGGCCGGCTCGGTCTGGAGGGTCGCCTGCTCGACGATCTCGTCCGGGACCTTGTTCGCGACGTCACGGAAGTGCTCGATGAAGCTCACGTAGTCCTCGTAGGAGAAGTCCGGCTCCGCCCCGCCGTCGGCCGAGAACCCCTTGCGGACGATCCGCGGGGCCCCGACCGGCTGCATGCCGGCCTCCGCCGTCTCGGTCCGGACCCAGCTGAAGAAGTAGGCGCCCTGGTCGAAGTTGACGCCGGCGACCTTGCCGCCGCGGATCTGGGAGAGCGTCTGCGGCATGAACACGCGCAGCAGCGCCTCGGCGTACTCCTTGCGCCGGCGCTTCTGCTCGCCGGGCGGAACGCCGCGGTGCAGGCCGAGCTTGACGAGGACCTCGTCCCGCACGCTGTCGAACTTCGAGAGCACGATCGCCGGGTAGATCACCGGGCTGCCGACGCTGAGCCCCTGCGTCTTCATGCGGCTGAACTCCTGCTTCTTGTAGGTCTGCAGCGAGACGAGGAGCGAGGCGACCTCGCTGTCGTACTTGAGCATCTGGCGGAACACCGCGCTGTCGATCTCGGTGGTCATCTTCGAGCAGTCGACCAGGATGACCACGACGTGGCTCTTCAGGAGCTGCTGGATGATCGGGCTCGCCGCGACGCCGGTCTCGATGAACTCCTGGACGTCCTCGCCCGAGACGTCGTAGGCGGCGAACTGGAGCTTCGCGAACGGGTTCACCCAGTTCTTCTCCTTCAGCGCGGTCGGGAGGCGCCCGCTCAGCGCCTTACGGTAGCCGAAGACGAAGCCGATCTCCGTCATCTCGTCCTTGAGCGTGGCGCCCGGGAACCGGGCGTCCTTCATGCTCTCGTACACCTGGCTCATCAGCCGCAGCGACTGCAGCGGGGCGTGGAAGCGGAACGAGTCCGCGACCCGCGTCCCGTACTTGACCTGGGCCGCGTAGAGCAGGCCCAGGAACGTCGTCTTGCCGCACGCTCGGTCCCCCAAAATTGCTGCCGGACACATGGTTCCTACCTCGAGGTTTCCTCATCCGACGAGGTCGGAGGCTCTCCCCCCGCCCGACCCAGCGCGAGCGCCGGGGCCTTGCGGGGAGGGGGCCCTTCCTCCATCGAATCGTAAAGCGGCGCCGGCCCCGGCCCGAGCTCCCGAGGGAGCTGCGGCAGCGGGCGGGCGAGCCGAGCCGGCGCGTCCCGGCCCCAGCGCTCGACCCGCACGGCCATCGCCTCGAGGCCGCGCTCGATGCGGGCGAGCCGGCCGTCCAGCTCCTCGGCCGCGGTCCGAGTGCCGGAGCCCTTGCCGTCCCGGGCCCGCGCGTCACCGCGGGGCGGCGGGCTCGGCCCCGGGGCGATGCGGCGGAGCTCGAGGACGGCGACCGAGCGGACCACCAGCCCCGAAGGCACAAGCTCGGGCGCGACGGTCGCCTGGATCTCGGAGGCGAGGCGGTCCCAATCCGGTTCCGCCTCGTCGGGCCCGAGCCGGGAAAGGACGAGGGGGACCGAGCCCTCCACCGCGCGGCGAACGACCAGGGCGACCTCGGGGGCGCTCAGGCCGAAGAGGTTCTCCGCCGCGGCCCGGAGCGCGGCCGGCTCCGTTGGGATCTTGGCCTGGACCGCGAGGGTGACCTCCCATCCGACGGCGCTTCCGCCCTCGACCCCGTGCACGGCGCGCACGGTCGCCTCCACGTCGATCGGGGCGAGCGAGAGGTAGGCGAACGCCTTGTTCCACGGGGCGAGCACGACCCCGCCGCCCACCACCACCCGAGGCGCCCGGGCCTCGAGCAGGGCGGCGCCCGACTCCGGTGCCCGGGCCTGCCGGAGCGCGCGCCGGCCGAACAGGATCAGCGCGCGGTTCGGCGGGACGGGGACGTAGAGGCGCTGGCAGGCCGCCCAAGCGCCGACGGCGCAGCCGCCGGCGGCGGCCGCCAGCTCGAACAGCTCGAGGGGACTCAGCAGCACGGGCCCCCGCCGAACGACGCCGCCGACCCGTCAGCCCGCCCCTCGTGGGCAGGCCGCGGCCGGCGCCAACCGTCGTCCCGGGCGGGGTTGGCGAGATCGAGGGAGCTTCCTATCGCGGGCGCAAGGGCCGGCGAACGGCGGCGCAGCGGACCGTTCCCGTGCGGGCGCTCCACCGCGGCGACTCCCCCCGCGAAGGCTCCGCGCGCAGCGGTCCCCTCGCGGTCTCGAATACGCATTGGTAGGGATATATACCTATTCCAAAGGCCGGGCGAGTGTCGGCCTCGCCCGTCCCTGAACGGCCCGGACCGGGCGGCCCAAGGGGGATCGCGGGAGGCTTACAGCTCGGTGATCAGGACGCTGAAAGAGACGACACCCGTGTCGCCGGACTCGATCATGTCGACGGCGAAGATCGCGCTCTCCGAGACGGTGATGTTCGCGCTGGTCTTGACGAACGACGAGACGAACACGTCGTGCGAGGAGGGGGTCATGTCGATCGCGATCTGGGCTTCGAACTCGGTCGAGACCGCGGCGGTGTGGTTGAACGTGACCTCGAGGATGTACATCAGGTCCCCCGCGGCGAACCCGGTCGCATTCGTGCTCAGGCAGATGCCGGTCGAGCTGTCGTTCGTCAGCGCGGTCGGCGTGGGTTGGGTGCCGACGTTCGAGGCGGTACAGGCTCCGGTCGCGGGCACCGTGGTCGCGTTGACGATCTGCGCCTCGGCCAGTGCGGCGCTGACGCCGGGCGGCGCTTGAGGGACGCCGGCCGCAGAGATCTGCGAGGGGGTGGAGAGGAAGCTGCCGAGGATGAACGCCCCGACAGCGTACCCGCCGCCCAAGACCATCGCCGCGATCCCGACGGCGAGCGCGAGCGACGCCCGCCGCCCGACCCTTCGGACGGAGGAGCTGCGCGTCCGCCGGACATGGGGCGGGGGCCTCCACGAGACGTCGGAACCGCTCATCCCATCCGCCTGGTAGTGGAAACCTGCGAGCGGCCGGCCCTATTTATGCCTCACACCGAGGCCGAGGGTCGTCGGGGGAGCGCGAACCCGGGCCGTCCCGAAGGCTCCTCCGCGGGGCCACCCCCTCTCGTGCCCAGGACCCCACGACCCGCGGCTCGCGTTACCGCCGAGCGACGAGCCCCGGCGCCCCCGCCGCGCCGGTTTCCGAACGTTCCCGGCGGGGCGCCGGCTCTGCCTGCCCGTGGATGTAGCGCTGACCGCGGGCGGCCGAGACGACCGCCCCGATGCCGGTGACCGCGCCGGCGAAGAGGAACGCCTCGGCCAGCGCGTTATGGAACGCCGGGCCGATGGCGCTCGCGAAGAAGTGCGGAGCGAGCAGCGCCTGGGTCGCGGCGGAGGAGGGCAGGACCCAACCCGGCACGGTCGCCGCCGCCGCGAGCAGCGTCTGCATAGGGTTCTCCCCGAGAAAGGCGCCGAACAGCGCCCCGGTCGGGTTCGTCGCGACCAGGGTGCTGAGGATCCCCGAGTCCGGCGAACCGACGCTGGCGGAGGTGAGCGCCTGGCCGACCGAGCCGCTGAGGCCGCTGGAGAGCCCGACGATCACGATCGTGAAGAACAGCGCCATCGAAAGTTGCTGGCCGGTGTTCTGGAGGGTGGCGAGCATCCCCGAGGCGGCGCCCCGGTTCTCGGGCGGGACGGAGTTCATCACGGAGGCCGAGTTCGGGGCCGCGAACATCCCCATCCCGCACCCCTGGACGTACAGGAGCGCGCCCATCTCCCAGTACGCGAAGTTCAGTGGGAGCAGCGCGAGCAGGAAGAACGTCGCCGAGGCGATGGCCATGCCCACGGTCGCAAGGAGCCTTGGCCCCTGACGGTCCGAGAGCCAGCCGCTCACCGGGCCCGCCGTGAGGAACCCGGCGATCATCGGCATCATGAGGATCCCCGCCCAAAGAGGGACCTGCGAGTACGCGTAGCCGTGCAGCGGGAGCCAGATCCCCTGGAACCAAACGACGAGCAGGAGCATCATCCCGCCCCGCGCGATCGAGCCGAGCAGCGCCGCGACGTTGCCGGCGGCGAACGCCCGGACCCGGAACAGCTGGAGCCGGAACATCGGATCCGACACCCGGAGCTCGACCGCGAGGAACGCGCCGAGCAGGGCGACCCCGGCGACCAGGCCCGCGAGCACCCAGGGGCTCGCCCAGCCCGTGGGCGACGCGCCGTACGGCAGCAGGCCGTAGGTCAGGGCGACCAGCACCAGGGTCAGCCCGGCGGCGAACGTGACGTTGCCGACGTAGTCGATGCGCTGGTGCTCCCGCCGGGTCGAGATCTCGCGCAGGCGGGCGTACGCCCAGACCGTGCCCACGACGCCGACCGGCACGCTGACCAGGAAGATGATCCGCCAGGTCGGCAGGACGATCCCGGCGAAGTGCAGGTCCGGGATCGCGGCGAGGACGCCGCCGACCACCAGCCCCACGAGGGATCCGCCGATGAAGGCGACCATGTTGATCCCCATCGCCTTCCCGCGCTCCTCCGGGGGAAACGCGTCGGTGAGCAGGGCCGCGGAGTTGGCGAACAGGAACGACGCCCCGACCGCTTGGATGAGCCGGAATCCGACCAGAGCCCAAGCGCCGGTCGTGCCGTACCACGGCTCGACGAAGAGGAACAGCGAGCCGGTCGAGAAGATCGCGAATCCGAGGTTGTACATGCGGGTGCGACCCCACATGTCCGAGAGGCGACCGCACGTGACGAGCAGCGTCGCGGTGACCACGCCGTAGCCGAGCAGGAGCCAGATCAGGACCGGGAAGTTCGACGGAAGGAACGGGTCGACCCCGAGACCTTTGAAGATCACCGGCAGCGAGATCAGGACGATCGTGCCGTCCAGCGAGGCGAGCAGCGCCCCCAGGGTGGTGTTCGACAGGACGATCCACTTGTAGCTGACCACGGCCGGAACAAACGCCCCCGACGGGGCGGGGGGCGTACCTCGGCCCCTGCCCTTAACGTAGCCCGAACCCGGACGCCACCCTCCGTGCCACGTCGGAGTCGGCGGACGTAACGGCTAATCCGAGCCCCGCGATGTTCCGGGTCGGGGGCGCTACGTCCGACCGCGACGACGGGGCGGCCGACGGTGCCCGCCCGTCCTCCGCCTGGGACGACGCCGAGCGCGTCGCGCTGATCGCGGTAGGGCTAGTCTCCACGATCGTCTCGGTGATCGTCCTCGCGCGGCCGGCGCTCTCGGTCTCCGGCCTCCTGTTGCTCCTCGGCGGGGCGGTGGCCCTCAACTCCGCGCGGAGCCTCGTGGCGGGCGGCCGCCTGTTCCAGGGCGGGCTCCGCCGCTGGGGGTTGCCTAGGTGGGGGCGCGCGGCACTCCGGGAGCTGGGCCTGCTCGGGATCGGCGCCATCGCGGTCGCCATCGGGGCGGCCGCGGTGTTCTTTCCCGGTCCCGCGGAGCGGGTCGCCGTCTTCCTCCTCGCGATCGCCCTCGCGGCGCAGGGGCTCGCCCGGATCTTCGAGGGGCTCGGGGGCAACGTGCCGTCCTGGCTTCGTCAGGCCTCGGTCGCGACCGGGGCGATCATCATCGTGCTCGTCGTCGCCGCGCTCGCCTTCGAGGGTCCGGCGATCCTCGCCTTCGCGGTGGTCGTCGGAGTGATCCTGCTGGTCAACGGCCTGGAGACGGTCGTCGCGGGCCTCCGGCCCCACGACCCCCGCCAGTTCGAGATCCTGAAGCTGCTGTTCTTCTCCGCCTTCTACGGTTTGGTCCTGATCAACTGGATTGACCTCTACTCGAAGAGCGTCCCCAGCTACAGCGTCTGGCTCGTCCTGGCCTACATGGCGCCGTTCGGGGTGTTGATCGTCTTCGAAGGAGTCGAGGCGTGGCCGCTCGCCACGAGCCTCGGCCTCCTCGTCTCGCTGATGAACGACCTCGGCTACTTCTTCATGGGCGACCTGATCTTCGGCTTCCACGAGCCGCTGGCCCCGTGGATCGTCGGCCAGCTCGGGTTCTCCGGTAACGAGGTGGTCACGGTTTTCCAAGCGGGCGCGTACTCGCTGAACGTCACTTCGTGGATGATGGGGCTGTCGATCTACGCACGGGTGGCGGTCGTCGCGGCGATCCTCACGTACTGGTGGCGGCGGCCCAGCGGGATCTACGCCTGAGACGCGAGCGCCCGAGCGCAAGGGGCTATACGCCCTGTCGCCCTCCCCGCGGAGAGCGGCCCCCCGGGATGGACGGCTTGCAACGTCGGCGGCGGATCGGCACTCGCGCAGGCGGGGTCGCGCTCGCGGTCGCCGTCGCGACGGTCCTCGGCGGCTTGGCCACGCTCGTG